>VHCW01000032.1 GCA_016871575.1 Verrucomicrobiota bacterium
TGCATGGCGGGGTTGTTTGCAGGAATGTTTGTGGTGCATCCCGACGTTAAAGCAAAATCGCGATGAAACCGGAAGTAAATAATTATCAATTACTTACAAACACACCCCAAATATCTAATCGGCATTGCGGTTAAGGGTGGAACGATAGGACTATTTTATGCCCATCTTAACCCCCCTGCTGGCGCCCATGCGAAGCCCCTCTGAAAAGCAATTTCTGCTCAGTTCAGTTCAAACCTTTAACACCTTGCGGCGGTATGCCTCGTCGGGACGCCCGGAGATGCGAGCGACGTTGTGCGGCGTCATGAAGTTCGGCCCGCCGAGCGTGGCGGCTGCGGTCCAGATTCGGGCCGTTTTCTCTGCCATCAACATTGCGGCCAGCACGCCGTCGGCGGTGCGTCCGAGCGTGACGATGCCGTGGTTTTGGATCAACACAACGCGGGGCACGCGACCACGGCGGGCACGGTACTCTTCAGTGGCTTTTTGAACGGCATGCGCCAGCACGAGACCGGGATCGGTGTACGGAACCAGAACCGACTCGACATCGCAACAGACGATTTCGTCGGGGAAGATGCGTTTCTTGGCGAACTCTTTTGCGCGACGCGAACAGAGGATGCCGGTCACCGCCGGGGCGTGGGTGTGGCCGACGAAGCCGACATCGGGCAACGAGAGGAAATAGCCGTGGAAGAGCGCTTCCACCGATGGCTTGCGTCCGTTCGTCTTGTCCACGCGGGCGTCCATCAACGCGGCGTCCACCTCTTTGTCGCCGAGTTTCTTCTTTTTCAGCAACGCGTGGATGGCCTCGAAACTGCACTCGACGGCTTCGTCTTCCTTCAACGTGCCAAGGCAGGTGCCGCTGGCCTTGACGAGAAAGGACTTCTCGTCGAGGCGCACCGAGGTGTTGCCCTCGCCGAGAATGGCCAGCGAGCGCAGTGGATTTCCAAGTTCATGCGATAACCGCAATAGTTCAGTTAGTTTTTCTTTTCGTGAATTGGTGTTCATGGAAGCAGCATGAAACCGATTTCACCGCCCAAAGTCAATACTGCAACGGACACGGGGAAAATTCGCGTGTAGAGGCCGCCGTCCCGGCGGCCGGGATTTGTCCTGAAACCGCCGGGACGGCAACGTTCTTGCACAAAACTCTGAACTGCGCGCAATACAGTGGGAACGGTTGAACGCTTTTGGCTCTTGTGCTATCTAACCGGGCGAACGAGGAGAATTCAACATGTCGCCTACTTCCATAACGTGGCTGCTGATCATCGGAGCGACGGTGATTGCGATCATCGCCCAAATCCGTGTGTCGAGCGCGTTCAAACGCTTTTCGCGGGTGCGCACATTGCGCGGTCTCACCGGTGCCGAAGTGGCCACGCTGATTCTGCGCGACGCCGGCATTGGGGATGTTCAGGTGCGACGGACGGAATCATGGCTCGGCGACCACTACGATCCGTCGAAAAAGGTGCTTTGCCTGTCGCCCGGTGTGTATGACAGTGAATCGGTGGCAGCGGTCGGTATCGCGGCGCACGAGTGCGGCCATGCCATCCAGCACAAGAACGCCTACTGGCCGTTGCAGGTGCGGATGACCGTGGTGCCCGTCACGATGATCGCTTCGCAACTATTGCCGTTTGTGGTGATTGGCGGCTTTTGGTTTGGCATCATGGGTTTCATCACGCTCGGCATCTTTGTTTATGCCGCCCTGACGGCGTTCCAACTGATCACGTTGCCCGTCGAGTTCGACGCCAGCCGCCGTGCCAAACAGATTCTCCGCGAGAGCGGCGTGGTGGTGGCGGATGAAGCCGAAGGTGTCAGCAAAGTTCTCAACGCCGCTGCGTGGACCTACGTCGCCGCGTTTCTGTCGGCGTTGACGCACCTGCTGCACCTGCTCGCTATTCGCAACCGGAATTAAGCACGTTGTCGTGTGTTTATCCCCCTGTGACTTTTGGGAAAGGGCCGGTATTGACTTTGTTTGTTGGGGCTTTTATTCTGCGCCGGGTAGATTGGGTTTGGTAAACGACGTGGAAGCAGACGCCACTAACATAGGAGAACTCATATGACAGCTACAAAAGCCTGGAAAAGTTTGATAACAGCATCTCTCGTTGGTGTGCTGTTTTTTCTTGCCTACAACGGGGCATCGGGACAGACGAGCACAAACATTGCCCGTGTGGTCTTCAAGCTCGAAGGTCTCAATGTCCGCACTCCATCAAGCGCGCCATTGACTGCCACTGTTGATCCCGCCAAAACCGGTCTTGGCAAGCCCCCTGCAATTGTTACGGTTAGTGGAGGACGTCCCGCCTACACGGTAACTTGCTCTAACCCCACCGGGTATGATATTGCCAAGCGTAGCGCCAATACATTTGCTGTTACGCGCACCAAGAATGGCGTTGGCACTGTCACTGTAACCATTACTGATACCGCAAATAATTCTACACAGGTCAAGGTTACAAGTGTGATGACAGGGCTCAATATCCGCCGATAAAGTCGCACAAGCATAAGGCGAGGATGCCACGCGTCGCCGCCTTGTGACGCGCAGTCAGCAAGGAAAACCATGCACCACTTTCTGAAGAGAGGTGCAAAAGTCGTCATTCTGGTATCGTTTTTGGCGCGGGCACTCGATGCTTCTGAAAAACTGGTCATCATCTCGCCGCATTGGGAGGGGATTCGGTTTGAGTTTGCGCGGGCGTTCTCGGACTGGCATCGTGCACAACACGGCACGACGGTCGAGGTGGACTGGCGTGATGTCGGCGGCGGCAATTCCAATGTGAAGTTCGTTCTCAGTGAGTTCCAACAACGACCAGATGGGATTGGGATTGATCTGTTTTTCGGCGGCGGCATCGAGCCGTTCCTCGAATTGAACCGGAAAGGTTTGTTGGAACGGTATCAGCCCGCGCTCGACGGGATTCCGTCGCAACTGGGAGGCGTGCCAATCTACGACGATGGATGTCGCTGGTTTGGCACGGCGTTGTCGGGGTTTGGCATCTTGTACAACAAGCGCGTGCTGGCGGCGCGTGGCTGGCCGGTGCCGTCCACGTGGCGGGAACTGGCGGAACAGGCGCTCATCGGTTCGGTCGCGTCCAGCGACCCGCGCGCCAGCAGCACGATGCACGTGATTTATGAGATGCTGCTCCAACGATACGGATGGGATGACGGGTGGGGGATCATTTATCAGCTTTGCTCGAAAGTACGGCACTTCGACCGGCTCTCCAGCACGACGGCCAAACAATGCGCCATCGGCAACACGGCCTACGCGCTCGCAATAGATTTCTACGCGCTCACCCAGATCGCCGCCACGGGCAAGGAGAACATGGGATTTGTGTTGCCGCGCGATTGCGTGGTCGTCAATCCCGACTGCATCGGCATTCTGCGCGGCGCACCGCACCGGACGCTGGCGCAGCGGTTCGTGGAGTTTTGTCTCTCGGAAACGGGTCAGAACCTCTTCATGTTGCCGCGCGGTCATCCGGGCGGCGCGCAACGGTTTTCCATTGAGCGAATGAGTGTGCGGCCCGCGCTCTACGGGCGATGGCACGAGGTGTCGCTCGTCACGATCAATCCGTTTGCCGAACCGATCTCGTTTCAGTACGATGCCTCCAAGGATGCGGCGCGCAGCAGCGTTGTGAACTCCCTGATCGGCGCGACGATCATTGACGTGCATCCCGAACTGATCGCGGCGGCGCGGCGCGGGACGCTGGACGTGCGACCGCCGGTGGGCGAAGAGGAGGCGATGCGGCTGGCAAAGGGCGAGTGGCGCGACACGCGGTTCCGGCTGCGCAAAGAACTCGAATGGCAACGCTGGGCTTATGAACGTTATACTAAGAAACCTCACTAAACGATTTGACTCGACGCTCGTGGTGAACGGCGTGTCACTCGACGTGGCCGATGGCGAACTGTTTTTCCTGCTTGGACCGAGCGGATGCGGCAAGACAACGCTGTTGCGTCTGCTCGCGGGTTTCTACCAGCCCGACGCCGGCGAGATCCGTTTTGGCCCGCGACCAATGAACGGCGTGCCGCCGAACCGTCGCAACACGGGCATGGTCTTCCAGAACTACGCGCTCTGGCCGCATCTGAACGTGTTCGAGAACGTCGCGTACGGACTCGATGTCCGGAAAGTCACCGGCGCGGAACGCTCTCGACGTGTCGAGGAGGCGCTTGCCATCGTCCAGATGAACGACTACGCCAAGCGCAGCCCCGCCCAGCTTTCCGGTGGCCAGCAACAACGTATTGCGCTCGCGCGCGCGCTGGTGATCCGACCCGATGTGTTGTTGCTCGATGAACCGCTCTCGAACCTCGACGCCAAGCTCCGTCTGGAAATGCGCGAGGAGATTCGCCGGATCCATCGCGAGACCAAGCTGACCACGATCTACGTCACGCACGACCAACAAGAGGCGTTGGCGCTGGCTGACCGGATCGCGTTGATGCGCGACGGCGGCATCGAACAAGTCGGCACGCCGCTGGAATTGTATCGAAGCCCGCGCAGTGCGTTTGTGAGCGAGTTCCTCGGCGCGGCCCACTTCATCGAGGGCAACGTCGTCGCTGTGCTAGACAGTCATCACGTCCGCATCACAACACCGATTGGCGAACTCGAATGTGCCGCGGACGCGCAACCCGGCCAGCGCGTGACCTGCGCGGTTCGTCCCAACGACGTGATCGCGTTGCGAGGGTAGGGGATGGAAGATCGCACATCCAGATCATTGTTGTGCTGCTCGCCGTTGTGCGAAGGTCTCCTGACCTCGCACACAACCCGACCGAAGGTCTCCCATCGTACAAGCGAAGCGGCGCGGTCAGGAGACCTGCGCCGAACTCTGTGGCCGCCGGGCAACCACGGACGCGACGGAGCGCGTCCCTCCAGACAGACATGAAACCGCGCGCCTTCACACCGGGGACTGTGGCGATGTTGGCCGGGCTGGCCGCGTTCTTCGGGTTGTTTCTTGTTTATCCGGTGGTGTGGATGTTGCGCGGTGCGTTTGTTGTGGACGGGCGGTTCACGTTGGAATTCTTCGCAATGGCATTCCGCAGCCCGCTGGTCGTGGGCGCGTTGACAAACAGTTTCCTGATTGGCGCGCTGGTGACGATTTTCACGACGCTGCTGGCGTTGCCGCTGGCGCACTTGTTCACCCGGTACGATTTCCCGTGCAAGACGCTGCTGAGCGCGTTGCTGCTCGCGCCGATGATTCTGCCGCCCTTTGTCGGCGCCATCGGGATGCGACAATTTTTCGGCACGTTCGGTTCAGTGAATCTCCTGTTTGGCCTGAACATTGATTGGCTCGGCGGCGGCGGCTTCTGGGGCGTCGTCATCATGCTGACGTTGAACCTCTACCCGATCATGTTCCTGAATGTGTCGGCGGCCATGGCGAATGTGGATCCAACTTTGCGCGAGGCGGCGGAGAACATGGGCGCGCCGCCGTGGCGCGTGTTCCGCACGGTCACGCTGCCGCTGATTGTGCCGGGATGTTTTGCAGGGGCGATTCTGGTGTTCATCTGGGCGTTCACCGATCTCGGCACGCCGTTGATCTTCGGGCTGTCGCGCGTCGTGTCCGTCCAAATCTTCGACCGTGTGACGGATGTCGGCACCAACCCGATGGGCTACGTGCTTGTTTGTGTCGTGTTGCTGTTGACCGTGGCGTTGTTCGTCGTGTCGAAACGCCTCGTCGGCGCGAAACGCTACGAGATGCTCGCGCGCGGCCACACGGCGGGCAGCGAACGGCGGTTGAGCGGTTGGCGCGCGGCGCTGGTGCTCGCAGGCATCGGCGCGGTCGTGGCGATGGCGTTGGTGCCGCACGCCAGTGTGGTGCTGCAATCGCTGGCCGACCGCTGGTTTTTTACCGTGCTGCCAAGCGAGATGTCCTTTGATCATTACATGGAAGTTTTTGCGCATCCGCTAACCGTCTCCAGTGTCCGCAACAGCCTGTTCTACTCCTCGTTGAGCGCCGGCGTTGACCTCGTGCTCGGCGTCATGATCGCGTACCTGCTGACGCGCCGCAAGATTCCCGGCGCGTCGGTGCTCGACGCGATGGCGATGTTGCCGTTGGCGTTGCCGGGATTGGTGCTGGCATTCGGTTATGTCGGCGGGTTCAACTGGAAACTCGACTGGCTCAATCCGCGCGACAATCCGACCGTTCTGCTGGTCGTGGCGTACTCGGTCCGTCGGTTGCCGTACATAGTCCGCTCCGCGTACGCCGGGTTCCAACAGACGAGCATCACGCTGGAAGAAGCATCGTTGAACCTCGGCGCGTCGGCATGGCGGACACTGCGCAAGATTACGATTCCGTTGGTCATGGCAAACTTGGTGGCGGGAACGGTGTTGACGTTCAGCTATGCGATGTTGGAGGTCAGCGACAGCCTGATTCTGGCGATGCGCGAAAAGTTTTATCCGATCACCAAAGCCATCTACTCGCTGATGGGAAGAATTGAACCAAACGCGCCCAGCGTGGCCAGTGCGCTCGGTGTGTTGGGGATGCTGCTCTTGGCTGCAAGCCTGTTCGCCGCCAGCAAGGTCCTCGGCAAGAAAATGGGGCAGTTGTTCCGTGCAGGGTGAACTCAACAACCGCATCATTGCCTGCGGGCGTTGTCCGCGTCTGGTAGCGTGGCGGGAACGGGTTGCACGCGAAAAGAAACGTGAGTTTCGGGACTGGGAATACTGGGGCAAGCCAATCCCAAGTTTCGGCAACTTGAGCGCGCATGTTCTGATAATCGGTCTTGCCCCCGCTGCTCATGGCGCGAACAGAACCGGACGGATGTTCACCGGCGATTCATCGGGGCGCTGGCTCTACCGCGCCTTGCACAAGGCGGGTTTCGCGAACCAACCGGCCTCGGAGCGGCGCGACGATGGATTGCGGCTGATTGACTGCTACATCACGGCGGCGATTCATTGTGCGCCACCGGGCAACAAACCGTTACCCTCAGAAATCGCGAACTGTAATCAGTTTTTGCGCGAAGAACTCGATGCGCTGCGGAATCTGAAGGTCGTAATCACGCTGGGACGGATTGCCTTCGAGACGTACCTGAAGACGCGCGGCATCGCGCCGCTGCCGTCGTTTGCCCACAATCGCCGGTGCGATTTCAATCCGGTGTTGATTGCGTCGTATCATCCGAGCCGCCAGAACACCAACACCGGGAAGCTGACCGAACTGATGTTCGATGCGGTGTTCGCGCAGGCCAAGGCGGTGCTGTAATGGAACTTTTCCGTCTTTTTACCTTGACCAATGCCGTCGAGTCGTGGCGAGGTTTGCGTATCGTCTTATGTGGATTGTCCGATTAGCGTTGCGGCGGCCGTACACGTTTGTGGTGACGGCGCTGCTGTTGTTGTTGCTGACTCCGTTCGTGCTGTTGCGCACGCCGACGGATATCTTTCCGTCCATTGACATCCCGGTTGTCAGTGTCATCTGGCAATACAGCGGCTTGAACGCGCAGGAGATGGAGCAACGCATCGCCTATATGTGCGAGCGCATCATGGCGACCACGGTCAGCGACATTGAACATCTCGAATCCACTTCCTACAATGGCATCGCGGTCGTGAAGGTGTTTCTCCAACCGGGGGCCTCGATAGATGCCGGCCTCTCGGAGGTCTCTTCCTCGTGTCAGACGATTCTTCGCAATTTGCCGACGGGCGTGACGCCGCCGTTGATCATCCGCTACAACGCTTCCACGGTCCCCATTCTCCAGTTCGGGATCAGCGGCGCGCATCTTTCCGAGGCCGAATTGTTTGACGTGGCGATGAACCAGATCCGTCCCCGGCTCATCACGGTGCCGGGCGTGTCTATTCCCGCTCCGTATGGCGGCCGCCAGCGGGTCGTGTCGGTGGATCTTGATCTCACGGCGTTGAAGGCCAAGAACCTCGCCCCTGTGGACATCGTGAACGCGCTCGATGCGCAGAACTTTGCGTATCCCACCGGCACGGCCAAGATCGGCGCCACCGAGTACGACATCGAGTTGAACACCAGCCCCCGGTTGATCGAGGAACTCAACGATCTGCCCATCAAGACCGTCAGCGGCGCCGTGATCCGCATTCGCGACGTCGCGCAGGTCCGCGATGGCTACGCGCCGCAGCGCAACATTGTCCGCCAAGACGGCATTCGCAGCGCCTTGCTGACGATTTACAAGAGCGGCGGCGCCTCGACGCTGCAAGTCGCCAACGGCGTGAAGGAATTGTTGCCCCGTGTCCTCAAGACGCTCACCACCGAAGTGCAGGTCAAGGAGTTCGCCGATCAATCCATCTTTGTGCGGACCGCCATCAACGATGTCCTCAAGGAAGGACTGATCGCCGGTGCGCTGACGGCGTTGATGATCCTCCTGTTCATCGGCTCGTGGCGGAGCACGCTCATCATCGCGCTTTCCATCCCGCTTTCCGTTCTCACTTCCATCGCGTGTCTCAGCGCGCTCGGCGAAACAATCAACCTGATGACGCTCGGCGGCCTCGCCCTCGCGGTCGGCATCCTGGTGGACGAGGCGACGGTCACCATCGAAAATATTCACCGGCAACTGGCGCTCGGCAAATCCACCGTCCAGGCCATTCTGGACGGCGCGCAAGAGATCGCGCTGCCGGCGTTCGTCTCGATGATTTGCATCTGCATCGTGTTCGTGCCGATGTTTTTCCTGACCGGCACCGCGCGCTATCTTTTTACGCCGCTGGCCAAGGCGGTCGTGTTCGCCATGTTCGCCAGCTACATCTTCTCGCGCACGCTGGTGCCGACGCTTGTCATGTGGCTGTACCGCAACGTCAACTACCACGGCCACCTCGCCGACGCCGCTCATGTCCCGATCATCTTCCGTCCATTCGCGCTCTTGCAGAACGCCTTCGAGCGCGGCTTCAATCGCTTCCGCGAACAATACCGTCAACTGCTGGGCTTGATTCTCCAGCAGCGAATGGCTTTCGCCGTGTTGTTCCTGGCATTCTGCGGCGGGACCTGCCTGCTGATCCCGCCACTCGGGCAGGACTTCTTTCCATCGGTTGACGCCGGGCAGTTCCGGCTTCACATCCGCGGACGCAGCGGGCTGCGCATCGAGGAAACCGCCAAGTTGGTGGACGAAATCCAGGCCGTCATCCGCAAGGAAATTCCCGCGCACGAACTGGTCGGCATCGTGGACAACATCGGCATCCCCAACTCCAGCATCAATCTCAGTTACAGCGACAGCGGCGTTGTCGGCACCGGCGACGCCGATATCCTGGTCTCGTTGCATCGCGGGCACCGGCCAACGGATGAATACGTGCGCGCCTTGCGGCACCGGTTGAACCGGGAGTTTCCCGGCGTCCTTTTCTATTTCCTGCCGGCGGACATTGTGAGCCAGACGATCAACTTCGGCCTGCCGGCGCCGTTTAACATCCAGATCCTCGGTCGCAATCAAGCGGCCAATCGGGACATCGCCCGACGGATGGTCGAGAGAATCCGCCACATCCCCGGCGCCGTGGATGTCCGCATCCAACAGCCCGGCGACCGTCCGAAACTGGAATTCGTCGTGGACCGCACGAAGGCATCCGAGATGGAACTCACGGAACGCGACGTGGCCGAGTCGGTGCTGCTCAGCCTCAGCGGCAGCTCGCAGGTGCGCCGAAGCTATTGGCTCAATCCGCTTCTCGGCATCCAGTACTCCGTCAGCGTGCGTGTGCCGGAACATCAGATTGATTCGATTGACGCGCTGCGGGCGATTCCCATCAACGCCAGCCGCCCCGGCGAAGGGGATGCTCAACTGCTTGCCAACGTCGCCGAGGTGTCCCGGTCGATGGGGCCGCCGGTTGTTTCGCATCGCGACATCCTGCCGGTCATTGATGTTTTCGGCGGCGTCAGCGGTCGCGATCTTGGCGGCGTCCTGCGGGATTTGCGGAAAATCATTCCGGAATTTGAAAAGGAACTTCCGCGCGGCAGTTCCATCATGTTGCGCGGCCAGGCCGAAACGATGCGGAGCAGTTTTGTCGGCTTGGGCATCGGGTTTGTGATGGCGATTGCGCTGATTTACCTGCTGCTGGTCGTCAACTTCCAGAGCTGGCTCGATCCGTTCATCATCATCACCGCGTTGCCCGGCGCCGTGGCCGGCGTCGTCTGGGCGTTGCACCTGACGTTTACCACGCTCAGCGTCCCGGCGTTGATGGGTGCCATCATGTGCCTCGGCGTGGCCACCGCCAACTCCGTGCTCGTCGTCACTTTTGCGCGCAACAATCTCCGCGAAGGCATGCCCGCTCTCGAAGCCGCCTGGGAATCCGGCGTGGGGCGGTTGCGGCCGGTGCTGATGACGGCGCTGGCGATGATCATCGGCATGTTGCCGATGTCGCTCGGCCTCGGCGAGGGCGGCGAACAAAATGCGCCGCTCGGCCGGGCTGCGATCGGCGGGCTTGCCGTGGCGACGTTGGCGACGTTGTTTTTCGTTCCCGTCGTGTTCAGTCTGTTGCATCGGCGCGCGCCGAAGCCGTCTCTGTCGGAGCTTGACCCGGCGTTGAAGGAGACGTAAACACCCAGCCATGAACGAGCCGCCGAAAACCGCATCGTCGCACATGCTTCGCAACGCCGGATTGGTTGCGGTCGTGCTGATCGTGGCCGGCGCCGCGGCCGGCATCGTTCCGCGCAAGCAGCAACAGGCCGCCCTGCGCGCCGAGATGGAAGAACTCGCGGTGCCGACGGTCGCCGTGGTCGCTCCGTCGCCGGGCCAGACGACGCTGGGGCTTCCGTTGTCGGCCGAGATCAAGCCGTGGATTGACGCGCCGATTTATGCGCGTGCGAGCGGCTACCTCAAACAGCGGTTGGTTGACATCGGCGCGAACGTCACCAACGGCCAATTGCTTGCCGAGCTTGACGCGCCCGAACTGGAGCAGAACCTTCTCCGCGCCCGCGCCGAGCTGGCGCAGGCCGAGGCATCGCTTGTCATCGCCAAAGCCACTGCGGCCCGGTGGGCTGAACTGTTGCGCAGCGGCAACGTCAGTGAGCAGGAAACGGCGGAAAAAGACGCCGATCACAAACTCAAGGTCGCGGTGGTGGAAGCCAACAAAGCCAATGTTCGCCGGCTCGCTGATCTTCTTTCATTCACCCGCGTTACCGCGCCGTTTGATGGCGTCGTCGTGGCCCGCAACACGGATGTTGGCGACCTGCTGCTTGCCGACTCGGTTGGCAAGGAACTGTTTCGAATCGCTCAGACCCACAAACTGCGCGTGTTCGTCCGGGTGCCGCAAAGTTTCTCGCGCAGTGTTGCGCCCGGACAAACCGCCGAGCTGACCATTCCGGAATTGCCGGGGCGCGTGTTTGCCGCCACGGTCGTGCGCACCTCCGGCGCGATGTCCGCCGACTCGCGGACGTTGCTCACGGAATTGGAAGTGGACAACAAGAAAAGGGAAATCTTCTCCGGCAGTTTCGCGCAGGTGCGATTGACCGAGGCGAAACAGGAAGCGGCGCTGACGTTGCCCGCCAACACGTTGTTGTTCCGCGCCGAAGGACCGCAAGTAGGCGTCGTCCCGTCGGACAACAAGGTCGAATTGCGCTCCGTCAAGCTCGGACGCGATTTCGGTCCCATCGTCGAGATTCTCGGAGGCGTCGCGACCACTGACCGCGTGATCCTCAACCCGTCCGACTCCCTGATCAGCGGCGCCACCGTCCGCATCGCACAATGAAACCCCTCCTCTTGCTTCTCGCTCTCGCGGCGTCCGGGATCAAATTCGACGACGCCACCCAATCGTACGCCGGCGAACGCTACAAATACCTCGGCGATGGCCCGATCAAACTTACCATCCCCGTTGCGCCGCAGCCCGGTCACGTGCTCGCGCTGAAATGGGGTTCCAAGAACGACCAACGCGCTGCCCGTGTGAGAATCAACGGCAAGTCCGTGGACGTCACCGGCGGCGGCTACGACGGTTTTCGCTGGCTGGCCGTCCCGATGCCCGACGGCGTGACCGGCGACCGCTGCGAAGTCACACTGGAGAAAGCTCCCGCCGGGAAACCGGCGTTTCTCTCGGCGGTCCAAGTGACGACGAAGGACAAAGTCCCCGTGACTTTGGAACCGGCCAAGCCGGTGGAGGCGTTTCCCGAGATGCGCACGATTTGGGACCGCGAACCGGCAAACCCGTCGCTGGCTGAACACAACGCGCGGCAAGCCGCTGAGGCGTTTTACCGGTGCCGGAAATTCGTGGCTGGCTGGCTGGCTCGCGCTGACCCGAAAACCGGTCTCATTCCGCGCAATTTCCGCGGCTCCGACTACTGGAACGGACGCGACGCGGCTGCCGACAATTATCCGTTCATGGTCTTGACGGCGGCGATGACCGACCGCGCGTTGTTCGAGGGACGAATGCTGGAGATGTTGCGGACGGAAATCAAACTGACCTGCCGCGTGGACCGGCTGCCGGAGGACTGGTCGTTTGCCACACAGGCGTGGCGGCGCGAGAAGGTTGACCTCGACGCCCTCATTTTCGAGGGCGCCGAGTATGTGAAGGACGGCCTGCTGCCCATCACCGAATGGCTCGGCGCCAGTCCGTGGAGCGAACGCGCCATCGGCATCGTTGACGACATCTGGAAAAACGCGACCGTCGAGACGCCGTTCGGAAAAATCCCGACCCTGAACTTTGAGGTCAACGGCGATCTCCTCCAAGCCTGTTCACGGCTCTACTGGTTCACCGGCGAGCGGAAGTATCTCGACTGGGCAATTCGTCTTGGCGATTACTACCTGCTCGGCAACCAGCACCCGACGAGGGACATCGCGGAACTCAAGCTCGGCGATCATTCCTGCGAAGTCATCAATGGCCTCTCCGAACTCTACGTCGCCTGCCATTACGCCGCGCCGGAAAAGAAGAAAGCCTACGAGAAACCGCTGCGCGAATTGTACGATCATCTCCTGAAAGTCGCGCGCAACGAGCACGGCCTGGTTTATCTCAAAGTCAACAACCGCACCGGCGAGCACACCACCGCGTTGACCGACAACTGGGGTTACAACTACGACGGCCTCTATACGGTTTATCTGTTGGATGGCACGACCGCCTACCGCGATGCCGTCCGCAAGGCGTTGAGCAACCTGAAAGAACACTACACCGGCCAAGGCGGCATGTGCCAAAGCAACACCGCCGACGGCTACGCCGATTCCATCGAGGGCGCCATCACGCTCTTGAATCGCGAACCCATCGCGTCCGCGTTCGAGTGGGTTGACACCGAAATCAAAACCATGTGGGCGAAGCAACAACCGGACGGCGTCATCGAAGGCTGGCACGGCGACGGCAATTCCGCGCGCACCTCGTTGATGTACGCGCTCTGGAAAACGCAAGGCTGCACGGTTGAACCGTGGCGCCCCGATGTGCGAGTCGGCGCAGCGCGCGACGGCGACAAGCTGCTCATCAGCCTCACCGCCGACCAGCCGTGGACCGGCAAACTGATCTTCGACCGTCCGCGTCACAAGACCAACATGCGCCTGCCGCTCGATTACCCGCGCATCAACCAATTTCCCGAATGGTTCACCGTCGAGGCCGGTAAACGCTACACCGTCGGCAACCGCACGTTTACCGGCAACGAGCTTGCCGCCGGCATCCCCATTACCCTCAAGTCCGGACAAGAACTCCAACTGTGCGTTCAATAGAGGCCGCATCGGGAAACTGGTTGCTGGTGGAAATGTAGGACGCTGAAGCGCCTATTCCCGCGGCAAATTGTTCAAGGCGGCGAGCGCGGCTGCTGTTTCCGCGTGTTTCTTGCTGGAACCGTTTCCGCGTCCAAGTTCCTTTCCATCCCACGCGACGACCACCTCGAAATACTTGTTGTGATCGGGGCCGGATTCGTGGATGACGCGATAGACGGGATTGGCGGGCGACTTGGCCTGAAGCAATTCCTGGAGCTGTCCCTTGGGGTTGTGATGGGGCGTTGATTGGCGGACCTGTTTGAACTCCTGGCGGAACTGTTGGTTGACGAATTTGCGGGCGGCCCGCACGCCGCCGTCAAGATACACCGCGCCGATCAACGCCTCGTACGCGTCGGCGAGATTGGAGAGCCGCTCGCGGCCGCCGTTGGCCTCCTCGCCCTTGCCGAGCCGCAGATAGCCGCCCAGCGCGATGGCCTTGGCGCGCTGGTACAGCGCGTGGCGGTTGGCGAGGTGGGCGCGAATCTGGGTCAGCTTGCCTTCCGGTAAATCGGGGTGAAGCGCGTAAATCTTGTCGGTCAACATCAACTGCAACACCGCGTCGCCGAGAAACTCAAGGCGCTGGTTGTGGTTGTTCACCCGTCCTTTCTCGTGCGCCAACGACGGGTGTGTCAACGCCTCGACCAGAAGATCGCTGTTCTTGAATTGGTGGCCAATCGTTTCCTGCAATTGTTGCAACGGCATCGCTCGCTCCGGTTGTCGTGCGGCAGGATGTGAACTTCGGGCCTCCTTCGACCGACTTCGCTCCGAAGCTGAAATCCAGCAGCAACTGACGGGCACTCTACCGAGAGGGTTTGAAAAAATCGAGTAAAACTTCCGCGATGCCATTCGGGTTTCGACGGAGCGAAACCCTACGGAGGGCGGTGCTCCGTCGCCGCCGCTGTCATTTTTTACCGGCGTCCTGAGCGGGGATGGTAACGATAGTGGGTGTCCTTGAGCCGGCCCTGGTCCACGTGGGTGTAGATTTGCGTCGTGCTGATGTCGGCGTGGCCGAGCATTTCCTGGATGACGCGGAGGTCGCCGCCGTTTTCGAGGAGATGGGTGGCGAAACTGTGGCGCAACGTGTGCGGGGTGATGTTCTTGGTGATGCCGGCGGCGCGCGTGTATTTCTTGATGTGGTGCCAGATGGTTTTGCGGCTGAGCGGCGTGCCGCGCGTGGAAAGAAATACTTCGCCGCGTGCCGGCGGTGTCTTGCCAAAATGCGGGCGCGCCTCCGTCAGGTAGCGACGAAGCCATTCGATGGCTTGTTTGCCGACGGGAACGATGCGCTCTTTGCTGCCTTTGCCAAGGGCGCGAAGGAAACCGGCCTCCTGGTTGATGTCGTTGATCTTGAGGGTGGCGGCTTCGGTCACGCGCAGGCCGGTGGCGTACATCAACTCGAGCATGGCTTTGTCGCGCAGGCCGAGCTTGGTGTGGGGCGGGGGCACGGCGAGCAGGCGGTCCACTTCGTCGTAGCTGAGCGTGTGCGGCAACCTCTGCCAGAGTTTCGGCGTGTCAATCAGTTGGGTGACCTCGTTGGCGAGGAGTTTTTCCCGGTAGAGATACCGGCAAAACATGCGGACGGCGGCCAGATGCCGGGCGACGCTGCGTGCCGAGAGGCCGCGTTTGCGTTGATGCATGAGATACTCGGTGATGTGCCGTCGTTGGAGGGCGTTGATCTGGGTGATGCCGTGATGCTGGAGGAACGCGGTGAACCGCGCAAGGTCCGCCGTGTAGGCCAGACGAGTATTGTCCGCCGAGCCGCGCTCGATGGCAAGGTGATCCAGAAAAGCGTCCACCAAATGTTGCATGGCGGCAGTATAGCGGGTAATCTCGCGCCATGAAACCGGAAATGCTTTGGCCATTGGCGTTGGTTGGGATCGTGATGGGGCTGGCCTTGCGGATCCGGTACACGGTGGATGACGCCTATGTGCGGGTGAGGTTGTTTGGCGCGACGTTGCGGAAGATTGCGCTGAGCGACATCGAGTTTGCCGACACCGCATCGCCGTTCTGGAACGAACACTGGTGCAATACGCTCTGGACGCGCGGCCGCATTGTTCGTCTCCGCCGCAAGAGCGGTTTTGTACGCAACTTCATTATCACGCCCGCCGACCGCGACGCGTTTCTCGCGGAGCTTCAGGCCAAGTTAGGTCGTTGATTTTGCCTTCTTCAACGCGGCCTCGATGAAGCCGCGGAAGAGCGGGTGCGCGTCGTAGGGCTTGGACTTGAATTCGGGGTGGAACTGGCAGGCAACGAAGTGCGGATGCGCCGGCAATTCAATGACCTCCACAAGGTCTTTCTCCGTGTAATGGCCGGCAATGACCAGGCCGGCCTTGGTCAGTTGCTCGCGGTACGTGTTGTTGAACTCGTAGCGATGGCGGTGCCGTTCACTGATCAACGCGGCGTTGTACAGCCGTCGGGCATGAGTGCCGGCGGCGAGTTTGCAAGGCATCGCACCGAGGCGCATCGTGCCGCCCTTGTCAGTGATGGTGCGTTGTTCTTCGAGCAGGCAGATGACAGGGTGGGGTGTCTTTGCCTCGAACTCCGTGGAGTTGGCTCCTTTGAGTTTGCACACGTTGCGGGCGAACTCAATGACGGCGATTTGCATGCCGAGGCAGATGCCGAAGTACGGCACTTTTTTCTCGCGGGCATAACGCGCGGCCATGATTTTGCCTTCGATGCCCCGGTTGCCGAACCCGCCGGGGACGAGAATGCCGTCCATCTTGCGAAGGTGCTTCGCTGCGCCATCGCGCTCGATGTCTTCGGCGTCCACGCGGACGATCTCGACTGCGGAATCGTTGGCGGCGCCGGCGTGTTTGATGGCTTCGTAGAGGCTCTTGTAGGCGTCCTGCAGGCCGATGTATTTGCCGACAACGGCGATCTGGGTCTTGTATTTCGGCTGGATAAGGCGCTTGAGCATCTTCTCCCATTCGGTCATTGGCTTGGCAAATGCCAGTAGGCCGAGATACCGGCAGACAAGCTCGTCCACGTTCTCCTGGCGCAACGCCATCGGCACTTCGTAAATCGAATTGGCAACGTCAAGCTCCTCGATGACGCATTCCGCCGGTACATTGCAGAACATTGAAATTTTCTGGCGCACTTCGGGCGAGAGCGGTTTTTCACTGCGGCAAATCAGGATTTGCGGCTGGATGCCGATCTCGCGCAGCTTGGCCACGCTCTGTTGCGTCGGCTTGGTCTTGATTTCGCCGGCAACCCGGATGTAGGGAACCAGCGTGACGTGGATGAAGAGCACATTTTTCGGGCCGACTTCGATTGCGAATTGGCGAATGGCTTCCAGGAATGGTAATCCTTCGATGTCGCCGGTGGTGCCGCCGATTTCCATAATCAAGACATCAGCGTCGCTCTTCTCGCCGATCAGTTTGATCCGCTCGATGATCTCGTTGATGACATGCGGGATGACCTGCACGGTCTTGCCAAGGTAGTCGCCGCGCCGTTCTTTCTCGATGATGTTGGCATACACGCGCCCGCTTGTGAGGTTGTTGAGTCGCGAAAGCGTGGCGTGGGTGAATCGTTCGTAATGGCCGAGGTCGAGGTCGGTTTCCGCGCCGTCGTCAGTCACATACACCTCGCCATGCTGGAACGGGCTCATCGTGCCGGGATCAACGTTGAGGTACGGGTCGAACTTGGCGAGCGTGACTTTCAGGCCGCGGTTTTCCAGCAGTGTGCCGAGCGAGGCCGCGGTGAGTCCCTTGCCGAGGGAACTGATGACGCCGCCGGTGACAAAAACATATTTCATGGTGTTATTCTCAGGATTTCTTCAACCAGTTTGACGTCTTCGGGTGTGTCCACGCCAACGGAATCGTGGGGAGTGACCAGCACTTTGATGGCGAATCCGTTCTCCAGCGCCCGCAACTGCTCCAGCTTTTCCGTCTTCTCCAACGACGAGGGCGGCATCGTGACGAACTTCAGCAGGAACGCGCGCCGGTAGGCGTAGATGCCAAGATGCTTGTGGTGCGCGGCCGCCGCGCCGGCGTCGCGCACGAACGGAATCGGGTGTCGGGAGAAATACAGCGCGTTGCCGTTGGCGCCGAACACGACTTTGACAGCATTCGGGTTCGCCAGCACATCCGCGGATTCAATCCGCCGCGCCAAGGTTGCCATCGCGCAATGCGGGTCGTCGGCGATGCCGGTGATGAGTTGGTCAATCATCTCGGGACGCATCAACGGCTCGTCGCCCTGGATGTTGACGATCAGGTCGCAGTCGCGCTCGCGTGCCACCACGGCGGCGCGGTCGGTGCCGGAGGGGCAGTCGGGCGATGTCATTGCCGCGTCGCCGCCAAAGGCGCGGACGGCGGCGGCGATGCGGTCATCGTCGGTGGCGACGACGACGGCATTGAGCCGTTGCGCCTTGCGGGCCTGTTCATAGACGCGCTGGACGAGCGGTTTACCGGCGATGAGCGCGAGCGGTTTGCCGGGAAACCGTTGCGCGCCGAAGCGGGCGGGGATGACACCGAGGGTTTTCATCGGGGCGGCACTCTAGCAGAAGGGGCGTGCCGCTGACAACGAGCAAAACATGGGAAAAAGGATTGCATTCGCGCCGCGACCAATTATTCTAGCACCCAACTCAAAACTAAACCCAGAGGAGGAATGTATGAGTGACTTGCTTCCGTGGATCGTGGTTGCGTTGGGCGTGATTGTCTTGGGGCTGGAAGTTCAGATCGTCAAACTCCAGCAGCGGTTGGCAAAACTGGAAGGCGGGAAGAAGTAACAAGCTGTCCCTGCGAGGGAGATGTGAGGTGTTAAGCCGAGGCGCATTGGACTAACAGCGCGCGCACTTGCAGTGTGTGACAAGGAGTTGTATTTCCACTATGACAAAGAAGGCGCTGGGCAGGGGACTTGACGCATTGATCAGCGGCGGCGTTGTCCGCAGCGTCGCCGCTGAGGCTCCGCACATTGAGCCGGTGGTTCGTTCGCCGGTGCCAGCGCCCGTGGCGCAGCCGCCACGCGGCGACGAGGTGCTACGGCTCGACATCGGCTTGATCGAACCCAGTCCGTTCCAGCCGCGCACGGATTTTGATCCCGAACACCTTCGGGAACTCGCCGACTCCATCAAGCAACGGGGCGTCATCCAGCCCTTGCTGGTGCGGACCCGCCAAGGCGCAGATGGTGCGACGCGATACGAGTTGATCGCCGGCGAGCGGCGTTGGCGCGCTGCGAAGCAAGCGGGATTGGCCACGTTGCCGGCGATTGTGCGGCAGGCGAGCGACGAGGAAGTGCTGGAGATGGCGCTCATCGAAAATCTCCAGCGCGAAGACCTCAACCCGATCGAGGAAGCGCACGCCTACGAACAACTGGCCACGCGGTTTCACCTGACACAGGACCAGATTGCCGAGAAGGTCGGGAGGAACCGCGCAACGGTTGCCAACGCCATCCGTTTGCTCGCGTTGCCTGAAGAAGTCCAGTCGTGGCTCGTGAACGGCCAACTCAGCGTCGGCCACGCCAAGGCGATCCTCGGCCTCGCCATCGCCGAGGAACAGCGGCTCGTCGCCGAGCGCGTCCTGCGCCGCAGCTTGACCGTCCGCGAGACCGAACAACTCGTCGAGCACCTCAAAGGCGAAGCGAAAGCACGCGCCACCGGCACCGGCAGCGTCTCCGGCAAATCGGCGCAGGTGTTGGCCATTGAGGAGCGGTTGCGCCAGAAACTCGGCACGCACGTCAACCTCCGCCACGGCCGCAAAAAAGGCCGCATCGAGATCGAGTATTACGGCAACGAGGACCTGACGCGCCTGCTCGGCATGCTGGGTATCGAAGACCTGTGACTGCTTTTCATTCGCCGCGGCGCTCGCATTCTTACCGGACAGTTTACTGTTTCCTTGTTGCAGTGTGGGGCATGACGGTGGGGTTCGTTGCGTGCGGGCCGAAGCAGCCGTCGGAGATTGACTGGCAGGCGTTCAGCGGCAAGCGCGCCTATGCGCACGTGGAACGGATCGTGGGGTACGGACCCCGACCGACCGCCAGTCCCGCCTTGATCAAGACCGCCACCTACATCAGCACCCAACTCCAAGAGTACGGTCTTGATGTGGAAGAACAGGCGTTCGTCGCACCCACGCCGCGCGGGCCGTTGCAATTCCGCAACGTCATCGGCAAAACCCGCACGCGCCGCGGCAGCGCCGGCAAGATCATCATCATCGGCTCGCACTACGACACCAAATACCTGCCGTCCATGCACTTTGTCGGCGCCAACGACAGCGGTTCCAGTTCGGGCGCTCTCCTGGAGATGGCGCGCGTCACCTCCGGGGTGCCCAACCTCTGGTTTGTCTTTTTCGACGGTGAAGAGTGCGTGAAGGAATACGGCCCCAACGACGGCCTGTGGGGCAGCATGTTTTTTGTCGAGGACTTGAAAGGAAAAAAACAACTGGACCGCATCAAGGCGTTCATTTTGCTCGACATGATGGGCGACAAGGATCTTCACATCGTCATGCCGGGCAACAGTCATCGCGGCCTGGTGCAGCGCGTCTTCGAGTCCGCCAAGGCCACCGGCCATCGCTCCTATTTCAGCTTCAATCAACAACCCATCATGGACGATCACGTTCCGTTCGCGCTGGCCGGCGTTCCAACGGTGGATCTGATTGACTTCCACTTCGGCAGCGCCCCCGGCCTGAACGACTACTGGCACACCGAGCAGGACACGCTCGACAAGATCAGCCCGCGCAGTTTGGAAATCGTCGGCCAGACCGCGTTGCACCTGGTGGATTCGCTCCGCCAGAATCCCAGATTTTAACTTGTTGCGCGTTTCGCGCGGAAAAACTCCTGCAACAATCGTCGCGCATCATCCTCGCGCACGCCGCCGACAACCTCAACAGTGTGATTCAATCCCGGACACGACGTGATATCGAATGCCGATCCCGCGCCGCCGGACCGGTCGTCGCGCACGCCGAACACCACGCGGGCCACGCGCGACAGCGTGATCGCCCCGGCGCACATCGGGCACGGTTCCTTCGTCGCGAACAGGGAACAACCTTCCAGCCGCCAGTCGCCCAGTGCGTGCGCCGCCTGCGTGATGGCGAGCATTTCGGCGTGCGCCGTTGCGTCGCGCAACATCTCCACCTGGTTGTGGGCGCGGGCGATGACGCGGTTTTCACGGACGACGACCGCCCCGACCGGCACCTCATCCGCGTCAAACGCCATCTGCGCAAGGCGCAACGCCTCGCGCATGAAATAATCGTCGCTGGTCAGGTCAATCGCCACGGTGCGCGCTACCGTTTTCCCTTGCGTCGGACTTCTTCCTTGATGCGTTGAATGTGGCCGCGTCCAAGCGCCTTCACCTCGCAACCCAGCTCGAAGTACCGGCGAATCTTGTCGTCGCTGAGGATGCCGTAGCAGTCAATTACCGCCAGCGGGCCGCTGGCCCACTTCACCACGTCGTCGGGTTTCAAACCGAGATATTCCTGGTGTGGCACGGCGAAGATGACAGCCTCCGCGTCGTCGAGCGCCGCCTTGAGGTCTTTCAGCACCTGCGTTTTCGAGAGGCCGTCCTGGTTGCGGAAAAACCGGCTCCACGAATGGCCGGGCGCGGGATAGACGTCCTGATTTTCCAACTCGTACCAGTGTTCGACGTACGGGTCGTGGACGCGCATCTCGGCGCCCATCTCGGTGAGTTTGCGGGTGACCAGTTCGCTGCCGCTGTAGCGGGTGTCGCCGACATCCTGCCGGTAGCTGGCGCCGCAAATCAACACGTCGGCGCCGGCGATGTAGCGGCCCATGTTGCGCAGCGCGTCGCGCGTCAACTCGGCGACGTGCAGGCCGCGGGTATCGTTGATGTCAATCGCAGTCGGCGTCAGTTTGAACACGGCGTCGCCGTCCTCGAATCCGAGGATGTGCTGGTAGGCCCAGTAGCCGAGGCCGCCGTCCTTCGGGAGGCAATAACCGCCGATGCCGGGGCCGGGGAAGATCATGTTGCTGTGGGTCGGGCGCATCTTGATGGCGTTGATGACCTTGATGAGGTCCACGCCGTTGCGCTCGGCGAAGAGGCTCCACTCGTTCAAAAAGGCTAGGATCGTCGCCCGGTAGGAGTTCTCGACAATCTTGGTCGTCTCCGACTCGATGGGGCGATCCATCACGGTCAGCGGGAACTCGCGCGTATTGAGGACTTCGTGCAGGAACTTTTCAACGCGTTTGCGGGCTTCTGCGTTGCAGCCGGAGCAGACCCGCCAGAAATCGCGGATGCTGGCGACGTACTCGCGGCCCGGCATCACGCGCTCGAAGCTGTGCGCCAACAGCGGCGTCGCTTTCAGGCCGCGCGCGGCAAACGCTTTCTTCAAAATCGGCCACGCGACGAATTCGGTCGTGCCCGGCGCGACGGTGGTCTCGATGAGCACGAGGCATTTGGGCGGGATTTTCTCGCCGATGGTGCGCATCGTCGCTTCGAGCGCCGCCATGTCGGCTTCGCCGGTTTTCATTTTGCCGAGGTCTTGCTTGGCGTAATCGCACTGCACGTCCACCACGACGCAATCGGCCAGTTTCAAGCAATCGCTGTTGAAGGTGGCAGTGAGCGTTTTCTTTTCGAGTACGGTTCGCGCGATCATCTTGTCCACTTCCGGGTCCTCGGCCTTGACCGGCGACTGGCCGCGGCTGAGGAGCGGAATCTTCCAGTAACTGCGCGTGCTCGGCCGCTGGCAGCCGATGACGAACTTGCTTGGCCGCCCTTTCTTGTCGGCGGTGTCGGCGACGATGGCCGCCATTACTGCGCCGACGAAACCGACGCCCATGACGACGACGATTTCCTTTCCCTCCTTGCGAGCAGCAGCGGCGAGCGACTCAAGCCGCTCCATTTCTGGCGCGTACTCGTCTGGGGCGGGGATGGCGAACTGTTCACCGTTGGGCGCGACGGAATACTGGGGCTTGCTCATGGGGATCTCTCCTTTATCGCGCGGAGTATAACATCAACAGTGGGGAAGATTCAACTGGAACGAGCGCAACCGTCCGAACGAACGTGGAACGAGCACCGACAGGGCAATCATCGAGAAACGCACGGCCAACGCACACCATACACAATTCTGAAACGACCGTTACAAAATTGTGTAAAAGTCACCGGCGGTGTGGCAGTGCCGTCTTTGTAGCCGGCCGTGGTATTCGCTGTAATCCGTCAAATCGGCGCAGCCACTCGTCAAAAAAAGAACGGCCTTCTTTGCCATCGTGCGCTTGCAATGTGGACGCCGTTCGGTACAGTGTGCGCCATGCGTTACCTGCACACTCACTTGCTGATGGCCGCGCTCGTGCTGTTCGGTTGCGGCAAACCCGTCGCACAAACCAAAGAGGAACCCAAGAAGGAGCCCAAGATGGAAACCACAAACGAAGTCGCTGTGATTGATACCACGTATGGAACCATGGTCGTTGAGTTTTTCGAGAAGGACGCGCCCAACACCATCGCCAACTTCAAGAAACTCGCGCGCGACAAATTCTACGACGGCACGGCGTTTCACCGGATCGTCAAGGGGTTCATGATCCAAGGCGGCGACCCGCTCAGCAAGGAGCCGGGCAACCCGAACGTCGGCACGGGCAGCCCCGGCTACCGGATCAAAGCCGAGTTCAACGCCAATAAACACGTTTTCGGCGTGCTCTCCATGGCCCGTTCGCAAGATCCCGATTCGGCCGGCAGCCAGTTCTTCATCTGCACCGGCGACGCCACGTTCCTCGACCGTCAGTACACGGCCTTTGGCCGGCTCATCAAGGGCGACGACGCGCTGCGCAAGATTGACGATGTGCCGACGCGCACCGGGCGTTCCGGCGAAAAGAGCGAGCCGACCGAACGCGTGGTTGTTCGCAAAGTGACGATTGCCAATCGCGCCGACGCGATGAAGTAGGTTCGTGATTGTGATGCATAGGTGGCGGGGCAGTCGCTGGCCTGTCAGCCGGGTTTGAGAATCATCATGAGAACTGTCTGTTTATGGCTGCTGTTGTTGATTTCCCCGGTCTGGGCGCGGGAAGTCCGGATTACTGTCCTCCACACGACGGACCTCCACGGGCAGGTGGAGAACCTCGCGCGTTGCGCCACGCTCATTCACCAAACGCGCGCCTCGGAACAGAACGTGTTGTTGGTGGACAATGGCGACACGATCCAAGGGACGGCAGTGAGTTGGCTGACGGGCGGCGAGGTGATGATTCGTTTGATGAACGCGCTCCGCTATGACGCCTGGGTGCTGGGCAATCACGAGTTCGATTGGGGCTTGGCGAAACTCACCAATTGCATCGCGCAGGCCGCGATGCCGGTGTTGGCCGCGAATGCCGTCGGCTTGGCGCGTGTGGAACCCTACATCATCCGGGAAGTGGACGGCGTGAAGGTGGCGGTGATGGGACTGACGACGCCGGGGATTCCGAACTGGAGCCGTCCGCGGCTGATTCCGGGATTGCAGTTCGCCGGCTCGGTGGAAACACTTCGTCGTATCGTGCCAGCGGCGCGCAAGGCTGGGGCGCAACTGTTCGTGCTGGTTGTTCACCAAGGCTACAAGGAACGCGGCGACGACCACGCAAACCAGATCCGCGCCATTGCGGAGCGGTTTCCGGAACTGGAAGTAATCATCGGCGGCCACTCACACCGGGAGTTCCACGGGCTGCGCATCGGGCAAAGCCTCTACACGCAGGCCGGGTTTCATGGGCGGCGCTTGGGGCGCGTCGATTTGGTGTTCGACACCGAGAAACGCAAGGTCGTGTCACGCCGGTCACGCACGTTGTCGTCGGAGGAAACCGTCGGGCCGGACCAAGCGCTGATGTCGCTGGCGCGCGAGGATTTGGAGCGGGCGCAACGGTATCTGGCGACGCCCCTGGGCGAGGCTGCGGAGGACATTTCGCCGCGGGGCGGACCGAAGCGCGAGACGCCGATCCACGATCTGATCTGCCGCGCCATCGCCGCGGCGCTGGAACAGCGCGGGGTGAAGGTGGACGCGGTGGTGCACGGGTTGTTGAGCGCGCGCGAACTGCTCGCCAAGGGGCCGGTGACGATTGCCGACGTGTGGCGGATTGTACCGTATGAGAATACCGTTGGCGTGGCACAGCTTCGGCCTTCGCAACTCCGAGAGATTCTCGACGAGAATGCGGAGAAACACGGCAAGCCCGAGTTTCGCGGCATCTGGGGGATTCGCTGGCGGTTTGACCCGCGCGCCGAGACGGGAAAAAGGACGCTGGAATTGCGGCGGGCCGACGGCGCGGTCATTGGGGAAGGGGAACAATTGGCGGTGGCGTTCAACAGTTACGAGCTTGCCAGCGGCGGGTTGCGCTGGCCGACATTGCGGGAGATCGCAGACTTGCCGGGGACCAAGCTGATGGAGTATGACATTGGCACGCGGGAAGCCCTGGCGGAACTGATTCGGCGGGAACGTGTTCTGTCGCCCCGCACCAATGGCTGGTGGGAAGCAGCGGAAGCGCCGCGCCGGCGCACGAAGGCGCTGGCACGCTAACTGCAACAAGTTGACGCGGAGATTTGATTTTCGATGGCAATATTTACTTATCAAGCACGAGATGCCTCGGGCAAGATCATGGCTGGGGAGATTGATGCCGCCGACCAGTCGGGCGCCGCAGCGCTGTTGATGAACCGCAACTTGGTGGTGACGCAACTGCGGCTGGGGTCTGGACGGAAAGCTGCCGCGGTTGCCCGTTATCAAGGCAAGGTCAAGGCTCAGGACATGGTGGTGTTTACCCGCCAGTTGGCTACCATGATGGCTGCCGGCCTGCCTTTGGTCCAATCCATGACGGCGCTGGAGGAGCAGACCGAGAGCAAGACCTTCAAACCGATCCTGCGCAACGTGACCGAGCGGATCGAAGCCGGCGATTCGTTCTCGCAGGCGCTCGCGCAACACCCCAAAGTGTTCAATCGCCTCTACGTCAGCATGGTCGAGGCCGGCGAGACCGGCGGTTTGCTGGCTGAGATTCTCGACCGCGTGGCGTCGTATTTGGAGGCGACGGCGCGGCTGAAGAAGAAAGTGAAATCGGCGATGAGCTACCCGACGATTGTCTGCTGCATCGCGATCGTGATTTCGCTGTTTCTCATCATGAAGGTCATCCCGATCTTTGCCGACATCTACAAGGACTTCGGCGCGAAACTGCCGGCGCCGACCCAGATGTTGATCAGCTTCAGCGAATTGTTGCGCAACTATTTTCTGTTCTTCCTGACGGGAACAGCCGCTTTCATCTTCGGCCTCATCAAGCTGAAAAAAACCAAACAGGGAACGGAGGCGTGGGACCGCCTGAAACTGAGGCTGCCGCTGTTCGGGAAATTGATCCACAAGATTTGCATGTCGCGGTTTGCGCGCACGTTTGCGGCGTTGTTGCGCAGCGGCGTGCCGATTCTGGAGACGCTGCGCATTGTCGGCCAATCCTCCGGCAACACGCTGGTCGAGTACGCCGTTGTGGCCACCGCCACCGGCATCGAGAAGGGCGAAAGCCTCGCCGTGGCGCTCGGTCAACACAAGGTGTTCCCTCCCATGCTCGTCCGCATGGTCTCCGCCGGCGAACAGACGGGCAAGGTGGACGTCATGCTGGAGAAGATCTCCGACTTCTATGACGAGGAAATCGAGGCGACGCTGAACGGATTGACCTCGCTGATCGAGCCGCTCCTGATCGTGTTCCTCGGCGTCGTGGTCGGCACGATTGTCATCTGCATGTTCCTGCCCATCTTCAAACTCAACGAGATCGTGCAGTTCTAGAACGTTGACAACGCTGTTGTCAGTGTGCCTGTTCTTGACGGTCGGGAGCGTTGCTGATAACGTCGGCGGCACCTGGATTATGGCAAAGATTCTGATTGCAGAAGACGACCCCAGCATGTTGGCGGTGCTCGTGGAAGCGCTCAAGGAGTTGAACCACGAAATCATCACCGCCAACAACGCGGACCGCGCCTTTGACCTTGTCCAAAGCCAGGACCCCGACCTTGTCCTGACCGATATTGAAATGCCCGAAGGCCAGCCCAAGGGACTCGAATTGCTCCGGTCCGTCAAGGAGCGCGACCGCGCCATCCCGGTCGTCGTTCTCACCGGTTACGCGACCAAGGAGCGCGCCATCACGGCATTGCGCGCGGGGGCGCAGGATTTCATCGAGAAACCGTTTCACATTGACGAACTGCTCAAACGCGTCGAGAACGCCATCCTCCAGAGCCGGGCGGAGCGGTTGGCCCGCGAGAACACCGCGTTGAAAATCAATCTCCGCGACAAATTCCGCTTCGACAACATCGTCGGCGACAGCCCCCGAATGGAAGCAGTCTATCGCATGATGGAGCGCGTCGCCAAGACCGATGTCACGGTGCTGATCCTCGGCGAGAGCGGCACCGGCAAGGAACTCGTGGCCAAGGCGCTGCACTACAACAGCCGGCGCGCCGCCATGCCGTTTGTTGCCGTCAATTGCGCTGCGCTGCCGGAGCACCTGCTGGAGAGCGAATTGTTCGGGCACCGTAAAGGCGCTTTCACCGGCGCGGCCTTCGACAAGGTCGGTCTCTTCCAGCACGCCGATGGCGGCACGATCTTTCTCGACGAAATCGCCTCGATGGCGCTTGGCCTCCAAAGCAAACTCCTGCGGTTCCTCCAGGACCACGAGCTGCGGCGGGTGGGCGACACCGACACGATCAAGGTGGACGTGCGGATCATCGCCGCCACCAACGAGCCGCTCCAAAAGAAGCTCGAAGACAAAACCTTCCGGGAAGACCTTTTCTACCGCATCAGCGTGATCCCCATCGAACTGCCGCCATTGCGCGAGCGCACCAGCGACGTTCCGTTGTTGGCGCAGTATTTTCTCCAGACCATCGCCCAGCGCAGCGGCACGCCGCCGCCGGCGATTTCCGACGAGGTCATGGCGGTTCTGCACGCTTACCGTTGGCCCGGTAATGTGCGCGAACTCCAGAACGCCATGGAACGCGCCTCCGCGTTGTGCAACGACGGCATCATCGCGCTTTATGATCTTCCGGAACGAATTCTTCGTGGCGTGGGCAAGGAAGTGCCTCCACCCGCTCCCGCGCCCTCCCTGGCGCGACTGGATGCCGCATTGGTTGAACAAGCGGCGGCGGCGGCGCACGGAACACCCGGCTTGTCGGCTCAATCGTTGAAAGACTTCATTCATCAACAGGAAGTGCGATTCATCCAACAAGCCATTGCTGCTTGTGGCGGCGACAAGGAAAAAGCCGCTGCCTCGCTCGACGTCAGCATGGCCACGCTCTATCGCAAACTCGCTCCGCCGTCAGTCGAAGACGCAGCCAGTTAGCCCTTCGTCACACTTGAATGGAATCGCGCGTTTGCCGTCCCGCACGCCGTCCCGCGCCGTTTCGGGACGGAGCGCTACTTCCCTGGTTGTACCGAGCCGGTGGCGGCCCACTCGGCGCCGCGCTCGATGAGTTTCCGAACTTCCGGCGTGGAGAGTGATTTCACGTCGTGGCCGAAGGTGTGGTGGAACACACGGCCCTTGCCGTAGTTCAACGTAAACACCATCGGCTCGGTCTTGTTGCTCCAGTCGGAATCAGCGGTGGCCAGCACACGAATCGGCGCATCGCCTTGGAGTTTGGCGTACAGTTCATCATCCTGTTCGAAATCCTTCAAGCCTTTCATGATCGGGTTGTTCTTCTCCTTGATGTTGACCTTGAAGACGCTGCGCGGGCCGTGGCCGGACGTTTTCATCACCCAGCAGCGACCGCACAGTTTCTTGAACTCCTCCCACTCCTTGAACGACGCGCTGGCAAGATGGGCGACAACGAATCCCTTGCCGCCCTTGACGGCGTTCAGCAGGTTGGCTTTGCCCGCGT
The DNA here is from genome assembly GCA_016871575.1 of Verrucomicrobiota bacterium. Classification (GTDB taxonomy): domain Bacteria; phylum Verrucomicrobiota; class Verrucomicrobiia; order Palsa-1439; family Palsa-1439; genus CAIKAP01. Next base: position 28,292 of record VHCW01000032.1, read on the forward strand.
CGGAGGCCGTCGGCGTCGTGGCGTTGTACAGGTGAAGATAAATCACGTCGCATTTCTTCAGCGCGTCGGCGTCATCGAGTGCCTTGGCGCCCTCGACAACCGTGACAGCGAATTTGCCCGACGATTCCAAAATCTTTTTCGTCTCCGGTGCAGTCTCCCTCCAGTTGTGGGATTTCACGTCGTCGCCGGTGATGAGCAGGACGTTGATCTTGGCGGCGTGGACAGAGGTGATGATCGCGAAGCTGGCGATGGCAATGAGTAAACGGCGCATACAATGTTCCTTTCGTTGTCCTGAGATGTAACGGCATTATGCGCTTCGGTCAAGACCCGACTTGGAGAAAGCCCGTACCGTCCTCGACAAGTGACGGTCCGCTTTGGTAAACAAGACACCGAACGAAAACCGACACGCGGATTGTGTATGGCAACCGATCATCCTCCATTCGAGTCACTCGATGACATGGCAGCGGCAACCGCCTGCGCGCTGAGCGAGGCGGCCAGTCACGCGGCGTTTGCCGTGTTTTCCGACAAGCAATTCCGACGGCTGGCGAAGTTCGATGCCATTTCGCAAGGCGAACAGGATCGCATTTTCAACGAACTCGTCGTGGCATGGCTGGTCCTGATTCGGCTGACGCTGGAGGCGCCGGATTTGCGGGTGGATGACGATATCAGGGACTATCTGCGGTTGTTGCAGCCCAAGATTGCGGCGGCATATCTGGAGAGCCTTGCCAAACTCGGAGTAGCCCCCGAACATTGTGGCGAGTGGGAAACGCTGCTTGGCCTCCGCTATGACGAATACGCGCAGGATCGTCGCAAAGCCCGCGCCGCGGCAATGCAATTGGAGTCGGCAGAGAAAGAACTCACGCTGGCCGACCTCAGCCGGCTGCAAGTGTTTGTTCCTGTCCATGCGGTGGCCATCGGTTGTCATCATCACATTTGTCGGGGCGAGACCGGTGGGCGGGACGAATTGTTCAAGGCGGTGTTGCGGCCGCTGGCCCGGTTTTATGTGGATTTGCGTTTGCGTTTTGAAGGAGTCAATCCCGGCCCTCTTGCGCGGATGCGCGCGAAACTCCGTCGTTTGCTGCGCGGATGATCAGCTTCATTCCATGCCTGTTCAACGGGATTGGCATTTGCCTGTCCATTGCCAGCTTGACTCTTTCCTTGGTAAGGCTATTCTTACCCGCATGATTGCCAAGGTTTCAGTCAAAGGTCAGATGGTCATCCCGGAGGCCGTGCGCGAGCAGGCTCGCATCCGCCCCGGAGACGAAGTGGACATCGGCTATGCCAACGGTCTCGTTGTGCTACGGAAACGCCGCCCGTTGACCGCTTCCCGTGTTCGTTCCCTATTGCTGGCCGGTAACGAGCTTCCCGATCTGACGAGCAAGGACGAGGAAACCGTTGCCGCCGCCATTCGACGTGTCCGAACCCGGACCCAACCGTGAGGGTTGTCCTCGACACCAACGTCGTTGCCAGCGCCACTTTCTGGCGAGGTGCGCCGTTTGATTGCCTTGCTGCGTGGGCACAGGGGCGATTTGAGGTGGTTGTCAGTCCCGCCTTGCTCGCCGAGTATCACGAAATCATTGAGGAACTCAGTCGCGAGTATCCCAACCGTCCAAACGCACCTTGGACTGAAGCACTCACGGATTCTGCTGTCTTGGTGTTTCCAGTCGAACGCGCCGCCGGTGCGACGCCAGACCCAAAAGACGAAATGATTCTCGAATGCGCACTGACTGCCGAAGCCGACGTGATCGTTAGCGGCGACAAGAAGCACCTGCTTCCGCTCCGGCGATTTCAAGGCATTCCAGTCCTTAGCCCATCGGATTTCTTACGTTCACTGCCGGCTGCTGCCTGATCGGAGTTCCTTAAGCTGTTTCAAAATGGAACAGCCGCATCGCAATCCGATAGCATGGCCGGTGGCATCCCAACCTCGATGCCTTGGCTGATAATCCTCCTTCCACAACGATCTTCCGTCAGTTTCCCAAAATTAAATTCCCCTTCCGTGATTTTCAGACCGCGCTTGCACTTGGCGTATGAAAAGGGCATATTCCGCGCACTATTGAGCGCCGGCGTAGCTCAATCGGCAGAGCATCTGATTTGTAATCAGAAGGTTGTCGGTTCAAGTCCGACCGTCGGCTCCCGTTTTGTATCCTACCGTCCCAGCGGCGCATGGATGATTCCGCCAAGATCGGAATCGGCTGTTGTGAAGCGTACTTGCAGCCGGACCACATAGAGCGGAACAAGGAGGGGAGCGGAATCGGCGAGCACGGGAACTTTGTCCAGCAGTTCGATCCGGAATCGGGACGAAACTTGTTTCTCGTGAGGCGAAACGTAGTTGGGGATTTCGTCCGACGCCACCAGCCAGTACACCACGCCTTGCGGGGCGGTCCTCAACAGTTCGGACACGCGTTTGACAAATACAGGCGCCGAATCCTTGCCCAAACTGCACAGCGTGTAATGTCCCACTCGCAGGCGGGTGGACTGGAGCAATGTGGTGGCGCGACGTCCGATCACAATGGCGTTGGAAGGAATTTGCCGTTCAATTCGGGTGGCGGCATATCGCGCCGAGTGGCGGCGCGTCAACAGGTCGGGGCGCGCGCGAAGCCAGGCGGGATTGAAGATCACGGCCGCATAAAACACCAATGCCGCGCACAGGTACCAGTGTCTCCACCGGATCCATCGCCGTCCGGCAAGGATGAGGATGAAGGCCGTCAGCACGGTGCACTGGATCAGGATCTGGTTGGGGATGAACCAGGATTGGCGCCCCATGGCGGCGTATCCGTAATTGCAGGCGAACAGCCAACCCGCGCCGATTCCCAGCGCGCCGATCATGAACCAGTGACGGAATCCCCCGCGCCATCCGAGCCGTGTCACCGCCACTGCAATCAGCAGTGCGATGCTGATCAACAGCACCGGCCAAGTCACCACCCACGCATACCCGTCCGGGAGGATGTAGGCGTTCGAGAAGAAATTCTTGAGACCGTCTTTTGGCAGATGGACCGGTCTCCAATAGACCGCAAACAGAACAACAAGGGCGACGAGCGTCGCGCCTGCAAATACACGGGGCCGCGCATCAGCGCGGGGCAACAGCCGTCGGGCGTACACCAGCAGCAGCGGCGCGAAAAACAACAGCGGCACAAAATACCGGCATGGATTCCGTGGTTGCAGAGCCAAAATGCCGACATACACGAACAATCCCGCGCACATCATGATGCGCGGCGTGAGCAGGCGGCCGGTGCGCTGCCACAGGATCGCGAGATACCAGAGCGGCAAGATCATCGCCCAGAAAATGAACGGCCCCAGGTCCGCGGCGGTGTAGGCCCGCGGAAAAACGGCAAGCGCCTTGAGCATCTCCATCACGTTGAAGGTCAATATCCCTTCGACGTGCGGATAATCCATCGGGTTCAACCCCTCCAGGATGGCTTGATTCAGTTGCCATTTCACCCAGAGCTGGCCGGTGGCGTATAGCACGACGAACCCGGCAACGAAACAAACGGCGCGCCACAGTCTCCGTTTCGGACGCGTGAGGATTGCCGCGAAGAGGAACGGCACAAACACGATAGCGGTCATCTTGGCCAGTACCGCAAACGCAGCCGCGACTCCCGCCAGCGTGGCGCGCGCCAGCGAGGGTTTGCGCAGCAGCCACCAACCCGCCACAATTCCAGTGGCGAACAGCACGTCGGACGATCCCCACCGTTCATACGTCAGGCTCGCCGGGTTGCAGGAGGCAACCAGCGTCACGGCTCCCGCCAGCCACGGCGCGGTCGTGCGGCTGGCCATGTGGTAGATCAGCAGCCAGGCGATCACGGCGGCCAGCATGCTCGGCCAGCGCGCGGCCGCGATACGCAGACCGCAAATCTCGTAACTGATGGCGCTCAGCAGGTGCATGGCCGGCGCATAGGTCAACGTGCTGGGATACCCCATCTCCGAATCCAGCCATTTCCCCGTCAGGAACATCAACCGTCCGCCGCCGGTGTATTCGCCTTCATCGGTGGAAAACGTGCCGTATCCCCAGATGCCCCAATTGCCGGGATCGCACTCGATCCACGGGAACCGCAGGGCGCAGAGAACGACGGCCAACGCGATGCCGATCAACCAGCGTTGCCGGCGCGTGCTCATGGCAAACAGACGAGCGATTCGCAGATGGTTTGGATCTCGGCGCCGCTCAGTTCCGGCCACAACGGCAAGGAGAGAATCTCGCCGACCGCCTGCTCGGTGACGGGCAACGGGACGTCTTGGCGATACGCCGGTTGACGGTGGACCGGTTGCGGATAGTGCACGGCAGTCGCAATGCCGTCGCCCGCGAGCCGGTCGCGGAGCCGGTCGCGTTGCGGGTGGCGGATGACGTATTGGTGGTACACGCAGCTTCGATGGGGGAACGATGGCGGCGGCGTAAGGCCGGTGCCGCGCAACGCGGTCGTGTACGCGTTGGCAATGCTCCACCGGCGATCATTGTCGGCGGCCAAGTAACGGAGGCGCACGCGCAGAACGGCGGCCTGAAGTTCGTCCAGCCGGCTGTTCCAGCCGTGCTCGGCGCTGACGAATCGTTCCCGCCAGCCGTACTGGCGCAACGAACGAAGCCGTTCGGCCAGCGCAGCGTCCGCCGTCACGACAGCACCGGCGTCGCCGAGCGCGCCGAGGTTTTTGGTCGGATAAAAACTGAACGCGCCGAGTGTTCCCCACGCGCCGACGGCGTGTCCGTCGCATCGCGCGCCGTGCGCCTGGGCGCAGTCCTCGACAATGGGAATCCCGGCGGCGCAAATCTCCGGCAGCCGGGCGGCTTGGCCGTAGAGATGGACGGGGACGATGGCGCGCGTGCGGGGCGTGATCGCGCCCGTCAGTTGCGACGGGTCGAGCGTCAGATCGTCAGGACAGACATCCACAAACACGGGGCGCGCACCGGTTCCGACGATGGCGGTGACGGTGGCCGTGGCGGTGAGTGAGACGGTGATGACCTCGTCGCCGGGACCGATGTCCAACGCTTTGAGGGCGAGCCAGAGCGCCTCGGTGCCGTTGGCAACGGCAACGGCGTGGGGTGCCCCGACAAAATCCGCGAACTCTCGTTCCAACGCCTCGACTTCGGGACCGAGGATGTAACGACCGGAATCGAGGACGCGGGCGATGGCGGCGTCAATTTCCGCGCGGTGGGCGCGAACAAAGGCGCCGGGGTTGGCGGCGGGAATGTTCACCAGTAGTGGGCATAGTTGGCGCGATAGTAGGCGAGGGTTTGCGACAGACCATCGCGCAGGGTGACGGTTGGTTGCCATCCGATGGTGCGTTGGATGCGGTTGAAATTGGCGTAGTAGTCGCCGACGTCAATGGCTTTGCGGTCGGGTGGAAACGGCACGAGCCGGAACGCGCCGTTGCCGTTCACCTCGATGAGCAATCGCGCAAGATTCTTCAGGGAGACGACTTCGTGGCTGCCGAGGTTGTAGGTCTGGCCTTCGGTTTTCGGCGAGAGCGCGGCCAGGAGGATGGCGTTCAGGGCGTCGTCCACGTAATTGAGGTCGCGGGCTTGGTTGCCGTCGCCATAGACTTCGATTTCGGCGCCCTCGATGACTTGCCGCAGCCAGAGACCGAGGAACGTCTGGCGCGCGTCGCGCACGCGCATTCGCGGGCCGTAGGTGTTGGTCAGCCGCAACGAGGTGGCGCGCAGCCCGTAGGTGCGATGGTACAGCGTGTGGTACCAACTGCCGGCGAGTTTGTGGATGCCGTTGACGTCCACGGGCGAGAGCGGATGATCTTCGTCCACGGGCAACCGGACAGGCCGTCCATACACCTGGCGGGTGCAGGTGTACACGATGCGGACGCCGGGGTTTTGTTTGCGGCAGGCTTCGAGCAGGAAAAGCTGGCTCCGGCAGTTGATTTCGAGGTCGGTGAACGGGTTCTCCATCGAATCGAGATGGCTGACCTGCCCCGCGAGATTGAAAATGAAGTGCTGGTCCTTGACGAGGTGGTTGATGCCGTGCTCGTCGCGCATGTCGCCGATGTTGATGTGGATGCGGTCTTCGTAGCCGGCAAGGTTGAAGAGGTTGCCGCCGTACTCGGGAATCAAGGAATCAAGCACCGTGACGCGGGCGTCGAGATCGGCAAGCCGGCGGGCGAGATTGCTGCCGATGAAACCGAGGCCGCCGGTGATGAGAACACGGGTGCCGGCAAATTGCGTGAACGGTTCAGACATTGGCATTCTCCTGTAATGAGGGTGAACCGGTGGGTTCCGTCTGGAGATGGGCGCGGCGGATGACAAGCTTGTACCAGAGTTGCATCAGGTGCACGGCAACCCGGCAAAGCCGGCGAAACTGGAAGAACTGGCTTTTCCCGTACACGCGGTGCCAGTGGCACACTGGCACCTCGACAAACCGGCAACCGGCGTCCTGGAATTTCTTCACCATCTCCAGGCAGATGACGCCCGTGTCCGATTCCAGCGGGACGGACTCCAGTACCTGTCGCCGGATGAGCCGGAAATCGCAGTCCACGTCGCGCAACCGAAACCCAAACGCCAGGCGGACGGCATAGTGGTACAACCGGCCAATGATGGCCCGGTGGAACGGGTCGCTGCGGAAGATTTTGTAGCCGTTGACAACATCCACGTTCTCGCGCACGGCGCGCACCAACCGGAGCAATTCACGCGGGTTGTACTGGCCGTCGCCGTCGGTGTAGAAGACCCATTCCTTGCGGGCGTTCGCGAAGCCGGTTCGCAGCGCCGCGCCGTAGCCGCGGTTGCGGTCGTGATGGATGACGCGCAGGCGCGGATGGCGGTACGCCAACTCGTTGAGGATTTTGGCCGTGTGGTCGGTGCTGCCGTCGTTGACGACAAGGACTTCGTAATTGGGCGTGATTTGCGAAAGAGTCTGCATGGCCGTGATGACGAGATCGCCGATGGTGCCGGCGTCGTTGTAGGCCGGGAAAAAGGCGGTGATGGAGTGCGGGATCATGCGGCCTCCTTTTGGGCGAGCGCGAGCACGCTGAGGCCAAACGGCAGCGGCAGGCGCCGCAACCAGACGCCCTCGGCGCGCAGGCACCACTCCAGCAGCCGGTTCAACCATGGCGGCAACGGACGAACATCGCTGGCCGGTTCGGAGTTGGTGGAGCGTTGCAACAATCGCCAGATGATGGCGAACGGGAACAGCAGCGCGTTGGCATAGCTCACGCGGACCGGCCGCAGCCCGGCGGCCTGCAATTTGGCGGACACTTCCTTGCAGGTGTAGCGGTGCTGGGTGTGGACGGCCAGGTCGTGCGCGCCCCGCAGCCAGTTGTAGGCCGGCAGGCGAACAAACAACCATCCCTTCGGTTGCAGCACGCGGGCCAACTCGCGAAAGGCATCCCAATCGCTGCCGACTCTGCTGTGACACAACACGTCGAACGTTGTCACGATGCTGAATCGGGCCGCGGCAAAGGGCAGCGATTTCACGTCCGCCTGCACAAGCCACGGGCAGCCGTGTTGCGCCGCCAACTGCAACGCCAGCGGATGCATGTCCACCCCGCAGGCGCGCCCCAATTGCGTCAGCCACTCCAGATTGCCGCCGGTTCCGCAGCCGGCGTCGAGCACGATTCCATGCGCTGGTGCCGGCAATCGTTTGAGCCAGTCGGCGGCGATGGCGGTCATGCCGGTGTACCACCAGTGCGTGTGTTCCGAGCGGGCCATGTTATGGAATTCGGATGTGTTCAAATGCTCACCGAAGGTTCAAGTTCCGGGGGTTGCTTTCGGACGGGATCATCGCGGCGATCTGTTGGACGACCTGCTGGATCTCCGGGTTTGCCGGCGACAGGGCGGCGGCGATCTCATTATGTTTTCGGGCGGCGTCGTAGTCGCGGCGTTTGGCGTGGAGTTCCGCGAGGCAAAGATGCGCCCGCACATGCGTGGGGCGGATGGCGACCGCTTGCTTGAACGATTCGATGCTGCTGTCAAACTCGCCAAGCCCGACGTACGACACTCCCATGTTGAAATGCAGCTCCTCGTAGAATTGCGCGTAACGAAGGCCGATCTGGGACGTGACAAGGGCTTCCTGGTGTTTGCCGGCGCGGTTGAGCAGCGTGGCGAGGTTCTGATAGGCCCTGACCGACGACGGCTCAACCTGAAGCGCCTTTCGGAAACAGGCGATGCCCTCTTCCGGTTTCCCGTGCTCACAGTAGGCCACGCCGAGATTGATCAGGGGACGCGACTTGTTCGGGCTTTTGGCGGCCACATCATTCCACATGGTAATTTCGGAGCGCCACACTTCGTTCCGCGCCACCGTGGCAACGCTCAAGGCGGCAATCCAACCGGCGAGGATCACCGGCACGACAAATCCAAAGCCCCGCACACCGGCCAAGCGGGTCCGCAGCAGATCAACGCCGCAAACCATCGCCGCGAACGCGCCGATGGTGGCGAGGTAGCAGCGGTGTTCGCACAGCAGATCGGGCAGGGGAACCACGCTGGAGGAGATCGCCAGCGTCGTGAAGTACCAGATCACGGAAACGAAGATCAACGAAACGCGCACGTCCGTCCGCCGCCGGAAATACCAGAGCCAGGAACCGCCAACGAGCGCGAGGATGATCGCGATGGAGATCAAGACGCGCGCTTGCAGCAAGGAGGTCGAAAGCTCGTACTCCCAATCCAGGTTGAGTCCCGCTGGGAAGATGATCAGCCGCAGATAGGCCAGCACCACGCTCAGTTGGGTCAGGGCGTAATGGAACGGCGGATAGTTGTACGGGTTGACGATGTTGACCGCGCCGACCAAGCTCAAACTGCCGCCGCTTTGGGCGTGCGAGGTCAAGGCAAGGAGCAGGGGGATGACCGGCAGACAGAGCAACTGCGGCAATGCGCGTTTGCCGGCGATTTTCAGCGGCGTGCCCCTCACCAGCCAGTCCAGCGCCACCAGCAGGAAGGGCGCGGTGAACACTTCCTCCTTGGACAACATCCCGAGCAGCAATGCGGCGACCGAGCCGGTCTTCAGCAGCCATCGGTTTTTTTGATGGGTTGCGGCGATGGCCAGAAAGTGCGTCAGGATGGTCAACAGATAGAAAAAAGCTCCCAGTGACGTGAACCGTTGCACAATGTAGGTGACCGACTCGGTCTGGAGCGGATGCGCCAAAAACAACAACGCGGAACCGAGCGCGATGAATCCCGCTGAGAATTCCGTGAGATTGCCGCGCTTCGGCGATGTGCGAAGGAGATAAAAGAGAACCTGGAACAACAGGACGGCGTTCAGGCAATGGATGGCGATGTTGACCGCCCGGTAGCCGCGCGGACGCATTCCGTCAGCGGCGTAGTTGAGGTGGAACGTGAGGTAGGAGACCGGCCGCAAAATGAAGTTGGTGGAAAGATCGGGGTCCAAGCCCATGTTCTTGCTCGCCGTGGCGAACGTTGAGAAATCCCGCATGAACGCAAAACTGCGGGCATCTTTTACCAGGGGATTGTCAACCAGATAGATATGGTCATCGAAGACAAAGGGAAACGACAAGGTGTATCCATACAGCAATGCGCCGCCTCCCAAAAGGATCGCGCAGGCAATCCAACGGAATCGGGAGATGGTCGTCCGGGCACCGGCGATGTCGCCACATGTTCCCATACCGGCAACACCATATGGATTCAGGATGGGGTCAGCCAGTCGGTAAAATTACCGACAACCATGTGCTGCTACAGCGTCTTTTGTCCGAAATAACGCGCGACCGCCTGGGCGCGGGAACGGACGTGGAGTTTGTGGTAGATCCGCTCGATGTGAGTGCGCACCGTCGCGTAACTGGAGCCGGTGCGGTCGGCAATCTCCTTGTAGAGATAACCTTGCGCGAGGAAGTCGAGCACTTCCTGTTCGCGCGGGGACAGCGTGTCCACCTCCTGGGCGGAAGGCCGGCTTTTTTGGAAGAGTTGGACGACCTTGCGGGCGATGCCGCTGGTCATCGGCGCGCCGCCGCCATAGACATCGTGGATGGCGTCAATCAGTTGCGCGGCGCGCACGGGTTTGACGAGGTAACCGACCGCGCCCGCTGACAACGCGTCGAAAATGGAGTCGGCATCCTTATAGACCGTCAGCATCAGCACCTGCAATTGCACGGGCTGCTCACAGAGCCGGCGCACGCATTCCACGCCGCTCATGCCGGGAAGGTCAATGTCCATCAAGACCACTCGCGGAGGCTGCTGCGGGATTCCCACCAGCGCTGCCTCGGCCGAGCCGTATTCGCCCACACAATGGCAGCCGTCGTCGCGCTCGATGATGTTGGCGAGCGTGCCGCGGACCTCCGGGTCGTCTTCCACAATGGCAACGGTGATGGGCATTTCTTTTTTCACCGTGCATCCTCCATCCCGGTTGCGTCAGTCGGTATTGCTACCGACAACACCGTGCGCGAGCCGCCGCCCGGCACATTCTCCTGGAGGAGACGGCCGCGAACTTCCAGGAGGCGCGCGCGCAGATTCGTCAACCCGTCGCGCCCGGCCTCCGGCCCCGACACGGCCTCTGCCGGAAACCCGCGTCCATTGTCCCGGATGGCAAGGGTCAATTCCCGTCCGGCGAGCGTCACGGACAGATGGACCTCGGTGGCGCCGGCGTGCTTGACGGTGTTGTGGAGCACCTCCTTGACGGCGAGGCAGAGGTGATGGCGCATTCCCGATGAGATGGCCAGCGGCGGCGGATCCGGCGGCAATTCGAGGCGGCATGCCAGGTTGGCCGCCCCCAAAAACTCCTGCGCAAAATCGGCAATGTAGGAAAGCAAGCTCTCCAGCGTGTCGTTGACCGGGTTGATGGCCCAGACGATTTCGTTCAGCGACTGGATCATCGCGTGTGCCCGGCGGAAGATGCCATCGAGGTGTTCCCGCAACTGGACCGGGTGCGCTTCGTCTTGATGCGCCAGTTCGCTGAGCATCGCGACTTCCGTCAAGCCGGCGCCGACTTCATCGTGAATGTCGCGCGCGATGCGGGCCCGTTCGCGCTCCAACACGTTGGCGTGCTCCAGCGCCAGCAACTCCCGCATTCCTCGTCGGCGGTAGTACAGCCTGACAATGACAATGACCAGCGCCAGCGTGGTGATGGTGGCAACCCAGATAAACCATGCGGTTTCCCAGAAAAACGGCGGCACGATCAGCGTCAGTGGCGGTGTCGGCTCGCTCCACGCGCTATCGCGGTCGCGGGCCATCACGCGGAACCGGTACGTGCCGGCCGCCAACCTCGAATAACGCACCGACCGGTCCGTCGAGGCGCGAGACCAGTCCGTGTCGTGACCTTCCAACTGGAACTTGAAATGGGCGCGTTCCGGCGCCGTGAATACCGGCGCCGTGAAAAAGATCTCCACCTCGCGCATTCCCATCGGCAACCGCAGGTCGCCGCCCCGCCACGGCATCAGCCCGTCATTGGCGTGGATCTCCTCCACGTACACTCGCGGCGGATCGGGCGGGCCGGGAATCTTTTTCGGATCCACCACGACGATGCCGTCCATCGTGGGAAACCACAACCGTCCGCAAACCGTTTTTGCCGCCCGCGCGCCGAGCCGTCCCGTGCATTCCTCGTCGGCCATGCCGGCCTCCAATCCCAACTGGCGCGCCGCCATGACCGTCTTACGGCCTGCGATGATCTCCTCAAACTCGCTCTTTCGCACCCGCATCAGGCCGCGCCGCGTGCCGATCCACAAGTCGCCGGCGTCGTCTTCCAGAATCTGCAGGATGACGTCGTCGGCCAGGCCGTTGGCCGTCGTAAACCGGTGGCGCTCCGTCCCGCGCCAGCGCGCCAAGCCGCGGGTTGTGCCGATCCACAACACGCCTGCCGAATCCTCGTGCAACACAAGGATCGCTCCATCCGGCAGGCCGTCTTTCTGTTGGAAACGTTCCACCCGATTCTCAGGCCGGAAACAAACCAGCCCGAAATCCTGATACGCCACCCACACAGCGCCCGTCCGGTCCTCCAACAGCGAATGCACCATGTCCAACGGCTTTTCGGCCGACTTCATTTCACCCACGCGATAACTGACCGGCACCAATGCGCCCGCGTCGTTCACTTGCATCAACCCTCTCCATGTTCCCACCCAAAGCCGTCCGTTGCGGTCCTCCAAGAGCGCGCTGATGCCGCGCCCCATCATGCCGCCGCGCTCCTTCAGCCGCACCAAGGAGACGTCGCCATCCGGTCGCCGTCGCCACAATCCATCACCCTGTGTGCCGATCCATAACGTGCCGTCGCCTCCTCGCAGCAACGACGATACTGTCGTATCGGCCCGCAACGTTCCCACCTGCGCCGGTCGCAATGCGCCCGGCGCGCCGGCCAATAGTCCCAACCCCGCCAAACCGACGTGGAAACTGGATGGCGAATCCGCCACGAGAGCCGTCACCGATTCGCTGCTGACCGACAACCCGGAACGGAGTGTTGTGACTCGCTTGCGCCGCAACCGCAACAGGCCGCCGCTCGTGCCGATCCAGACATTGTTCTCTCGGTCCAGCGCGAAGCACCGAGCATCACACGGAAACACGCCATCGCGTGGCGTCAAATCGCTCCACGCGCCCGCCTGCCAGCGATATACCCCGTGCATTGTTCCCACCCAGAGCGTGCCGTCTGCCTCGGTCATCGTCGCTGTTACACTGTCTGCCGTCACCTCTGTCGGGAGATTGGTGACTGCCGCGCGCGGGGGCTGCGTCAGTTGCCGCGCCGGCATTTTGGTGAACTGCACGCCATCGAAGCGCAGTAAATAATTGGGCGTGGCACACCACAAATAGCCGTCGCCACCCTGTTCCACCGCAACCACGCGCGACTCCGGTAAACCATCCTCCACCCCCCACCGACGGATGGTGAAGTTCGACAACAGACTCGTTTCCGCCGCCGCTGTGACGGCGAACAACAAAGCAAACAGTCTGATAACGAGGCTCACGCTGCGAGACTAAGACCTGTTGGCCACCGGTGCAAGAGCAGACTGGCGCGACGGCAACGCGGGTGGTACTCTGGCCGCATCATGAAACGACTTGGTGTTTGCATTGCGGGACTCGACGGCGCCGTCGCCTCCACCATGGTGGCGGGCGCGGCGTTGTTGCGGCGCGGCTTGGTCCAGCCAATCGGGCTGCTCTCGGAACCGTACACGCAGTCCCACGCGCTGGCTCGCTGGGACGACATCGTCTTCGCCGGTTGGGATCCGCGCAGTGAGACTATCCACGATGCCGCGCTGCGCCACGGCGTCATCGGCCCCTGCAAACTCAAACCCGTCCGTCGCGACCTGGCCGCGCTCAAGCCCTGGCCCGCCGGCGCCGACCGGATCGCGTCGTTCCGTCGCGAACACAAACTTGACACGGTCGTCGTGTTGAACCTCCTGCCCACCGCTCAACCCGCGGCGTCGAAACAGTACGCCCGACTCGCCGCAAAGCACGGTTGCCCGTTCGTGAACTTTACGCCGAATGACTGTGGCGAGCGCGCGCTCCGCGACGTGCCGTTCGCCGGGCGCGATGGCAAGACGGGACAGACGTGGTTGAAATCAGTGCTGGCACCGGCGTTGCGGGACCGCGGGTTGCGCGTCGCCGGCTGGTTTTCGACCAACCTGCTCGGCAACGAGGACGGCAAGGTCGTCGGCCACCCCCAACTCGGCGAGGCGAAGATTCGCGACAAATCGAAACTGCTCGGCGAGATGCTCGGCTACGAGCCGGTTCACACTGTCCGCATCGAGTATTTCCCGCCGCGCGGCGACACGAAGGAAAGCTGGGATTACATCGAGGCGGAAGGGTTCCTCGGCCAGCCGGTCCAGTTCCGCATCAGCGCCCGGTACCCCGACTCGATCCTTGCCGCGCCGATGTGCCTTGATCTTTGCCGGTTCATCGCGCTGGCGGCGCGGCGCGGCGAGCGCGGCAACCAGGCCTGGCTGAGCCTTTACTTCAAGGCACCATACGGCGGTCCGCCGCACGATTTCTTCCAGCAGGAACAGGCATTGCGCCGTTATCTGGCCGGCGCGGCATCGTCATGAACCATCTCGACCGTCTCGAAGAACAGAGCATCTTCATCCTGCGCGAGGCGTTCCACAAGATCGAGCGGCTCGCCATGCTGTGGAGCGCCGGCAAGGACTCGCAGACCATCCTCTGGCTCGTCCGCAAGGCGTTCTTCGGGCGCGTCCCGTTCCCGGCTGTTTTCATGGAAACCGGTTTCGACATGCCGGAGTTGATCGCCCTGCGCGACCGGCTCGCGAAGGAGTGGAACCTCAACCTCATCGTCGCCCGCAACAACGTTGAGGGGATGAATCCCTCGAAAGGACGCGTCGTGTGTTGCTCGGCCTTGTTGAAGGAGAACCTCAAGAAGATCGTCGCCCGTCACAACTTCGGCGGCCTGATCGTCGGCGTCCGTCGCGACGAGGACCCGACCCGCGCGAAGGAGCGGTACTTCAGCCCGCGCGACGCGCACATGGAGTGGCACGTCGAGGACCAGCCGCCGGAACTCTGGGACCAGTTCAACACCGACCTCGCCGGCAGCGTGCATTTGCGCGTCCATCCGCTGTTGCATTGGACGGAATCGGACATCTGGGAGTACGCCGAGCGCGAGCAGATTCCGATGGCGCAACTTTACTTCGCCCGCCACGGGAAACGGCACCGCTCGCTCGGCTGCGTGCCCTGCACGTCGGCGATTGAGTCCGATGCCGACACACCGGCGAAAATCCGCGCCGAACTTCGCGCCACAAAAAAGAGCGAGCGCAGCGTCCGCGCGCAGGACCAGGAAAGCGAAGACGCCTTCGAGAAGTTGAGACGCGATGGGTATATGTGATGATGCAGAGTGAACCACAGAGACACAGAGAACACCGGGACGGCAAACATCGGGAACTGACCCAACAGATCATCGGTGCGGCCATTGAAGTGCATCGAGCGATTGGACCGGGCTTGTTGGAATCAGTGTATGACAGTTGTCTGGCGCACGAGTTGTCATTACGAGGTATCCCCTTCGAGTCGCAGAAGCAGGTGTTGGTGCGCTACAAGGCCGTCCAGTTGGCTTCGGATTTGCGCGCGGATTTCATTGTGGACGGCAAGGTCATCGTGGAATTGAAGGCGGTGGATGCGCTCCTGCCGGTTCATCGCGCGCAAATCCTGACCTACATGAGGCTCGCAACCTGTGACGTTGGCCTTCTCATCAACTTCAACGTGGAGCAACTGACGAAAGGCATCGAACGATTCATCCTCTGAGACCTCTGTGTCTCTGTGGTTCCATCCCCATGCATTCAACCGAACAACTCCGCATCGTCATCGCCGGGCACGTGGACCACGGCAAGTCAACGTTCATTGGCCGGCTCTTTCACGACACGGGGTCGCTGCCGGAAGGCAAATTCGAGCAGATCCAGGCAGCCTGCGAACGGCGCGGCGTCCCGTTCGAGTGGGCGTTCCTGACCGACGGCCTTCAGGCCGAGCGCGACCAGAACGTCACCATTGACACGGGGCACATCTGGTTCCGCACGCCGCGCCGGCGTTGCGTTCTCATTGACGCGCCGGGCCACAAGGAGTTTCTCAAGAACATGGTCACCGGCGCAGCCGGCGCCGAGGCCGCGCTGCTGCTGATTGACGCCGTGGAGGGCGTGCGGGAACAAACCCGCCAGCACGAGCAGTTGCTCCAGTTGCTCGGCATCAAACAAGTCGTGGTGCTCGTCAACAAAATGGACCGGTGCGGATTCCGTGTCGACGTGTTTCGCCGGCTCGCTGCCGGGTACCCCGGCAAACTGGTCATCCCGATTTGCGCCAAGACCGGTGACAACATCGCCGCGAAATCCGCCAACATGCCGTGGTACGACGGGCCGACGGCGCTCGAAGCGCTCGACGGTTTCGAGTCCCCCGAACCGCCTGCGAATTTGCCGCTGCGACTTCCGGTGCAGGACATTTACCGGTTCGACAACCGCCGGATCGTTGCGGGGCGGATCGAGTCGGGCGCGCTGCGCGTTGGCGACAGGATTCTGTTTTCGCCGCGCCACAAACTCGGCACCGTCCAAAGCCTCGAAGGCCGGCAATCGGTCGGCATCACGTTGGCCGAGCAGATTTTCGTCGAGCGCGGCCAGATTATCTCCCACGAGCACGACGCGCCGCTGGTGGCCGACGTGTTCAGCGCGAAACTGTTCTGGCTCGGCAAACAGAAGCTCGACATTGGCCGGCGACTGAAGCTCAAGCTGGTCACGCAGGAAATCGAGTGCCACATCGAGTCCCTTTCGAACATCACGGATGACGGCGCATTTGCCGATGTCGCCATCCGCACGAAGCGTCCCATTGCGTTCGACACGCACGACCGTGTCGCCGCCACGGGCCGGTTTGTCCTGGTGGACCAGCATCGTGTGTGCGGCGGCGGCATCATCACGAAAGGCGAGAGCATCGAACGCAGCCAGAATGTTTTCTGGACTGAGACCGAGGTTTCACGAGCCGACCGCGAGCGGCGCAACAAACACAAAGGCACCGTCGTCTGGCTGACCGGACTTTCGGCGTCGGGCAAATCCACCATCGCCAGCGCGTTGGAACGCGAGTTGTTTGCGCTGGGAATGCACACCTACGTGCTCGATGGCGACAACATCCGCCACGGCCTCAGCGCCAATCTCGGCTTCCGCCCCGACGATCGCACGGAAAACATCCGCCGTGTCGGCGAAGTGGCGAAACTGTTTTGCGACGCCGGCATCATCGTCGTGGTGGCATTCATCTCGCCATATCGAGACGACCGGCGACTGGCGCGGTCATTGGTGGACGAGGGCGACTTTGTCGAGGTCCATGTCAACGCGTCGCTGGCTGCTTGTGAACGGCGCGACAAGAAGGGGCTGTACCGGAAAGCGCGCGCCGGTGAGATTGCGAACTTCACCGGCGTCTCCGCGCCGTACGAACCGCCGGAGCACGCGGAGATTGTCCTCGACACCGAACGGCACACGCCGGCCGAATGCGTCGAGCAAATCCTGCGTCACTTGCAGGACAACGGCCGGATCTAGCTCCGTCAAACTTGAATGGAAGGGTGCGTTTGTAGTAACGCACGCAGCCTCGTGTCGTTTCGGGGCGGAGTGCGGACCGTTTGGCCGGTACGATCTCCCGCAACGCCACTTCGCTTCGCTGCGTGGCTTACTACGAACCACCCTTTGAATGAGGCTTGACGGAGCACTACCGTGAACTGCGGTTCCGGTACAATTCTGGATCCACTGCGCCGGCCATCGCGACCTCGTCGAGCGAGCCGCCAAGGAACGCGTTGACACGCACAGCGGCCGCGGCCGGATCAGCGATCACTTGCCGGTACTCCACGTAGAGCGCCGGGATGTTGCGGACCGCGAGCAGTCGCTGGATTTGGCGCACTTGCGCCGCAAACGTCCGGGCCAGATGCTCGGGCGTGTCCGCTTGGCCGAGCATTTTCTGTTGCGACGCGATGACTTCGTCGAGATTGCGTTGCATGAAGATGACGCGGTAACGGCACTCGTTCGATGACGGCAAGGCGCGGAGCAGTTGCGCGACGATCTTGACCACCTTGCCTTTTGCCGACGTCAGCCAACTGTTGTCGGTCGCCAACTGCTTGGCTTTCTCGAACTCGAAGTAGCCGCGCGGATTGTTCTCGTCGGCGGCGCGCGCGCCATCGGT
>VHCW01000033.1 GCA_016871575.1 Verrucomicrobiota bacterium
CCCGCCCGACGCGGCCTCCGCAGAGGCCGTCGTCCTTTGAAACTGCTGATGACTCTTGGGCAGAGGGTTCAGAGCCTCAATCAAATCGAAAAACCATCACAACCTTTCGTACGGTGAAACAAATGGGCTAAAGCACAATGCCTTCCGCTGGCTGAGAGATTCCGGTTTCAACTCGACTGCCTACGCGATTTCAAACCGAACCTTCTCCACGGAGGTCGAGGCGGGCCTGCTGGCATACGCGAGACTCTATTCTGCGTCCGCAGCGCCTGCCGGTATTCTTCCGCTTATCGTCAAACAAGACGACATGGCTGATCGTCCGCTCCCGCAGTTCTCGATGCCAGAGTTCCGAGCCAAGGTGTATGCGGCCATCACGCTGTTGGTTGTCGTAGGCACTGTGCTGTTGTTCTGGCCGTGTCGGAAGAACGGCGCATGAAGTCATCGCCCAAGCGCCATCATGCGTTCGATGGGGACGAGGGCGCGTTGGCGGATGTCTTCGGGGAGGATGATTTCAGGCGCGAGGTTCTCCAGCGCGGCGACGCAGTTTTCCAGCGTGTTTTTCTTCATGTACTCGCACTCGTTGCAACTGCACGTGTCGGTCGGGCCGGCGAAGAACTGTTTGTCGGGAAGCTCCTTCTTCAGCCGGTGAAGCATTCCGCTTTCGGTGATGATGAGGAACGCTTTCGCGGGCGACGATTTGCAGTAGGCGAGCATCTTTTCGGTGGAGCAAACTTCGTCGGCCATCGAGCGGACGATGGGAAGACATTCGGGATGGGCGACAACTTTGGCGTCGGGATGCGCGGCGCGCAGCTTGGCCAGCGACTCGGCGGTGAACTTGACGTGGACGTGACAGACGCCGGGCCAGAGGATCAGTTTGCGGCCGGTTTGTTCCATGACCCATTGGCCGAGGTTCTCGTCGGGGCAGAACAGGATTTGTTTGTCGCGCGGGATGGAGTTGACAACTTTGACGGCGTTGCCGCTGGTGCAGATGATGTCGGTCTGGGCTTTGACGGCAGCGGTGCAGTTAATGTAGGCAACCACGACAACGCCGGGATGTTCGGCCTTCCACTTGGCGAGCGCGTTGGCGTCGCACGAGTCGGCCAGCGAACAGCCGGCTTCGAGCGTCGGGATGAGGACGCGCTTGGACGGGTTGACGATCTTGGCGGTCTCAGCCATGAAATGAACGCCGGCGAAAAGGATGACGTCGGCATTGGTTTCCTTGGCCTTGAAGGAAAGGCCAAGGGAGTCGCCGACGTAATCGGCGGCGTCCTGGATGTCGCCGGTCTGGTAGTTGTGGGCGAGGATGACGGCGTTGCGCTGGCGTTTCAGAGTTAGCAGTTTATTGATCACACCGGCAGCGTAGCGAAAACGCGGGGTTTGTCAACGCGCCGCCCATCTGCTAAGTTGCGCCACTATGAAGATTCTGTGCTTTGCTTTTCTTGCTCTGGTCGCGCCGGTTTGGGCCAAGGACAATGCCGACCTCGATGTCGCGCGACGCTTGGAAAACGCTTTCGTAAAAGTCGCCGAACAGGCCGGCCAGTCGGTCGTTGTCATCACCAGCACCCGCAAGTATGGCACTGCGATGGAAGGCGAGGAGGGCGACGGACAGACACCGCGCGGTTTTGAAGGAACGCCGTTCGAGTACTTTTTCAAACGACGCGGCACACCGACGCCCATGCCGGACGTTGACAGCGCAGGATCGGGCATCATTTTTCGCAAGGACGGCTTCATTCTCACCAACCAGCATGTCGTGGAGGGCGCGGACAAGATCAAAGTCCGATTGAGGGATGGGCGCGAGTTTCCCGCGGAAGTCGTCGGCGTGGACGAACGCACCGACGTTGCCATCATCAAGGTGAATGCGAAAGATTTGCCCGCCGCGCAATTGGGCGACAGCGACAAGCTCCGTGTCGGCCAGTGGGCCATCGCCATTGGCGCGCCATACGAACTGGAGTACAGTTTCACGGTCGGGTTTGTCAGCGCCAAGGGCCGCAGCGCCGTGTTCAGCCGCAGCGGGAGCGCCTACGAGGACTACATCCAGACCGATGCCTCCATCAACCCCGGCAACTCCGGCGGCCCGCTCTGCGACATCGAAGGCCGCGTCATCGGCATCAACACGTTGATCCGCGGCCTCAATCGGGGCATCGGGTTCGCCATTCCCATCAACATGGCGCGTTCCGTCGCCGACCAACTCATCGCTCACGGCAAGGTCATTCGCCCGTGGCTCGGCATTGCCATCGCTCCGCTCAGTGAGAATAAGGAACTCCAAGAATTGGTCAAACTCCAGAATGGCGTCATCGTCCAGGAAATCCGCCCCGATACGCCCGCCGCAACGAGCGACTTGAAACCTGCCGACATCATCACGGCGGTGGACGGCGCCCCGGTGAAGACACCCCGCGAACTTCAACAACAGGTTCTCAACAAGAAAATCGGCCAGAAGGTCATCCTCGACGTGGTGCGCGACGGCAAAACCGTCAAGGTGCCGGTCCAAACGGCCGAAATGAAGGACGACATTGCGGTCGCCTCCCGGAAGCCGGGGCAGACACCCAAGACGGAGTCCGCGTTCGGCATCACTGTTCAGACATTGACAAAGGCGGTTGCGAAAGAATTCGGCATTGAAGAGACCGATGGCGTTATCGTGACCGAGGTGACTGAGGACAGCACGGCTGCCGAGCGCGGCTTGCAACGGGGCGACATCATCGTCGAAGTGGATCGCCGTCCCGTGAAAAACGCCGCCGATTTCAAGTCCGCCATTGCCAAGGCGGAAGCCAGGAAGGGCGTTCTTCTCTACCTGAAGCGCGGCGACAGTTCGACTTTTGTAGTGCTGAAAGAGAAGTAACCGTCGCCGCGCCCCGGCGGAGCGGGACGACTACAGCAGACCGCGCAACACCCGCAAGTTCTCCACGTCCTCGCGCAGGTCAGCGCCTTTCGGCGTCTCCAATACCATCGGCAGGCCGCGCCACCTTTCGTCTTGCATCACACAACGAAACGCCTCCAAACCGAGTAATCCTTTCCCAATGTGCTCGTGCCGGTCCACGCGGGAACCAAGCGGTTTCTTCGAGTCGTTCAGGTGAAACGCCGCCACTCGTCTTTTGCCGACAACAACATCCAGTTCCTGCATCACCGCCTCGTAGCCGCGTCGCGTTCTGATGTCGTAGCCGGCAGCAAACAGGTGACACGTATCCACGCAAACAGCGAGCCGCTTGGGATGATGGCACGCCCGGATGATGGCCGCGAGATGCTCCAACCGATGGCCGAGACAGGTGCCCTGCCCTGCCGTCGTTTCCAGCGCGATCTTCACCTTGCTGGACGATGTCTCCGCAAACACCGCGTCAAGGCTCCGCGCCACCGATTCCAAGCCAGCGGCTTCACCAGTGCCAAGATGCGCGCCGGGATGCAGCACGATGAACGGAACGCCAAGCAAATCAGCCCTGCGGATTTCGTCCACAAGCGCCGCGACCGAACGGGGACTCGGCACGCCGAAATTGATGAGATAGCTGGAGTGCGCAAAGACCGGCATTGCATTGCGCGCTGCTCGAAACCGGTCAACTTCCGCCTGGGAAATCTCCTTCCCACGCCATTGTGTCGAGTTCTTCAGAAAAATCTGGATAGCCTCGCATCTGATGGACACGCCTCGCTCGATGGCAAGGTCCACGCCACCGGCAATTGACATATGAGCGCCCAGTTTAGGAGCGGCTTGATTCCGTGGTGTCATGGGGGTACAAATATCACCATGAAACTACTCTTCAAGCTCATCAAATGGTTATTGCTACTGGTGATCGTGCTGGGCGTGGCCCTGTATTTCACACGGAACATCGTCGCCCGCCATGCCGTGCAAGTTGCCACCACTCAATTGACCGGGTTTCCACTGGAAATTGGCTCGGTGGACCTTGGCTTGTTGAACGGTACACTGGAAGTGCGCGACCTGAAATTGACGAATCCGCCAGAGTTTCACGGTGGCACGTTCCTGATCATGCCGCTGTTGCGCGTTGATTACGACACCATGTCGTTCGTTCGTCGCGCGCCGCACATCAAGGAGTTGACGGTCAATGTTGCCGAAGTCAACCTCGTGACGAATGCGAAGGGCGAAACTAACTATAGCGTTCTTCAAAACAGGGCGTCGTCAGTAGGCGGTGGCGGGGCGCCAAAGGAAGAGAAGAAAGTGACGCCGTACCGCGTGGACTTATTGAAGGTGCACGTTGGCACGGTATTCAAATGCACGTTAGGCACTGACGGCAAAGAGAAAAGCAAAACCCAGGTACTTTTCAAACCTCTGAATGCCAAATACGAGAACATCACCGAATGCACCAGTATTTCGAAGCTCGTAATGGACACGCTGTTCACACAGGTTGGCACGGTGGCCGGCGAAGTTATCAAAGGCGCAGGTGAAGCCGTCAAGGGCGCTACTGACACACTCCAGAAGACCACCAAGGGCCTTTTCGACGCGTTTAAGAAGAAATAGCAATCCGGATTCATTCTGGTCGAATGCTTTTTTTTTGCGTACACTCGCGGTGTGGCAACGCCTTTCGAATGGAATACGCGACGAACGTTGGTGATGGGAATCATCAATGTAACGCCCGACTCATTTTCCGATGGCGGCGTGTTTTTCGACACAGACTCGGCCGTCGCGCACGCGCTGGCAATGGTCGCCGCTGGCGCGGACATCATTGATGTCGGCGGCGAGAGCACACGTCCCGGCGCGGCACCGGTCAGCGAGGACGAGGAAATCCGCCGTGTCGTGCCCGTGATTGAGCGATTGGTTGCCGCCGGGACGGCGGCCACTACACCAGTCGTCGTTTCCGTGGACACGACAAAGGCGACGGTCGCGGAGCAGGCGCTGGCGGCCGGGGCGCGAATTGTCAATGACATCAGCGCGCTGCGTTTCGACGCGCGGATGGTGGACGCGGCGCGCCACGCCGGCGCCGGCGTGGTGTTGATGCACATGCAAGGAACGCCGCAGACAATGCAAACAGCGCCTCGCTACGATGACGTTGTCGCGGAGGTGCGCGCGTTTTTGGCGGAACGAATCGCATGGGCGGAGTCGCGCGGCCTGAAAAAAACACAAATCGCCATTGACCCGGGCATCGGCTTCGGGAAAACTGTCGAACACAACGTGGCCTTGCTTCGTCATTTGGAGGTGTTGCGTGAATTGGGTTGCCCGGTGCTGGTCGGCGCATCGCGCAAGTCGCTTGTTGGAAAACTGCTCGGACGCGAACCGCAACAGCGGCTGGCTGGTTCCGTGGCGGTGGCGGTGTGGGCGACGACACACGGGGCGCGCATCGTGCGCGCGCATGACGTGGCGGAAACAGTGGATGCCGTGCGGATGGCCGAGGCCATCCAACAGTGATTTATGGAATTGATTCGAGACTTCATCGCGTCGTACTGGAAGGCGGGATTTGAAATCCTGCTGTTGTCCGCGGTGATCTACTATGTGTTGTTGTTGTTCCGGGGCACGCGCGGAGCGGCCGTGTTGACCGGGTTTGTGATCGTGTTGCTTGGCATCGTGGGTTTCACGCAATTGTTTCACCTTGATGTCATCAACTGGATCCTGAGCCGGTTCCTCGCGCTCCTGGCCATTGCCGTGTTGGTGATCTTCCAGCCGGAACTGCGCCGCGCGCTCGCGCAACTCGGCAGCCGCAATCCGTTTGCCAGCTCGCGCCTGCGAATCGAACTGGCCGATGTGCTCGCGGAAACCGCCAAGGCGCTCGCGCAAAAACGTTGCGGCGCCTTGATGGCCATCGAGCGCGAAATCGGATTCCGCGGCGTCGCCGAGACGGGCATCTCGGTGGATGCCAAGGCGACAACCGAATTGTTGACGACGATTTTTTTTGAGAACACCCCCCTGCACGATGGCGGCGCCATTCTGCACGGGGACCGCGTGGTGGCCGCCGCGTGCGTCTTTCCGCTCACCCAACAACAAGGATTGAACGTCCAACTCGGAATGCGCCACCGGGCCGCCATCGGATTGTCGGAGGAAAGCGACGCCATCGTCATCGTCGTCAGCGAGGAAACCGGCGATATCTCCGTGGCCGTTGATGGCCAGTTGCAGCGCGGGCTGGACGCTGATGCGTTGCGCGACTACCTCTCCAAGACGCTCGCGCCACCGGCGCGGCGCGGCTGGGGTGTGACGGATGCCGTGCGCCGGTTTGTCGGCGGGCTGTTCTTGCGTGAGCCTCGCGCCGAACCAGCAGAGACATTCAGTGGAGCCACCGAAGAACCAAGCACCAAGGCCGGGACAAACTCCGAAGACCCACAGGAGGATCAATTCTGATGCAGTGGTTCCGAGACAACACAACCTTGAAGCTTCTCTCGTTGCTGCTGGGAATCATTGTCTGGCTTTTCGTCAAGGCCCTCACCATTGAACCGCGTCCCCCGTCACAAACTCACACCGGACTCTTTCATCAGCTCGGCCTTGTCGGCGTCGCCCAGCTCACGGAACGCGAACTGCCCGTCCACTTGGCGTTCACCGGCAAATTGCCGTCGGGATTCATCATCGAACGGACAAACGTCGTCCCCCGCACCGTCCGCGTCAAAGGACCGAAATCCGTCCTCACATCGCTTCGCGCCATCGAAACGCTGCCGGTTGATTTGACCGACCGCCGCATTTCGTTCCGTGAACGCGTGGATCTTGTGCCGCCCGACACCCGCATTGCCCTCGTCTCGCACGCCCGCGCAGACGCTGATGTTCGCATCCGTGAAGTCAACCGCTGACCAAGAGATGAGCAAGCCCAAATCCACCACTATCCGCCGCATTTTTGGAACCGATGGCGTCCGCGGCATCGCCAACATCGAGCCGGTCACCGCCGAGACGGCATTGAAACTTGGCCGCGCCGCCGCGCACGTTTTCAAACAGCGTCTCCCGCTCCCGCGCGGGCATGGCCGTCACAAAATCGTCGTCGGCAAGGACACGCGCCTCAGCGGTTACATGCTCGAAAACGCCATCAGCGCCGGCATCCTCTCGATGGGCGTGGACGTGTTGCTCATCGGGCCGCTGCCCACGCCGGGCGTCGCTTACATCACGCGCTCGCTGCGCGCCGACGCCGGCATCGTGTTGACCGCCTCGCACAATCCCTACGAGGACAACGGCATCAAGTTCTTCTTCCACGACGGCTACAAACTCGACGACGCCATCGAGGCCGAGATCGAAGACCTCGTCTTCAGCGGCACCATCGAACACATCCGACCCACCGCCGGCGAAATCGGCAAGGCATTCCGCATTGACGACGCCCTCGGCCGTTACGTCGAGTACGCCAAGGCCGCCTTCCCGAAGGGAAGACTCCTCGAAGGCATGCGCATCGTCGTGGACGCCGGCCACGGCGCCACTTACAAAAGCTCCCCCTGCATCCTGCGCGAACTCGGCGCCCGTCTCTCCGTCCTCAACAACCAACCGGACGGCACCAACATCAACCTCAACTGCGGCTCGCTCTATCCCGAAGCCATGTGCGCCGCCGTCAAACAGATCGGCGCCGACATCGGCATCGCGCACGATGGCGACGGCGACCGCGTCCTGCTCTGCGATGAACGCGGCGTCCTTGTGGATGGCGACGACGTCCTTGCCATCACCGGCTTGGATTGGCTCCGGCGCGGCGCGCTCAAGAATAACACGATGGTCGCCACCATCATGAGCAACATCGGCCTCGACCACTTCATCCGCCAGCACGGCGGCGACGTCATCCGCACCGCCGTCGGCGACCGGTACGTCCTCGAAGTCATGCTGCGCGACGACCTCAACGTCGGCGGCGAACAAAGCGGCCACATGATTTTCCGCGATTTCGCCGCCACCGGCGACGGCATCGTGAGTGCCCTCCAAGTCCTGCGCATCATGATGGACACCGGCAAACCGTTGAGCGAATTGCTCAAGACATTCGAGAAGTTCCCGCAAGTCGCTGTCAACATGAAGGTCCGCGAGAAACCGCCGCTTGAAACGATGCCCGATGTCCTCGCCGCTGTCAAAGACGCCGAGCAAGCCCTCGGCGATACCGGACGAGTCCTGCTGCGTTACTCCGGCACGGAGCCGAAGATTCGCCTCCTCATCGAAGGGCCGGACGCCAAAACAATTCGCGCCCTCGCCGACGGCATTACCGCCAAGATCAAAGTCAAAATCGGCAGCTAACTGCGATTCAGGCGAAACGTCACCGGGACCTCAGCCCACGAGGTGATCGGCGTTCCATTGTGACGCGCCGGCTGAAATCGCGCAGCGCGAACCGCCTCGATGGCTGCATCGTCCAGCACCTTGTGCCCGGTGCTTTGCACAATCTGAATCACACCGATCAAACCGTTGGCGCGAATCTCCACTCGCAAAACCGTCGTCCCCTCCCATCCCTGCTGTCGAGCAATGGACGGGTACTGCGGTTGCGGATTCCGCAAATAGTTCGCACCGCCAAAACCAGCGCCGTCACCTTCCCCCATACCCACACCCGCGCCGGTTCCCGTGCCCGTACCGGCAACGCCGTCGGCAGAACCATCACCCACACCCGGCCCCCTGCCATTCCCAATCCCCATGCCACTCCCTGTCGTTTCCTCAACCGCGACGGCTTCCGCGAACAACGACGCCGGCGGACTGGCCGGCTCGACACTGGTAAACGGCGCTGCGTCAAGCGTCTCAACAGCAATGACAGGCCGCAGCCGCGCCTGCGGTTGCGGCTGCGGCAGGGGCGGCATTTCCAGACTCGATTTCGTGACCGGCGAAACGCGCAACAGCGGCGCACGAACACTGCGAGCCGACCGTCCACCGGCGTTGGGATTGCCGGCGCGCCCTCCCCCGCCGCCGCTCATCGCCGGCTCGCGCAAACCGGCAAAGCTGATCGTGGCGTTGACAAATTCCGAGCGGGGCGCATTCACGAGCTGAGGCACTTTCCAAGCCGCCAACCCGGCAACAAGGAGAACGTGAACGACAACAGCAATCCCAATTGCCGGCGAAAACTTCCGGCGTTGCTCCGGTCGCGTCGGCCACGCGATGGAACGAAGCCGTAGCGAGCCGCGATTGGCGTGGTGCCCGATCATTGATTGTAGGGTAGCAGACAGGCGGGACAGAGGCAATTGTCGTATTGGGCGCGCAGTTCCCGCAGTGTCGCCGGGCTGAGCCGCAGCGCGGCGCACCAGCAACCGCCCGGCAGACACGGAAACGTCGCGCCGCAGGCCGGACAAGTTTTGCGTTGTGCCGTCGGTTCCTCTTCGAGCGCGGCCACGAGCCGCGCCAAGTCGGCAGCTTGGATGGAGGCCATGATTCATCTCAGAACTTTACCGTGCCGCCGCCCCAAAAAACACGTCCCATGGCAGGATACCCGGCCGCTTCATAATAGTTTTCGTCCGTTACATTTTCAATGCGCCCAAACACCGTAAAGTGTTTGCACACCTCGCAGGACAAGCCGAGGTCGAGCTTGAAATACGCCCCGGATTTGATGAGATCGCTCGTGACAGGATCGTAGTCGTGCCGGTCGCCCACAAGCTGGGCGCGAACCGTCGCGCCAAACCGCCGGAGGAAACGGTAGTTGGCCAGCAGTTCCCCTGTGTGCCGGGGACGCCGCAAAAGCCGCTGGTTGGTGACGCGATCCTCGGCTGTGGGCAACCACGTGTAGCTGCCGCGCACGAGCAACTCCTTCCAAGGCGTCCACGTGCCGAACGACTCAATGCCGATCGTCTGCGCCTGTTGAACGTTCATCATCGTGCCGGCCCATGTGACCCAGTTGGTGACACTGTACTGGATAAGATTGTCATATTCGTTCTGAAAGTAATTGGCGCCGATTCGCAGTTTATTCTCGAAGAACGCTTGCTCGAACCCGGCATCCCAACCAATGCTGCGTTCCGGTTCCAGATGCGGATTGCCATACACTGGAAAGTACAGGTCATCCACACCGGGCGCTCGAAAACCGGTGCCAAAATTGGCGCGGAGAATTGTCTCCGTGTGCGGCACCGTGTAGCGTGCCCCGACTCGATAGGTCAACTCCGCACCAAACGTGTTGTATGAATCCAAACGCAACCCGGCATTGAGGGTGGCGCGCGGACACGGCGCAAATTCGTACTGTGCGTAGCCGGCGAAATTACGGACTGTGGGAGCAATAACACCACCGGAGGCGCCGCTCCACCAGGAATAATCATCATGCACGCGATTGGCGTGGATGTTGTCAAATGACATCCCAGCCACGAGTTGGTGATGGTCGGCGATGGCAAACAGGTTCTGAAAATCAACCTGGTCGCGGTCAGTGGTCGTCCTGGCATATGAATAATCGCCGCCCGGAACATTGGGAGCGCCATTCCAAAACTTGCGGTCGTGATTGTGGGAGAGGGTCAGCCGCGCATCCCAGACATCAAAAGGCTGCGCATGTACCACGGCGGCGACCGCCGTGTTCTCGCCGTTGAGGAAGTCATTGGGATCATTGCCCCACAAACTGTCGAGACCGGGGGAGCCGGCGTGGCTGGACCGGAACCAGCCGGAAACAGTGAGATCCAGCCGCTCCAGAAACTGATAACGAACGCTCCCCGTCATGTCACGTTGTCGCACGGCGCTGTTGAGGCGGTCGTTGTCGCTGGAAAAATAACTTCCCGCCCCGCTGAGAGAGAGCTTGCCGGAGCTTCCCGCGAACGAGACGCGCGGACGGATGCTGTCGTAACTGCCGCCCTCGAACGTCGCAGCGCCCGTCCATTTTTCGGCGCCTCGTTTGGTGATGACGTGGATGACGCCGCCGAGCGCCTCGGAGCCGTACAGGGTGCTTTGCGGCCCGCGCAACACCTCGATCCGATCCACGTTGTCCAGCGGGAGATTGTTGAAGTCAAACAAACTGTCAAACCCATTGTTCACGCGCACACCGTCAATCAGAACCAGCGTGTGTTTGGAATTGCTCCCGCGCATGAACACAGCAGTAACGCCACCAGGCTGGCCGCTCTGCACGACACTCAGACCGGGCACCGCGCGCAAGGCATCGGCAACCGTGCGGATTTGTTGCAGCTCAATCTCGTCACCTTGAATGACCGTGACGGCGGCTGGCGTGCTCTCGCTTTCGGACGGGATACGGGTGGAGGTGACAAGAACTTCGGTAAGGCGGTTGGTGTCGGCACGCAACACCACATGAGACAGGACAAGCACAGCAACGACGGACAACAAACGACAATACTTCATGACGCAATCTCCTTTGGTTCGAAGGATGTTTGGTTTTGGGTTGTGCGCCGGCCGTTATTCTGACTTTGCAGCTTCAGACCTTCACCCCGCCTTCTCCAATTTGGATGGCCTTGGGGCGTCGTAGCTGCTTACAGATGCGCCACAGTCGCCGAATCTCACGGCGTTCCCTGCGCCGACGCGTTTGGCACGACAAAGAACTGCGCGCAGATTACCAGCCTTCCCGCGGAGCGCAAGGAGAATATCGAGCAATGGCGAGAAGTTTCCGGTCCTTCCGATTGCCTCACCTCATACGTATGAGGTTGACAGCCAGAGCTTCTTATGCCAGAATGCGTCCCATGTTGACCCAAAAAGAAATCGCCCGCCAATTGGGGGTGTCCGCGTCACTGGTCTCGCGGGCATTGGGCGGGACCGCGGCCGGCATCGGCGCTTCCGCAAAGACGATCGAACGAATCCGCAAGGAGGCCGCGCGCTTGAATTATCAGCCCAGCGCAGCGGCGCTGAGCTTGCGAGGAACCTCAACCGGCACCATCGGCGTGGTCATCAAAAATTTCGACGACCCGTTCTTCGGCCACATCATTGCCGAATTGCAGGCGTTGGCGATGGCCAAACAGTTTTCCCTGCTGCTGACCGGTTGTCCGCCGGGCGCCGGCGCCCGCGTGGATCTCCGTCCGCTGGCCAAGTACCAGTTGGACGGACTGATCATCGCCGGAAGCGATTTCTCCCCGGAAGGGCTGGACGACTTTTTGCGACTCGGCTTGCGCGTCGTCCGCATCGGCTGCGGCGAGCCGGCACGCGGCGTCGTCAACATCACCGTGGATCTGGAGCACGGATTTCGTCAATTGGTTGCTTACCTCATCAAGCTCGGACACCGGGACATCGGCTATCTCGGCGATGAAACCCCATCGAACTTGCGACGGGAGAAACTGCTGGAGACGGCGCTGAAACGCGTGGATTTGTTTGCTCGTCCCCACTGTTTTATCCGCGCACGGTCAACCACCGGCGCGGAAGCCGGCGGGGAGGCCATGCAAACACTGCTGCAACGATGCGGCGACCTCCTGCCGACCGCGGTGGTGGCCGCCGAAGACGTGCTGGCGCAAACAGCGTTGCGCGTGTTGTATGAGCGGCGAATCTCCGTCCCTCGCGACCTGACCCTGGCCGGCGTGGATGACGTACCAGCCGCACACATGACCATTCCGTCGCTGACAACACTCCGTCAACCGATACCGGCCATGGTGCACGCGGCATTCGAACAAATCACCGTCAACGGCAAACGGAGACACTCGGATATCTTCCTTCGTCCAGAACTGATCATACGGGAGTCTTCCGCGCCGCCGCCCAGGAGAAACGATGACCACTAACCCGATGTTGGAACACGCGCTGGCGAATTTCGACAAGACGGCGCGGCTGCTGCGAGGCGAATTCCCGGCGGACCTGCTGCTCAAGATGCGCGACCCAAGGGAGCGCAGCGAGTTGCGGCTGTCGCCGGAATTGGCCGACGGACGGACGCACACCATTCGCGCATTTGTCGTGCATCACAACCGGGCGCTCGGCCCGAGCAAGGGCGGTATCCGGATGACGCCGTGCGTGACGCTCGATGAAGTCACCGCGCTGGCGATGGAGATGACGTGGAAATGCGCGCTCATCGGCGTGCCGTTCGGCGGCGGCAAGAGCGGCATTGTGGCCGACCCCGAACAATTGCCGCCGCACGACAAGGAAACGTTGATCCGCAGCTTCACGCGTGGCGCGATTCGTCACATTCACCCGCTGGTGTATGTGCCGGCGCCCGACATGGGCACCAACGAGCGGGACATGGGGCACATCAAGGACGCCATTTCCTACTCGCTCGGCCAGGCGACCACGCAGGGCTGTTACGTCACCGGCAAACCCGTCATCCTCGGCGGCATACCGGGCCGGCGCGAGGCGACCGGACGCGGCGTGGCCATCACGACCGCTGCGGCGATGAAAACGCTCGGACGCGATCTCTGCGGCGCGACTGTCATCGTCCAAGGCTTCGGCAACGTTGGCGCGGTGGCGGCGCACGCGTTGGCAGAACTCGGCGCGCGCGTCGTGGGCATCGGCGATATTCACGGCGCGGTTTACAATCCATCGGGACTGAACCTGACCGCCTTGGCGGCGCACGTCCGCAAGCAACGATCGGTCGCCGGGTTTACCGTCGGGCGTCACATGACGGGCGCGAAGCTGTTGACGATGCCGTGCGAGGTGCTCGTACCGGCGGCGACGGGCAACCAAATCACCAAGGAAAACGCCGGCAAAATCCAAGCGAAGATCATCGCTGAGGGCGCCAACGGCCCGACCACGCCGGAAGCGGATCGCATCCTCGAAAAACGCGGCGTGTTCGTCATCCCCGACATTCTCTGCAACGCCGGCGGCGTGTTCGTCTCCTACCTCGAATACACACAAGAAACTCAACAAGAACAAATGACCGAGGCCGAAGTGCGGACGCGTCTGGAGCAACGGATGCAGGAACGATTCGCGCGCGTCTGCCAGACGGCGCAGGAACGGAAACTGCCGATGCGACAAGCCGCGATGTTGCTCGCGGTCCGCAGCGTTGCCACGGCCATCGAAGCGCACGGGAATCTGCCATGAACAACAAACCACTCGACACCCTCATCATCGGCGGCGGGATGATCACCAACGATCAACTCCTGCCAAGCATCTATCATCTGCAACGCCTCGGCGTGGTCGGCGAAATCACCATCTGCGCCCTCAACAGCGCGCCGCTGCAAGCATTGGCCGACAACGCAGAGTTGCGCGCCGCCTTCCCCGGACAAAAGTTCACAGCGTTGCCCGCGTTAACGACTCCACCGGACAAGATGTTCCCCGATCTGTTCAAGGACGCACTGGCCAAGTTGCGCCCCCACCAAGCGGTGGTCGTCGCCGTTCCGGATTGGTTTCATTACCCAATCATTCTGGAAGCGTTGCGACACGAGCAGCACGTGCTCAGCGTCAAACCGCTCGTACTCGAATACCAGCAGGACGTCGCGATCGAACACCTCGCTCTGGAGAAAGGTCTGTTCGTCGGCGTCGAGTACCACAAACGCTTTGACCGTCGCGCGCTCCAGGCCAAACGCTTCTACGCCGAGGGACGGTTCGGCAAGTTCATCATGGGCGAAGCGAAGCTCCACGAGCCGTATTATTACCGGCACTCCAACTTCCAGAACTGGTTCACCTGCGACAAGACCGACCCGTTCACCTACGTCGGCTGTCACTACGTGGACCTTGTCTATTTCATCACCGGCCTCAAACCAGTCGCCGTCTCGGTGGACGGCGTGCGCGGCAAGTTCCCGAACGGCAAGGAAGCGTTCCTCTGGTCGAGCGGACGCGTCCGCTACGAGAACGGCGCGCTGCTCACCGTGACCGACGGTCTCGGTTATCCCGATGACGCCGCCGGCAGCAACGATCAGGGCATGATCATGTATTGCGAAGGCCAGAACCGCAGCGGCATGATTCACCACGACGATCACGAACGCGGCATCCGCTACGCCTTCCTCGAACCGAGCGGCGCGGCGCGCTACCGATACGTCAGCCCAGATTATTTCCGGCTCGTGCCATGGGAGGGAGACGGCGCCAAGCCGGTTGGGTACGGCTACGATTCCGTCGCGGCGAGCCTGCAAACGATGCAGCGCATCGAAGCGACCTGTGACAACCTCGCCGCCCGGCAGAAGATAATCCGCGAAATTGACGCCGCAGGAATCATCGCCACGCCGGCCAACAGTTTCATCAACGAACTCGTCGTCGAAGCCGCGCGCCAATCCATCCTTGCCGATGGCGCGCTGGTCAAAATCCATTACGGCAAGAATCCCCACGTGGAGAAAACCAATGGCTGAGTACAGTCTGACACCCGTCCAAGTCCCGCAAATCAAAACCAAATACCGCACCATCAAGACCGCGTTGCCGGTGCCGCAATCGCTGCCGATCTTCGAGGAACTGCGCCGCAGCGAACCGCGTTCGATGTCCGGCCAGCCGCCCGTGCTCTGGCACAAGGCCGAGAATTTTATCGTCTCTGACAAATGGGGCAACCGTTGGATTGACTGGTCGAGTGGCGTGCTCATCACCAACGCCGGCCACGCTCAGCCTGACATCGTCAAAGCCGTGCGCGCCATGCTCGACCGGCCATTACT
The DNA here is from genome assembly GCA_016871575.1 of Verrucomicrobiota bacterium. Taxonomy (GTDB): domain Bacteria; phylum Verrucomicrobiota; class Verrucomicrobiia; order Palsa-1439; family Palsa-1439; genus CAIKAP01. Next base: position 15,253 of record VHCW01000033.1, read on the forward strand.
GGCCGCGTACGTCTTTCCGCACGCCGACCGCGCCTCGCTCGTGCGGATGTTGCGTGAAGTCTCTCCCGACCCCGCCAAGTATCAGGTCTTCCTGCTCAGCACTGGCAGCGAGGCGACGGAGAACTGCATCAAGCTCTCCAAAACCTACGCACTCCAGAAGCACGGCCCGGCCAAGAAGTTCATGGTCACTTTCCGCAACGCATTTCACGGGCGCACGATGGGCGCCCAGCTCGCCGGCGGCATGGACCGCCAGAAGACGTGGATGGTGGACCGCGACCGCACTTTCATCCAAGTCCCCTTCCCCGACGGCTTCAAGAACACCGACACCTCCTTCGACCTGTTCCTTCGCTCCCTAGCCGAGCACGACGTCAAGCCAGAGGAGATCGCCGGTGTCATGAGCGAAACTTATCAGGGCGTCGGCCCGGACTTCTTTCCTGTCGCATACGCCAAGCAACTGGAAAAATTCTGCCGGCAACACGATATCGTGCTGACGATGGACGAAGTCCAAGCCGGTTTTGGACGGACCGGCAAGATGTTTGGCTTCGAGCACTACGGCATCAAACCCGATCTTATCGCCTGTGGCAAAGGCATCACCTCATCGTTGCCGTTGTCGGCGGTGATTGGCCGGCGCGACATTATGGAGTTGTACGCACCGGGTTCAATGACCTCGACCCACTCCGCGTCGCCGCTTGCCGTTGCGGCCGCCATCGCGAACCTGAAAGTCATTCAGCGAAAGAAACTGGCCGCCCGTGCCGCGAAATTGGGCGCGTGGTTCATTCCCGAACTCGAACGCATCCAGCGCAAATATCCGCGGCGTCTCGGTTGTTGCTGGGGTAAAGGTCTCGTCGCCGGCATTCAAGTCGTCAAGCCCGGCACGCGCGAGCCGGATTCGACTGTCGCCACCGCAGTCAACGTCGCAGCCTATCAGAAAGGCCTATTGATGTTCGCGCCCGTCGGTGTCGGTGGTGAGTGCCTCAAGATCGCGCCGCCGTTGACGATTACCGAGGACGCCCTGCGCGAGTCGCTTGCCGTTTTTGAGGAAGCGATTGATGAAGTAATGGCCAAGTTGTCGTAATCGGTCAGAAGACGTTCGCGAGTAAAAAGAGAACTTCTGGGCACCGGTGCATGGCTTATTCACGAAGGGGTTTGGAAGGTGGGGCGGCGGGAACGCAGCACGCACAGGGTGTAGCGATGGTGTTCCGCATCCATGGCGGTGAAAAAGTCCGTCGTGGTTTTGTGGTGCGGTTTCTTCTGCCGACTCCGCGAGTGCATGAACAGACTGATGCTGAATCGCCGGATCCCCCAACACCCGCAGCGATTGCGGCAACCGCAGCCGACACGCATCCTCCCGATGGGATTGGTCGAAGCGTTGGTGTAAACCGTTCTCAATGCCCCATGTGGCCCGCCGGAGGAAAGAACTCTCATTGCGGTCCCCGCTGGAACTGGGCAGCCGGGGAGTAGAACAGGCGTTGGTCGCTTGCTCGCCCGTGCCCGTCGTAGGGGCCCTGCAGATACCGCCACAGTCCGCCGATGAATGTCGGCACCTGATCGGGTTTGCCGCGGATGGCTGCCTCCAAGGTCAGCAAGGCCAGCGGATCCAGCGCGTCGAAGCGGGCATAGATGTGCCGATCACTCTCCACGAACAGATTATTGCGGAACCGATGCTCGATCATGTTATCACCAATGCGGCGGGCCAGCGACAAGTAGCCTGCCTCGCCGCTGCCGCGGTGCAGTTCCAAGACGGCCAATAACGCCAGCGGGTTGCTGCAACCGGTCTTCAGGTTCAGGGCCATCGCCTGGCCGGGTGTGTCGCCGATGTCGCCCAGGCCGTTGCCTCGCGCCATCGCCTGCGACGTCGTCCACAGCACCGCATCGCCGCTGAGCCGCCAGGCGCGGGCGTAGGAGAGCAGGAAGGCGGCGTCGGCGGCGATCGGCCGGATCGTTTCGCCGGCATCGCCGAACCAGCCCGACCGCTTGATCGTGTACCCGGTCAGATCGGATCCGTCGCCAAGCATCGCGCGGAAGACATTATGTTGGGCGTCGTATCCGTGCCTGGCATACGCTTTGAGGCCACCGACGGCCTCAGCGAGCAACGCACGCCCCTGCAACTTCAGCAGTTCGGTCGCGGCCATTTGCGACAGGGCGTACTCCACGTAGATTCTCCGCACGCCCGTCGCGCTGAGCAGATTCCAGGCATCCAGTGCCGCCTCGCCGAACTCCGGTCCGAACTGGTTGCGGGTGCGGTCGCCATGCGCAGTGCTGTTGCCCGGATCCGTGCGGCGCTTTTCCAAGGCGGTGAACCGCCCGGCGCCGAGACCCGTCTGCGGGTGTCGAGCGCCTGCCATCAGGTCAGTCAGTCGCCGCGCCCAACCCAGCGCCCGCGCGTCGCCGTGTTGCGAGAGCCACGCGGCCGAGTAGGTCATATCGGTGATCGGCATGACCGAGCCGTGCCATTGCGTCTCGTACAACGGCGCCGGATTGTCCCACGGGCTATCCCACAGGGATCCCATCGCCTCGCCGTAGGGCGCGTGCCGGTTGATCTCCAGCCGCCGCCAGTCGCGGACGTTGCCGTTCCAGTACGCGCGGATGAACTTCGCCGTCGCTTCCCGGCCGACCTGCCACATCAAGTCGTAGTAGGGCAGGTGCATCTTGATCTCCATGTGCGGACCCTCGATATGCACGACCTTCAGCGTCCGCAGGTCAACAAACGTGTGCCCGCCCCAGTACAGCAATCCGCAGGGACTGCGGAAGTGCTCGAACATATAGGCCGTGGCATCCTTGGCGGCCTGCCGATAACGCTCATCGCCCGTCAGGTTGCTCAGACCCACCAGCGTGCGGAAAAAGTTCTGCTGGCTGGCCAGGTTGCTCAACACATACCGCCGGCCTTTGTGCAGCCACTCGACCGGCTGCCCGGTCCGGACCTCCAAGCCGTCTGCGAACAGGGGCGTCTCTTTGCCGCTCCATCGGTCGCGGCCCTTCTCGAGCGCGTGGTCGGCGAACGCGACGACCGCGCGCATCCGCGCCTCGTCCGCCTCGCTGCGCGCGGCGGTCTGCTGGGCAATCGCCGATGAGCCTGGTTGGCCGAGGGCCGCCATCAGGATGGCACCGTTCAAAATGGCAACGAGACGGTTTCGAGTAGTCTCGGGATGCTCCTTGGGTGCCTGTGGCACCAAAAAACCGCCCCTCGTTCCAAGGTTGATTTGTCGTGTCATTGTGGTCTCCTCTCAGGAATTGTCGAGATGGATTCGTTACGAAATCGAGCCTTTGTCGATATCTTGCCGCAGGTTCATCGCCAGGCGGCGGAAGTTGCGCACGCGGTGGAAGGTGCAGTAGTCGGCGTCGTGCCGGCTGTGGGCGTCAACGCTGGACCGTGAGACCATGACCAGATCGTTCCCGTCAACCGCCGGGCTTGCATACATGAACGACTGCCGCAGCCTGCCGGCCCGCGCCACACAGCCCGCCGGGAACCAGTTCAGTCCGTCCAAGCCGTACATCAGCATCAGGAACCGCCGGTCATTGCCGCCACGCCCCCCGCCTCTCTCGTGATACGGTTGGCCCCGGCCCCTTCGACTGAACTCATCGAGGTCTTTGAACTCGAACCGGTGCTGGCCATCCGCCGCAAGGTTGACCGTCGCCCAGAACAACTGCGAGACATCGTCCCGGATGACGCAGAATTTCAGTTGGCCGCCGGGCATGGGATGGAATTGGGTGAAGGGAAGTTCGATGTTTTCCCCGTCGTCGGCAACGTCGAACACGGCGGCCAGATTCGTCGTGGCCTGCAGCGGCGGTTTCACGGTCGCCAGCACGCGCAATCGGCCGCCGACGTTCAACACGTTGGGTTCCAGCATCCGTTGCGAAGGATCGCTCCCGCGAATGCCCGGATTCAGCAGCGATTCCGGCAATCCGGGGAACGGGACGTGATTCGAGATCCGCCACGACTTCGGATCCATCAGATTGGCCGACAGATCGCCGGCGACAACGCGCGGACCGCGCTGGTGTCCCTTGCCGACAAAATCGTCCGGCGACCAATAGAGCCAGTTGTCGCGAATGGCAGTGCCGGTCTGGCAATTCCAGAATCTCCCCTCGAACAAGGTCACCGGTTTGGACCAGGTTCTTCCGCCGTCGCCACTGTGCAACAACAGCATGTCACCCCCCCATCTCGGAAACGCGAACAGATACAGCCGGCCCGCGTGCTCCCACGGCACCGCGCTGCAATAGGGAAGTTGAGCGACGGGTTGGCCCCAGCTCCCGCCCCCATCGTTGCTCTGGACGATGTGACAGATCCATCCCTTGCCGCCCGGATTTACCGGTACGGCGGCCATCAGCTTGCCATCCGCCAATCGGACCAGCCCGGGGCCGTCCAGACCTCGCCCGCCGTCGGCATTGTGAAATACGACGGTGTAGTCTTGCGCCAAGGGCGTCGCCCAACCCGTGGCGCGGGGCCGGGAGGACGCGGCTACCGGGTCCGCCGCACGCGCCAACGGCCCCGCAACGGCGGCGCCGAGCGCTCCCAGGCCGCTGCCCAACAATTTTCTGCGCGGAATGGAATGCATGATGGATTCTCCTTCCTTGGCAGGATTCAGTCGGTGCCCGCCGTGGAAACCATGTACCGCTTCCACGTTTCCAGCAACCCGGGGCCAAGTGATTCGAGCAGTATCGGGCTTGTGGGCTCGAACTTGCGCGATCGTGGGTTCAGGTGCTTGTCCGCCATGAATTCCACGGTGAAGCAGGTCGCCGAATAGCGCTCGACGCTCATTGCCCTGAACCGTGAGAAGTCGCTGCGCGATGCGGGCGATATCCGCGCCTCGGCAAAACCAAGATGCTCGTCCATCAACGAGTGGAGCAATCGTTGTTGCCGGGCGACATGGGGGACGTGCCTGGGTAGCGAGTCGGGGGTGAAACCGCGAAGATGATTCCGCGACTTCAATCCGCCTCCGGCATGGAAATCGAGCGCTCCGGCGATGACGCCCCCTTCGGCGACCCAGCCATCGATCGCATCGCGAACGGCCTTGGACTCCGGCTGCGTGACCGAGTCCCAGTCGCGATTGAGGTTGATGGCGTTGTGATTGAGCGACGTGTTGCCTCCCTCGGCCGCATTGTCGACATTGATCAGCGGAGCGATCAGCAGGGCGGTGGTATCCAGCAGCCCGGCTGCTTCGGGGTCGCGCCGCATCCGCTGGAGCATCGCATGCAGCACATGGCCGCCCATCGTTTCTGCCGGCGCATGCTGGCCCGAGATGATCACGAAGGCTCGCTTGCCCCGCGCAGGCGTGTCGTGGTTGGTGATGGTCCAGAATCGGATCGGCCGGCCGCCGTGACTGCGCCCGATCTCCCGTGTGCGAAATGCCGGCCAGTCGGCCAGCGCGTCCTCCGTTTTGTGGACGTGCGATTCCAGGTAGGGCACCACGCTGCACACCCACAGCGGACCGTCGGCGACCTCGATCTCAACGTGCAGCCGGCCGAACACACCGGCATCTTTACCTTCGCTCCTCGCGAACCGCCTTGTCTTCGGAGCCTCCCACGTCTCCTGGTCGCGACTTACCCACGCGGTGGTTGTCATGGCCGCGTTTCCCTTGGCGGGAAGCAGGCACAGACGGTAGGTGCCCGGCGGTGCATCGACGCGGAAGTAGAAGTTGAACGACTCCGACGGCTGGCCGTTGCCGCCTCCACTGAGGTAGATGACGCCGTCGTCACCGGCCACCGCATCGCGCCCGCTGCCGCACACCTCGGCCGGGTTTACCGCAACCCCCGGCGGCAACCCGCCGCCAAGCGTCGGGTACTGGTTTTCGCACTTGGCGATGCCGGACACCGCCACGTCGGCGACGGTTCCGGGAAACCGGGTCGCGTCGTTGCGGCCGCCCACGACGAGCACGCCTTCATCCATCGATAACCGCGGGCGCAAGAAGCCAGTGCTGTATCCGACGAGCTTGGGCAGCGGAGCGCCCGCCGGCGTACAGTAGATCATCGCCAGCGAATACTTCGGCATCTTGTGCTTGATGAACTCGGCATCGTCGGCAAAGTAGCTTCCCAGGTTGCGGCACACGACCGCCACGTGAACCCAGCGACCGCGGTGGGAATCATCGTCCAGCGCAACGGTGCTTGTGACCGTAAGCGTCTTGCCGCCCGTGTCGGCCCATCGTAACTGCAGCCGGCCCTCGGGCGTCAGCGTTAATGTCCATGCCGAGGCTTCGTGCTTGCCCGATTTCGCTTTGCACCCGGAATCGGCCGGAACCAGCGCCAGAATCTCGTGACCGGCCTTATCGTCCGACCGGTCGGGCGAAAGCCACACCCATGCCTCGACGGTGAACTCCGGGCGCGGAAGTCTTGGCACCCGTACTTGGCGCTGATTCACGGGCACTGACAGAGGCGGTGGCGCGCCCGTCCGACAAGGACCGAACATGGGATTTCCGGTCTCCGTGCATTGGCCAACGCCAGCGGTTCCGGGGCGCCAAAGGGCCAGGAGAAAAGGCTCGTCGCCCGTGTAGGGCCTCGGAACTACCTGACGGGGCTTCACGTCAGACGGAGCACATTGCCCAGGATGCACAGCGCCTTCTTCCGCGGCGAGCAAGATGCCGGGTGAACCGGCGGCCGGCAGGCCGAGGGCCGCCGACAGGATCGAGCCGGCTAAAACTCCAACGCCGACGAAAGAAGGTAGAGTTTTCATGGTTAGCCTCGACTCATTCGTTGCCCGGCAGTAGGAATGCCGCGCGGTCGCGGAAATTCTTGATCCGGTGAAAGGTTGTCAGGTCGTTGTCGTGCTGGTTGCGGCCGGCGCGGGAGGTGCGGGACACGACGAGCAAATCCTCGCCATCAATCATCATGCCGCAGTAGTTCGAAGCCTGCCGGACCAGCGGCCAGACAACGATGTATCCGGCGGGCAACCAGTTCAGCGCGTCGAAGCTGCAATAGAGCGCGAGGATGCGGCGTTCCTTGCCGGCCGGCATGGCGTAATGTTTGTTGCGTTTCAGCTTCTCGTTGAACGATGGGTCCTGGTCCTGAGTGCGGGTCGGCAGGGTGGCGTTCATCCAGTAGAGGCCGGTGACTGGATCGCGCAGGATGAAGAACTGGTTCTGCGCGCCGGGCAGCGCGTAGAACTGGCGGAACCGGTAGTCGAGCGTGGCGCCGTCATCGGTCAGGTCGCAGATGACGCCGATGCCGACACTGTCGCGCCCGGCGATCATGTAGCGCCAACTGAGCTGCAGCCGCCCGTTGACCTCGACCACGTTGCCTTCGAGAATCGTGGCGCCACTCTTTCCCGGTCGGCTCATCGCGGGCGGCAGTTCGGGTCGGGGCAGCGGCGCGGAGATGCGCCACGAGGCGGGGTCGAGCAAATCTTTCGACAGATCGCCGGCGATGACATAGGTTTTGCTTCGTCCTTCGTCCATGCACCAGTAGAACTGTCCGTTGCGAATGACGTAGGAACTGGCCGGGTTGTAGTAGGGACCTTGAAACAGCGTCGCCGGGGCCGTCCATGTCTGCCCGTCATCGTTGGAGCGGATGATCTTCATGCCGGAGTCCCGATGGCGATGGACCGGTCCGGCGCCGAGGAAATACAGCGCCTTGCCGTGCGAGAACAGCGTCCCGCAGCAGAAATCGCTTTCCGCCGGCAATCGTTTCCAGCTTGCGCCGCCGTCATCACTGCGGAAGAACAAAAGCGGTTTCACGGCGCCGCGCGGTTTGCCGCGGATCATCAACGGCGCCGCGCAGAGCAATGCGCCGTCGGATGTTCTGGCCAAGGACGGCGCATCGGTGAGGATGTAGCCCGATTCCATGGGAATCCCGGCGTAATGGTCGAAAACAACCGTGTAGTCGGCTCCGAGCGTGGGGTGCAGGTCGGCTGCATGGATTGGCGCCGCAATGATCGTCGCCCAAAGAAGCGTGCGGATGGCGCGGAGGGCGGTGTGTGATGGGGTGGATTTCATTCGGTAACTCCTTACGATGTTGCGGCAAACCAGAAGCTGTACAAATCCGCATTGCGCAGCAGGAATTGGATGCGGACATCACGGCCTTGCAGGGGCGACAGGTCGGCGCCGTCCTTCCAGCGGATTTCCAAGTCCAGTCCGTCGGCGGTGACGGGAACCGACACGTCCGGCGCTTCGGCGATGTGTTTGGCGAAACGTTCCCGCTCGACGACGCTGAAGCGGCGGGGATAATAATCGCCCAGCGAGAAACCGGGAATCGCCCGTCCCGTCTTTGCGTCGCGAATCTCCGCGCGGATCTCGCCCTTCGCGGCGTCGGCATTGACGCGCAGCCGCGATCCATCGACGGTCAGCACCTTGGTCAGCGCCACTCCGGGCTGCTCGCCCGCGCGCAACGACACGAACCCGTCTTCGCGCAGGTGCGCCAGAAAGATCGCCCCGGTCGGCTCCGTCTCATGGTCGATCACGGCGCCCCCTTTCGGCACATTGCGTAGCGACGACGCATGTCCAAACCGATCTCCTCGGTAATAGAACCACAAGCGCCCGTTCTTCTTGATCGGCGCAGTCGTCTGGATCATGGCGCGATCCATCCGTGTGCAGTCAGGATCGGCCAGCGGGATGAAAGCCTCCCGTTCGCCGAGTCGCTGCCAGTCGCGCAGGTTGCGGCTGGAGACCAACTGCGGGTAGAGAATGCCGTTCTCGTAGATCTTCCGCTTTCCCGGGTGAATTACGGTACCCGACATGCTGAAGATGGTGGGCAGGCCGAGATACACCCCTTCGTACGTGAACAGCGGCATGTTGTAGATTTCCGTGCGATACTCGGCGGGATCGTTGACGAAGAGGATTCCTTCCTTCCGCGCCACGGCAGCGACCCGCTCGCCTCCTTGTCGCTGATCCAGTTCGTCGGCGTGAAAGATCAACTCCGGTGTGGTCCATTGCTCGAAATCTTCGCTCGTCGAAAGCGCCACGGCCCGGCCATACTCGGGAACGGGATGCTCCCCTTGATAAGCAACCCTGGATCCGTCCTGTTTCACCGTGGCCAGATAACGGTGTTTCAAAGAGTCGTACCCCAACCGATACTCATCGTGTGTGGGGGGGCCGTCGAGCTTCCGCCTTTCCCAGTTCAATCCGTCCGAAGACAAGAGCGGTCGGAGTTTGCCGCCAATCAGAGTCAGCGCCCTGAAGCGAGGTTGGGAGGCCACATTCCTGACGAATACCAGCCGGTTCTCGTCCTCCCGGCCGCGAAAGCCGAGATTGACGAGGTTGTCCGGTCGCGTCTTGCCCTTGGAAGCGGCGACCAGATCCAGTGACGGTTTTTCCCAATGAAAACCGTCCCGAGAGGCGGCATAGAGGGGAAGCAGGTTCCGCCCGCCGATGTAAATCATCTTCCAGAGATTCTCTGCCTCATCCCACCACGGGGCGTTCCACAGTCCAAGACGCGGAGTCTCATGCGGCGTTGTCGCCTCCAGCACGGGCCGCTCGAACTTGGCGGGCTGATGCATTCTGCGGCACAGGTTCTCCGTTCGCTCGATGTGCTGGCCGTCAATGAACAGGCGCTTCAGACGCGGCGCGCCGCCGTTGCGTTGCGCCAACGGCGCAGCTTGAGCACCGGTGGCACGGAACTCTCCTCCGAAACAGCGTCCAGCCGTCAGGGCCGGGACGACCGTGGTTACTGCTTTGATGAAGTCACGGCGATTCATGATTTGATGTCTCCTGATTTCTTGTAGTCGAAACCTCTATGGTTGCGCTGGAAGATGGATTGCATGTCATGACTGATCCTCCTGTCCAGTTTCGTCCGGCCGGAGGTTCATGGCGAGTTTTCGGAATTGGCGCACCCGGTGAAAGGTGCACGTGTCCGCGTCGTGCCGGTTCCGGCCGTTCACGCTGGAGCGCGCCACCACCAGCAGATCGTCGCCGTCAACAATGTGCGAAGGATACATGAACGACTGCGACAGCCGCCCGGCGCGGGCGATGCAACCGGCGGGGAACCAGTTCAGACCGTCGAGACCGTAGAACAACATCAGAAACCGCCGGTCGTTGCCGCCGATGGCGCCATTGTATTTCTTGCCGCTGCGTTTTTCGCGCGGATCCTCCATGCGGAACCGGTCCTGACCGTCTGCCGCGAGATTGAGCGTGGCCCAGAACAGTTGCGACACCTCATCCCAGACGATGCAGAATTTCACCTGACCTCCCGGCATGGGATGGTATTGCGTGAACGACAGCTTGACGTCCTTGCCGTCGTCGGTCACATCGAAGACCGCGCAGAGGTTGGTTGTGGCTTGCAGGGGCGGTTTCACCGCCGCGAGGACGCGGATGCGGCCGCCGACATTCAGGACGTTCGGTTCCAACATTCGTTGCGACGGATAAGAGCCTTTCATGTTTGGATTCAACAGCGAGTCTGGCAGGCCGGGAAACCCGACGTGGTTCGAGATGCGCCATGACTTCGGGTTCATCGGGTCGGCAGAGAGATCACAGACGACCACGCGCGGGCCGCGTTTTGATGTCGCGACGTAATCGTCGGCAGACCAATACAACCGTCCCTCGCGAATGGCCATCCCGGTTTGCACGTTCCAAAAATGTCCTTCAAACAAAGTCACGGGCTTCGACCATGTTTTCCCGTTGTCATCGCTGCGCAGCAACAACAGGTCATCTTCCCGATAGGGTTTGGTTCCCTTGGGATGCGCGAACACGTAGAGCGATCCCCGATGCACCCACGGCACCGCTGCGTTGTAGGGCAACTGCGCGGTCAGCTTCCAGTGTTGGCCGCCGTCAGAACTCTCGGCCACCTGCACCCGCGTCGGCCCGCGCGGTTCCACCGTGACGACGGCCACGAGTGTGCCGTCGGGCATCTTGGCCAGGCCCGGTCCGTCAATCTTCCGAATCTCGGAGGCCGCTTGCGACAGCACCACGGTGTACTCTTGCGCCAATGGCGCAGCTTGGGCACCGGTGGAATGGCTCTCTCCTCCGAGACAACGTCCAACCGTTGCAGCCGGCACGGCTGAAGCCACTGTTTTGATGAAGTCACGGCGATTCATGATTTAATCTCTCCCAGCTTGAATTGTTGGCTCTTTGTTCATGGAAATGTCGGGTGCCGGCGCGCAATATCGTGTGTGGTGATGATTCATAGCAACTCGCGCATCGCCTTTATCACGGAGGTCACTGATCCCCATGCGGCCCAGAGAGCCACGATGAACACGATGACCATCACGGCGTTCTCCCACCAGCGGTTCCGGTAGCGGGCGCCGATGTAGCGGGAACTGGCCGTGATCCACCAGACCCCGCCCACCAAGACAGGGATCAGCACCACCTGCAAGCTGTTGGCCACGAGCGTCAGCGTCACAAAGTCCGGCATGCCGGGCAGCGACCAGACCACGGGCGAGATCACAATCCACGTTACCGCCCATTTGTAAATCGGGTGGGTTTTGTAATCGGGCAATTCACCGGGGCCGCGCCGCCAACGCAGATAGCCGTGAGTGGCCAAGCAGCCCAGCCCCAGACCATGTCCCACCACGGATGTGTACAAAATACTGAACACACCCAGATAGAACAGCAGTTTTCCTCCTTCTCCCAGCGCGACTCCGAGTAGTTTGGTCACATCGTCGAGTTTCTTGATCTCATCTCCGCGGGCATGGAGCAGTTCGGCGCCAATCGTCCAGATCGCAAGGGTGAAAATGATCAACGTAAGGATTGCCAGGAAGAAATCGTACATTTGCACGCGCCGGTATTGCGGTCCGCGCCAGCCCTTTTGTTCGAGGAAATAGGGATAAATCAGATTGGCGATGGAGCCGCCGAGCGCGCCGATCATGGCGATGACAACCAGCAAGGCGTCAAACCCACCCGCGCGCGCCGGCAACTCGAAAGCCAAAACGCCGCGAAGGATGCCTGACGGACTAGGTCCCGCCCAGATCGCCGTGCCCAGAAGTGAGACAGACAGCAGGACCAGAATCCCCTTGAACACCAATTCCACACGGCGAAAGGAGGGACGGAAAATCGTGACCAGCGCGATCAACGCCCAGAATGCCGCCCAGTGCCATGCGAGGCCCCGGCCGGTGACGTTGACACAGGTCTCCCCGATACCGGCCAGCATGTAGGAACCATAGATGTGTCCCAACACCACGGCGACCAGCGCAAGAAACGGCGCGTACCAGCGATGCAGCCGGGTCAACCCATCCAGCACACCCTCACCCTGCTCGTTACAGAGCTGATACTTGGCGATCAATGACACAAACAGGAATCGCATGCCCAAGGCGATCACCACAATCCACATCAACGCATAGCCATAGTTGGCACCGGCCACGGACGAATTCACCACGTTGCCGCCGCCCAGCCACGTAAGCACCATCACGATGCCCGGTCCGAGGGACCTCAGATATTGTAAGAATGAATGTGGAACCGGTGGCGCGACCGGCTGGTTCGCGTCCATTGCGTTCGATGACCTGTCCGGTTTCATCCGCACGATTCCCGCGTCTTCCGAACCTCAATCCCGGCCAGCTTCTCGAAGAACTGGATCAGGGCGCCGTGGTCGTGGCCGCCTTTGCCTTCGGCCTTCAACATCTGCATGTATCCGCAGACCTGCGCGGTCAGCAGGGCGGGCGCGCCGACCGCGTGCGCGGTATCGAGCGCGTTCATCAGGTCCTTGATGTGGAGTTCCAGACGGAAACCGGGTTTGAATCTGCCGTCCAAGACCAGCGGCATCTTGGCATCGAGCACCGCACTGCCGGCGAGACCTCCGCGAATGGCTTCAAAGACATTCTCCGGATCCACGCCGACTTTTTTCGCGAGCACCATGGCCTCGGACATGGCCGCAATGTTCAGTCCGACAATCATCTGATTGGCCAGCTTGGCGACCTGACCGCTGCCCGATTCGCCGACGCGCACGACCGAGCGGCCCATGATACTCAGGATGTCTTTGACGGTTTCAAAAGCTTCTTCCGAACCGCCTGCCATCACAGCCAAGGTGCCGTCCATGGCCTTGGGTTCGCCGCCACTGACGGGGGCATCGAGCATCGCGACACCCCGTTGTGCCGCTGTCTGGCACAGTTCGCGCGCAACCAACGGCGCGATCGAACTCATGTCCACGACGATCAGTCCCGGTTTCGCGCCCGCCAGCACACCGTCCTTGCCCAGCAGCACGGCGCTGACATCCGGTGAGTTGGGCAGCATGGTGATTACGACGTCCGATTGCGCCGCGACCTCGCGAGGCGACCCGGCCGCCCGCGCGCCCATCGCCAGCAACTCCTCGACAGGGCCGCTGTTCCGGTCATGCACCACCAACTGGCGGCCGGCCCGGCAGAGGTTTTTCGCCATGGGCTTGCCCATGATGCCCAATCCGATAAATCCGATGATGTTGATCGTTTCGTGATGGTTCTTTTTCATGAGTGCCTATTAGGGGGAGACGTTTTCATTTCCGGTCGGATGACGCACATCCTCAGTGCGTCATGCGTTTGCGGATGCCGTTGAGGGTGATGTCAGCGCCTTTCAGGTAATCGAGCACGATTTTTTCCTTCGCGCGCACCCGGTCGGCGAGTTCGGGCAAACGATGGCGGCCTTTCTTCGGAATATTGATCAAGCCGTTCTCGTCGCCATGCAAGAGATCGCCGGGATGGACCGTCAGTCCGCACACAACCACCGGCGTCTGCACCGCGCGAATGACGAAGTTGGCATGGCTGGCCACCGTGCCGGGAGCGAAAACCTGAAAACCCAGAGCGCGAATTTCCGTCATGTCGCGCACGGCGCCGTCGCTGACCACGCCGATGGCGCCGAAACGCCGGAACAACGTCGCCAACACTTCGCCGATATGCGCCGAGAATTCAGGATGCGGCCCGAACTCCTGAACCACGACCACCGCCGGTTTCGGCGCTCGCTCGAGCGCGCGGCAGACATCGAGATACTTTTCGACCGCTTCCTTTCGATCGGACCGTTCGGCTGTCATCGTCACCGCCTGCACCGTCACGGCATGCCCGCACAGCACGCCCATTTCCGGCGTAAGTTGGCGCAGGAGGCGGCTGCAGAAACCGGTTGCGCGGTTGCGCACATCCAGCAGTTCAATGGCGTTCGCCAACGTCGGAGTGTCCACCTGACACAACTGTTCGATCAGTCTCATCTGTTTCTTGTGTTTGTTCCGGGTTGTTTTTCCTGCTCTTGCCGCCAGCTTTCGAGCATGGCATTGCCGCCGCGACGGGCGTGGCGCCGCATCCATTCGCAGGCCGCAGCGGCGTCGCCGCGCGCGAGCGCGCGATAAATCCGCCAGTGCTCGCGTAACGTGCACGCCAGATGCCGCGTGGTCGCCAACGACGGATAGCGCACTTTCCGGAGCAGCAGACGATGGTCCTCGACGATCTTCCGCAGAGTTGCGTTGCCGCAGGATGCAAGAATCAGGCTGTGGAAAGACCAGTCGGCCTGATGCATGGCAGCATTCAACGAATCATTCTGGAATCCAGCGGCGCGGATGCGGCGGGCCAGGCCGGCCATTTGGTGGCACAGCGCGCGCAGTTCCGCATGTTGAACGTAATCCATCCGCGCGCAGGCCTGCGACACAGCATAAGGCTCCAGCGATTCGCGCAATCCCACGATGTCTTGGAATTCCTCCAGCGAAACGGGGCGAATGATGATTCCCGACTTGGCGACCGTCTGCAATACCCCCTGAGCGGCAAGGCGGTTCACCGCGTCCCGGACCGGTGATCGCCCGATTCCCAAGTGGGTAGAGAGTTGATTGATCGAAAAACGCTCGCCGAGGGGCATTTCGGAACCCAAGAGCGCAGCACGAATGCGCGCATAACTTTGCTCGGTCAGATTGATGCGCGGTTTCCGTCTTTGGCCTTTTCGGTGGATGGAAGAATGACTGTGGATTTTCATTTCTTTGTGATTCTGATATACCAGATGTATTTAATATTACAACTTGTTTTCGAAATATTCACCAGAATACCGCACAGGTGTTTACATAGTAGCATATCAGACTACACCCAATCGAATACGTTCAGGGTAGCGTGATAACTCCATTTTCAATGGGCAAAACTGCAGGTCACTCCTATGAAGCAGCATGTAAAACGACTACAAGAAATTCTAGCCCGTGAAATTCTTGCCGTTAATGAGCGCGACGAAGTTGGTCGGCGACTGCTTGCAAGCGATCTGGGCAAACGCACTACGCGCCGACACCAACAACAGGCTCAATCGGGGTTTAATGGCGCTCATCCTTTCCATATGTACGTTGGTATCTTCATCAACTCACCGTTCTTCAGGGCAGACTGGTGGGCGATGATTCCGGAAACGGTCATGTTGAGCGCCCATGCAATGTTGACCAGCGGTTCGCGGTTTTCGAGGATCGCCGTGATGAATTCGTTCATCAGATGTCCATGCGAACCGCCGTGTCCACCAGCTTGGACGCCGGGTGGCAACGGTGGCCGTCGCATGTCGGCGGTGTTGCGCTTAAGCCCGACAAACGCCTTATAGTAAGAGCCTTTTTGTCCACGCACCCGCCCCATTTCGCCGTCGTAACCGGGCGTGTCCCAACTCACGGCCATGCGCGCGGAGCCGCCTTCTTTTGTGCGGAACAACGCAATCTCGGTGCCGAATGGATTTTTGTAGCGATTGTTTTGCGGTTGCAGGTGAGGAACTTTGCTCGGCATCCCCATGCAAGAGACTTCGGTGAAATAACCGCCCGTCACGCCGATGTGATACGCGTTGGAGTGCGTCGGATACCATTGCGGCGGCAATCCGACCCGCCAGTCGTTGTAGGAGGGAATCGGCGTGGGACAGTAATGATAATACTCGCCCTCCGCATACACCAATTCGCCGAATCCGCCGGCGCGATAAATCTGGCGCATCGCGTGCAGGTCCTCATGGAAACACGATGTCTCGAACATCATGTATTTCAAGCCGCTCTTCTTGACCGTCGCGTACAGTTCATCCGCTTCCTCCAACGATCCGTACGTTGCCGGCACGGCTGTCGCCACGTGTTTACCGTGCTGGAGCGCCTCGATGCAATGACGCGCGTGGCTCGGCGCATCCGTGGCGACAAACACCGCTTCGATGCGGTCATCCTTCAACAATTCCGCCAGCGACGGATACGTCTTTGCACACTTGCATTCCTTGGCCAGACCATCGCGGCGTTCGGGAATCAAATCGCTGACGGCAACAATCTCCACGTTTGGGTGATTTTGAAACCCGAAACGCGCCCCAAATCGGCAATGCCCGTATCCCACAATTCCAACTCGCACTTTTCGGTCAGAAACCGGCGTCCAGCCTTTTGACGCATTCGGATCCATCGGCGCGTTTTCAAATCCAGGAATCACCGGCTCTGCGCCATGTGCCAGCACTGCTGCGCTCAGGCCGATTCCTCGCAGAAACATTCGACGGGTCATCTGCATTGGTCAGATGCCGTTCTCCAAGCTTCGCTCGTAGGCATGGTTGACGAGATAACTTTTGCCAAGCGCGTCACGGAGCGGGTCGGCGTCCTCCGCGCAGTAGCCCCAGTGCAGGTGACGACGCCAGCCTTCGGCATGCTGGAACCGACGCGACAGCTTGCCGAGTTCACGAGAATACCATTCCATCGTCGCAAGGTATTGGTTCATCTTCTGGCTTTTCGCCAGCCAATCCTGCTGGCTCCGATGCGCGGCCAGCGCGATCTTCTTCTGCTCAAACACCGCCGTCGTGTTCACAAACGCGCCGGGCATGATTCGCCGGCGCAACGGATCGCGCAGGCCGACCGGCATCGCGTGGTACAGCGTCACATCGCCGGCCACCGGTTTGCGTCGCGGAATCGTCCAGAAGTTCCTCATCCCGCGCACGAACGCCGCCGTCACGGAGAGACGGCAAGTATTCATGTGGTCTTCCATGTAATCCTGTGGCGAATGCACGAGCAGGACCGTCGGGTTGACATCGCGGACCACTGCCGTGAGCCGGCGGAGCGTCTTGTCCTCGTAATAGACATCGAGGTCATCCACAAGACTCGGATGAAACTCCGCGCCGAGCAGACGAGCCGCCTCTTTCGCTTCGCGACCGCGGATACGGATCAGTTCGGCGGCCGGATAGACCTGACTGCCGCAGGAGCCGTTGGCGACGTTCATGTAATGCGTCTCGTACCCGGCCTGTTTCAACAGCACCAGCGTCCCGGCCATCATGAACTCGATGTCGTCCGGGTGACACCCAATCGCCATGGCAACGTGATTGTTCATGGTGCGCATCCTGCCACGGACTTAGTATCTGTGCAAGACTGTCCCGCGATAACTTCCTCATTTTGGCTTGCCGTGGGGTACGCGGGAGAGTACGAATCACGCTGACAAAGGAGACGGAATTGCAAATTGCACTGTTGGCAGTCTTGCACTTGTTTGGTTGTTTCGCAAGTAAACCGGGCGAATCGTCCGGAACCATTGGTCTTGCGCCAACTGAATCGGAATGTACTCGTTTCGAAGTTTCCCCCTTACCCCGCCTGCACAAGCGTAATCTGGGCGTCGAAAGCAATTTCCTGTCAGTTGGAATTCTGCTTGCTGCCGGTATCGCAGCCACGCCACTCACGGAACAGCAACCCAGAAAAGAGCAAGTGCGAGTTGTGTACGTGATTCCCAGAGACCGCAAGCCGTGGCCGGAGTTCAACAACCGTGTCAGCGTCTGGTTGAAAGACACACAGTGGTACTTTGCGTGTCAGATGCATGCGCATGGCTTCGGCTGGCGCACCTTCGACTACGCGAAGGGTGCAGATGGAAATGCTCAGGTCGTAGTCCTTCAGGCTCGGACGCCGAATGATGCAATGTTTTCGCTTTCCGAAGTTTGCAAACCAGAGAATGAACTTCTTGATGGGTACATAAAGAGACTATCTGCCCGCGAGCAACAAGCATGGAAGTCATCTGTAGTGATTCTGTTTCGTGAGACGCTGCAAATGAAAGACGATGGGTCCTTGCTGTTTGGAACTGCGCGCGGCGGAAACAAGAGGGCGTATGTTACTTCAGCATACCTTCGTCTAGGTCATTCCCGCCTGTTCATGAGCGCGACCCCACCTGAGGGTTTTGTATTTGAGGACTTGGTCAGTGCTGCGAAGCAAGGACATCAGAACCCGGATGTTCTTCAGAAGCCCCTTAAGGCCACTGCATTCAAGGCGTTCAGTGGGTCGAAGTCATCGGTAGGGAAGATAAGTTCTCGCTGTTATGGTGGTCCGATGCACGAATTGGGTCATGCGTTCGGACTTTCGCACACGGGAACGCTTCTTGGGGCTAAAGAGTATGAACGCCGGCTGAGCCTTGGCGGCAATTGGCTGATGAGCACACACTTCACCAACATTGGTGGGAATTTCGTCGCCGAGTACAGAGATGGATGTGCAGGTCTTGCAAAGGAGGAGGCGGCGATTCTGGCCAAGAGCCCGTTTTTCTGGAAAGTGATGACGGACAAGGAAGCAGCGATGGCACCGTCAACGGGTGCCCCTCCAACTGTCGGGGGACGAACTGCTGCCACGGGTGCGAGGTCGCGTTGACAAGGGCACTGGGGATGTCAACGAGAAGACCGACGACGATGCCGCGGACTGAAGCCTGAGGGAAAGCTCCTCCCCCCCCCCGTGCGCATGTGTGATTCGGGCGTCAAGAGCAATTTCAGTTGGAGCCGGGCAGCGGTTCGAGTCGGGCGATGATGTTCGATTGCGATGGCGTGGTAGTCGTGATGTCAAGCGGTTTGCCGTCGCTGCGCCAGACGCGGACGGTGGCCGTTGGTGGACTCGCCGACGCGAAGTTCGCCAAAGCTGAGTTGCATAGGCTCGGTGTCGTACAGCGGAACGAGGTTGGCCTTGACGGTAAGGATGACGCCGGTTGCGCCGGGGCTGTCAGTTTGGACGTAGATGTGCTTCTCGACCGGGCCGCGCGAGAAGCTGCCCAGGTTGAGGGTGAAAACGATCGTGCCGCGCTCGCTGGGCGTGAGACGTTCGTGGTTGACGCTGGCAATGGTGTACCCGCAGGAGGTCGCGGGGTGACGGATCGTCACCGTCTCCGTGCGGCATTCTGAAAGGTAAAGGTGCCGGTGAGCGACGGCGGCGGGTTCGTCGTGCCAAAATCGCAGACGGTGGAGTCGAACTTCAGGCACGACGGCGGCGTCGCTGCGGTTGCCGGCAGCGAAACAGCAACGAGAAAAGCGATAAGGATGGTGCGCATAAGGTGCGAAAGTGTATAAATGTTACTGTGAACGTCCAGAGTTGACAAGTAGTGTGCTCGTTTCGCAGCAGTTCCATTGTAGTGAAACTCATGCACAGCCTGAATGTCAGACAGTATGGCGTCGTGAATGAAATTCATCCTCATCCCATTGTCCGAAGTAGTGCAATATTGCGTCGAAGACAACTCCGGAAGACGGGGCGCCGCATGTTGTCATCCAGTCTTCTATCGTGCCTACAATGATTGCTGACTGGCGAGGTAAACAAATTGCAAGGTTTGTAAACGGTGGAATCTTAGCGGCGACATACGGCTGTTGGCTCAGTGCTGCATAACAAATGATCTGAACGATATGTTCACGTTTGACACCTGAAAGTGTACATTTTAATTCGACTAGCGTGTCACCTGCAATCCAATCACCGTCGCTCCCCATGGCGGCACCAATACCACCAAAAACCGGGTTCGGAAAGAACCGTCCTGAAAGCTGGAGTGACTGCACATTGCGCAGTAATTGTACGATTTCGTTTCCGATAGCAATTGGCACAGCTCCGGCGAGCCATGTTCGCACTGCCGACTTTGTCAATCGGTTTGGAAGTGCGTGTAGGTCTATATCAGAAATAGGACGAAACCCACGAATAACAGGTTCAAGCCTACCGAGGATGTATAACCATCCGACCGCGTCGCGGGATTCAAGGATGTCTTGAGTTACTGGAGAATAGACTTTCAGTGCGCTTGCAAGCTTTGCAGACTTACCACCACAGCTTTCGAGATGCTGAATCGCTCGCGTGGTAATATCGTGACCGGCTAACGAGAGTGCACCTCTATCCACCGCAAGGGCGACACTAGAATACAAGCTTCCGCGCCGTGTGTCATCGCTGGCAGGAATAAACCTTCCCGCTTTTAGGGCGCGGTTAATTTGAGTAACGGCACGACGTGAATTTGGGAAAAGCGCTCTTTGAAACTCTGGTATCTGCTGTAAGAGATCAGTTAGACACGCTGGCTTTATGTCGTGGCGTAACGGTGGGAGTGCCCAGGCAGAATTTACAGGCGGCGAAGCAGCGATCTCTCGAATGCTGAGCACCATACGCTGTTTTCTATTTCTAACCCCCTGTGCAAGCATGATCTAGGCGTCAAAAACAATTTCAGTTCAGTTCAGTTTCACAACCTGCCCGGTCTTGATGGATTTCTCCTCGGCCTCGCAAATCTCCACCGCGCTGGCGCCGTCCCTGCCTGTTACGATGCTCGGCGGTGTTTTCTTGCGGATACACTCAAGCATGTAACTGAGTTCGCCAATGTAACCGTCACCACCGGACGGTTTGATCGTTCGCGCCGGCTGGCCTTTCTCGAACAAGCGTAACGCATCGGCGCCTCGGACAAGCGTGTAGTCAACAGTCGCGTTCTCGAATTGGACAGTGAACTCCATGTTGAACCCAAACCCGATCGTCATGGCCCAGCCGCCTTCCGCCGACACGGAAGCGCCGCCATCCACCTTGTACTGCGCGACAACGTGGTCAATGGCACCGCTGATCTGAGAGTAGCCCGTCGCGTACACCGCCTTGGGACGCCCAAAGCAGTACTGGACGAAATCCACGTCGTGAATGTGCAGGTCGAGGATCGCGCCGCCGGACTTGGCGCCGTCCATGAAATCTTTCGACCAGCCGGGCGGCTCGGCGACGCGGCGGAACCGGGCGGCCAACACCTTGCCATAAGTCCCCTGCTCCATCGCTTGTTTCATCCAGACATAGTCCGGCCAGAACCGGATGCACATCGCCGGCATGAAGAAGCCTTTGGCAGACGCGGCGGCATTGACGATGTCGCGGGCGAGCACGGCGGTGCGCGCGAGCGGTTTCTCGCAGATGACATGTTTGCCGGCCTTGAGAGAAGCGATGGCGAGTTTCGGGTGCGCCATCGTCGGCACGCAAAGATCAATGAGATCAATGGTTGGATCGGCGAGCAGGTCGTCGAGGTTCTTGGTGGCTTTGGTCTTTGACATGTCGAGTTTGAGCGGCTCAGCGGTGCCGACGTTGCCGCTGATGCTGGAGAAATCGCCATCCACTGGTAAGCGGACGGCGTCGCAGATAGCGGCAATGCGCACACCGGGGATTTGGCGGTACGCCTTGATGTGTGTGACTCCCATGAAACCGAGTCCTACGATTGCAACGTTGATAGTGCTCATGTGTTTACCTCATTTTGTTTTGTCGCATCTTGCCAGTATCCGGGTTGAATGGACAGCCAAAATCTTACCGTGTAGAATGGCGGCAGGTTGAAACGCATGCTTGAACTTGTTTTGGTGCTCTTATTCGGGCTGCTGGCGTTTGCACTGATGCTGCGCTGGCGCGAGCCTTCGATGATCTACTACCCGATGCGGGAGATGGAGGGGACGCCTGCCCAAGCCGGTCTGAAATTCGAGGATGTCTGGCTCACCACCAGCGATGGCGTGAAGATTCACGGCTGGTACGTGCCAGCCGCCGGGACGGCGGCCACTACAATCCTCTTCCTCCATGGCAATGCCGGGAATATTTCACATCGCTTGGAGAAGTTGGCCATCCTCCACAACCTCGGAGCCGCCACGCTCATCATTGACTACCGCGGCTACGGACTCAGTGACAACCGCCAACCTGATGAGCAAGGCACTTACCACGACGCCCAAGCTGCGTATGACTGGCTTGCCAAACGCCACAGCCAGATCATTCTCTACGGCGAATCGCTCGGAACGGCTGTCGCCGTCGAACTCGCCACGCGCGTGTCCTGCAACGGTCTCATCATCGAGGAACCGTTTACCTCCATCGCCGATGTCGGACAGAAGATGTTCCCCTTCCTGCCTGTGCGGCTCATCGCCAAGACCAAGTACGACTCCCTCAGCAAGATGCCGAAGCTTCGCGCCCCGTTGCTCATCCTCCACAGCCGCGAGGACGAGATGTTTCCGATGAGCTACGCCGAACGCCTCCTCGCTGCGGCGCCCGAACCGAAACGGCTTGTTGAACTCCGCGGCAGCCACAACGACGCCTTCCTCGTCAGCGCCCCCGTGTATCGTCAGGCGCTCGCCGACTTCCTCGCGGCGCGACGTTGACAACCGGCTGGCGTTATGGTCATTTTACCGCCGCCATGATCGAGGAAATCAAAGCCAGATTGGACAGCCTCCACCAACGCCATCAGGCGTTGGGGAGGTATCTTTGACGCACCCAAACAACGCGCCCGCCTGATCGAACTCGAAAACATCATGTCCGGCCCGACTTTCTGGAACGACCAGATCAAGGCCAAGACCACCCTCAACGAAGCCACCATCGTCCGCCGCCGGCTCGACACGCTCGCCGAACTCGACCGTAAAATCTCCGATGCCCAAGTCCTCATCGAACTGGGCGAGACGGAAGCCGCCGTTACCGCCGAAGTCCAAGCTGCCGAGACGCGTTTCGACCAGTTTGAACTGGAGAACCTCCTCGCCGCCGAGCACGACAAATCCAACGCCATTTTCAACATCCACGCCGGCGCGGGCGGCACAGAAAGTTGCGACTGGGCCAACATGCTCCTGCGCATGTACAATCGCTACTGCGAGACGCGCGGTTGGAAATGCGACATCGTTGACATCCAGTCCGGCGACGAGGCCGGCATCAAGAGCGCCACGATCATGGTCACCGGCGACTACGCCTTTGGCTACCTGAAGGCCGAGCGCGGCGTCCACCGGCTCGTTCGCATCTCGCCGTTCGACTCCAACAAACGCCGGCATACTTCATTCGCCTCCGTGGACGTCGTCGCTGAAATCGAGGACGCCGAAGTCGAATTGAAGATGGAAGACGTGCAGGTGGACACGTTCCGCAGCGGCGGCAAAGGCGGCCAGAACGTCAACAAACTCGAAACTGCCATCCGCATGACGCATGCCCCCACCGGCATCGTTGTCCAATGCCAGTCCGAACGCAGCCAGCACCAGAACCGGGAACTGGCCATCAAGATGTTGAAAGCGCGCCTCTATGAGAAGCAGCAGGACGAGAAGCGTGCTGCGATGGAGAAGTACTACGGCGAGAAAGGCTCCATCGCTTGGGGCAACCAGATTCGCAGCTACGTTTTCCAGCCTTACCAGATGGTCAAGGATCTCCGTACCGGCCACCAGACCAGCGACGTCCAAGGCGTGATGGACGGCGATCTGGAGTCATTTATCAGCGCCTGGCTCAAAGCCGGCCAACCACGCCAACGCAAACAAGGTGTTACCGACGAGGAATGAGCACGATCCTCGACAAGATCGTTACCGTGAAACGCCGTGAAGTTGCGGCCTTGGTGCCGCGCGCCGAGGAACTCCGTGGCCGCGCCGCCGCGCGCAAAGACTTCCGCACTTTCACAGCCGCACTACGCGGCGCAGTGGGGACACCGCGCCCTACCAACGAAACGGTAGGGCGGGCTGTCCCCAGCCCGCCGCCCGTCAGCATCGCCCTCATCGCCGAAGTAAAGAAGGCGTCGCCGTCGGCAGGCGTTATCTGTCCCGACTTCGATCCCGTCCGCATCGCCCGCGCCTACGAACAGGCGGGCGCTGCCGCCATCTCGGTGTTGACTGACCGCGAGTTTTTCCAGGGCAACATCGAGTACCTCCAGCAAATCCGCGCGGTCGTGAAATTGCCGCTGCTCCGGAAGGATTTCATCATCGAGGAACTCCAGATTTATGAAGCCGCTGCCTGCGGCGCGGACGCCGTGTTGTTGATCGCCGCCATTCTCGACGACCAGCAACTGCGCGACTTCCGAGCCATTGCCGAACATCTTCAATTGGCAGCACTGGTCGAGGTCCACGACGAGATTGAACTTGATCGCGCCCTTGCCGCGGGCGCCCATCTCATCGGCATCAATAACCGCAACCTCGCCACCTTCACCGTCAGCCTCGCCACAACGGAGAAACTGGCGGCCCGCATCTCGAATGACCGTCTTATTGTTGCCGAGAGCGGCATCCACACCCGCGCCGATGTGGAGCGCGTCGCTCGCGCTGGTGCGAAAGCAATTCTGGTTGGCGAATCGCTGATGCGCAGCGGCGACATCGCCGGTAAAGTCAAAGAGTTGATCGGATGACATCCCCTCATGATACCCCCGCGCCGCGTCAGGTGACGCGGCCTACACCCGTTGTAGGCCGCGTGACCCCACGCGGCGGGGACGGGCAACATCCTCGCCGTCTGCGACGCCTGAATGAAGTCTGGATTAACTCCGGTTATCCCCGGTATTTTCTTACCATTTGTGTTCAAGGTCGAAAGCGAGTCTTGGCGACGGAAACCATTCATCAGCGGTTGCTCACCTTCCTGCAAGGCAGCCCTGAGCGATACGGTTGGTGGCCAACCCGTTATGTCATCATGCCGGATCATTTGCATCTGCTTGTTTGTGCGAATCCCGACGGTGTCGCGCTGGGGGCATGGGTCAAGGCGTTGAAGGCGTTCGTTGCGACAAGCGAGTTTCGCTGGCAGAAAAGCTTCTTCGATCATGTCATACGACATGACGAGAGCGAGACAGAAAAGTGGGAATATGTCCGCCAGAACCCGGTGCGAGCCGGTTTGGTTGCGAAGGTGGAAGACTGGCCGTACGCCGGGGAGATTCCGGAATACCCCGCGCCGCGTCAGGTGACGCGGCCTACAATAACCCAGAAACGCGCCGTACCGCTTGTCAAAGTCTGCGGCATCACCAACCTCGACGATGCGCGACTCGCCGCGGAGTTGGGCGCTGACATGCTCGGTTTCATCTTCTACGCGAAGAGTCCGCGCGCCGTCAGCCGAGAGGCAGCCGCGCAGATTTGCCGAACCGTGACCGTCGAGAAGGTCGGCGTGTTCGTCAACGAGACCGAGGCGAACATCCGCCAGACGTTTCAAGAGTGCGGGCTAACGGCGCTCCAGTTTCACGGCGACGAATCGCCTGCGTTCTGCAACTTATTCTCTGCCAGGAAGATCAAGGCCATCCGCGTCCGTGACGCCGAATCGCTGCGGACAGCGTCGGAGTACGATGTTGACGCTTTGTTGCTCGACACCTACACTGACACCCAGCGTGGCGGCACGGGAAAGACGTTCGATTGGTCGCTGGCGGTGCAGGCGAAAACGCTGGGCAAGCCAATCATTCTGTCGGGCGGATTGGCGCCCGACAACGTGCGCGACGCCATTCGCACTGTGCAACCGTACGCGGTGGATGTTGCGAGCGGCGTGGAGCGCGAGCCGGGACGGAAAGACACGGAGAAGTTGAGGAGATTTTTTGAAGCGTGCAGAAATCCATAAAAACTGTTCCTGACAACGGCGGCCACTTCGGCCCGTACGGCGGCATGTACGTGCCGGAAACACTCATGGAGCCGTTGCAGGAGTTGGCCCGTGAGTATGAAAAGGCCCGTCGCGACAAGCGATTCCGCCAGGAACTCGATTACTACCTCCGCGAATACGTTGGCCGCCCCACCCCGCTCTACTTCGCCGAGCGGATGACCGATGAGCTTCGCGGCCCGAAGATTTACCTCAAACGCGAAGACCTGCTCCACACCGGCGCGCATAAGATCAACAACACCGTCGGCCAGATCCTGCTCGCCAAGCGCATGAATAAACGCCGCATCATCGCCGAAACCGGCGCTGGCCAGCACGGCGTCGCCACCGCGACCGTCGCCGCGATGTTCGGCATGGAATGCGTCGTCTATATGGGCGCAGTGGACATGCAGCGCCAGGCGCTCAACGTGTACCGGATGCGACTGCTCGGCGCCGATGTCCGCTCCGTCACTGCCGGGCAGCAGACGCTCAAGGAAGCCATCAACGAGGCGATGCGCGACTGGGTCACCAACGTCCGCTCGACCCACTACATCCTCGGCAGCGTCCTCGGCGCACACCCCTACCCCATGATGGTCCGCGATTTCCAGAGCGTCATCGGCCTCGAAGCGCGCACACAGATCCTGAAACAGGAAGGACGCTTGCCGGCTGCGTTGGTCGCGTGCGTCGGTGGCGGCTCAAACTCCATCGGGCTGTTCCACGCCTTCCTCGGCGACAAACGCGTCCGCATGATCGGCGTCGAGGGCGGCGGACGCGGCATCCGTCCCGGCGACCATGCCGCCCGGTTTCAACGCGGCGGCTCGCTCGGCGTGTTGCAAGGCACACGGACATTCGTTCTTCAAGACGACGACGGCCAGATCATGCTTACCCACTCCGTCTCTGCCGGCCTCGACTACGCCGCCGTCGGCCCCGAACACAGTTACCTCCGCGACCAGAAACGGATCGAGTACACTTACGCCACCGACGACGAAGCGCTGGAGGCGTTCCAGTTCTGCTCGCGCGTTGAAGGCATCATCCCCGCGCTGGAAAGCGCCCACGCCGTTGCCCACGTGATGAAGAACGCGCGGAAACTCCGCGGCGTTGTCATCGTGAACCTCAGCGGCCGCGGCGACAAAGATGTGATGCAGGTGGCTGACATTTTGAAACTGGAGAAATGACATGCGCAGCATGACCGGATACGGGCGTGGCGAACACGTCCAAGGCGGATTCAAGTTCAGCGTCGAGCTGAACTCGGTGAACCGCAAACAGAGCGACATCTCGATCAAGTTGCCGGCCGAACTGGAAGAGTTGGAGCCGCGCATCCGCGATGCGATCAACGCCCACGTCTCACGTGGCCGGATCAACGCTGTCGTCGCCTTCCATCGCAGCGAGGCGGCGGAGCACGTCGAACTCGATACCGCATTGGCAAAGGCCTATCTGCGCGCCATCCAGAAGCTCCAGAAGGAACTCAAGCTCAACGGCACCCTCACCCTCGACACCATCCTGCGCGCCCCCGGCGTGCTCAAGCTCGCCGAGTCCGCGCTCGATGCCGATGCCCTTTGGCCGGGCGTGGAGAGCGCGTTGCGCAAGGCGTTGGAGCGTCTCGTGAAGATGCGCGAGAAGGAAGGCAAGCATCTCGCCGCCGATCTTGCGAAACGCCTCGACTTGTTGGTCGCCGGCACAGCAACGATTCGAAGCGCTGCGCCGGAAACGGTGAAACGTTACCGGGAACAGTTGCACGCCCGCATCAAGGAAGCCGGGCTGGCCGTGCCGCTCGACGATGAACGGCTCGCAAAAGAGGTTGTCTTCTTCGCCGACCGTTGCGACATCACCGAGGAACTCACCCGCCTGGACAGTCATTTCCAGCAATTCCGCGCCTCGCTGAAGTCGGCGGAGCCGGTGGGACGAACGCTGGATTTTCTCGCCCAGGAAATGAACCGCGAGATCAACACCATCGGCTCGAAAGCCAACGCGGCCGAGATTTCCCAACAGGTTGTCACCATGAAAGCCGAACTGGAACGAATCCGCGAACAGGTGCAAAACATCGAATGAGACCCGGCCTGCTCATCATCATCTCCTCGCCCTCCGGCGGGGGCAAAACCTCGTTGTGCAAGGGGCTGCGGCAATGGTCATCCCAAGTCGTCTATTCCGTGACATGCACCACGCGCGCACCGAGATCGGGGGAACAACATGGCCGTGACTATTTCTTTCTCAGCCGCCACGAGTTCGAACAGCGGTTGGCGACTGGCTACTTCCTCGAACATGCCCAGTATAACGGCCAGGACTACGGCACGCCGCGCGCCTTTGTGGAAGAACAGTTGCGCGACGGGCGAATCGTCTTGATGGCCATTGACATCCAAGGCGCGGCACAAGTGACAAAGTCTGTGCGACAGGGCGAGTTCGCCTACCCTGATGCCTTGGTGAAATTGTTTCTCATGCCGACGACGGCGCTGCTGGAGCAACGCCTCAGAAAGCGCGGAACGGACACGGATGAGATCATCGCCCAGCGGCTGGCCGTGACCGAAGCAGAAATGGCTGCGTGGCGCGAATTCGATTACGTGATTCAGACTGGTCACATTGACGACGACGTGGCCCAAGCCAAATCCATCATCATCGCCGAGCAACTCCGCGTCACTCGGCAACCGAAGGAGCGCCCATGGCCAATCAACGCACTGTCATTCTAGGCATCACCGGCTCCATCGCCGCCTACAAGGCCGCCGACATCGCCAGCCAACTGGTGAAAGCCGGGCACACCGTCCATTGCGTGATGACAAAGGACGCCACCCATTTCATCACGCCGCTGACATTGGAAACCATCTCCCGGCAGGCCGTCACGCTCGACCTGTTTGCCGAACGCGAGTGGTGTCCGACGCACGTTGCCGTTGCCGACGCCGCCGACCTGCTGGTCATCGCGCCCGCCACGGCCAACATCATCGCCAAGCTGGCCGCCGGCATCGCCGACGACGCCCTCAGCACGATCGCGCTGGCATTGCGTCCCGAAGCGAAGGTGCTGATCGCGCCCGCCATGAACGGCAAGATGTGGCTCCATCCCGCCACGCAAGCCAACGTCAAGATACTCAAAGCGCGCGGCGCCGAATTCATCGGTCCCGACAAGGGACTGCTGGCTTGCGGCTACGAAGGCATCGGCCGTCTCTGGCCGGTGGAGAAGATCGTCGCACGCGCCTTGAAGCTGTTGTGAAGCCGCGCTTTCTCATCACCGCCGGGCCGACGCGCGAGTTTCTCGATCCCATCCGTTTCATCTCGAACCGCTCCTCCGGCAAGATGGGCTACGCGCTCGCCCGCGCCGCGCGCCGGCATGGAAACGTCACGCTCGTCAGCGGCCCCGTCGCCTTGAAGCCGCCGCCCGGCGTGACCTTCGTGCCGGTCACGACGGCGCAGGAAATGGCTGAGGCGGTGCTGTCCCACGAAGCCGATATCGTGATCATGACCGCTGCCGTCTGCGATTTCCGTCCGCGGCGCATGGCAGTCCGCAAGATCAAGAAGACCGGCTTCGACGGTCTGCTGGAACTGGTACCGACGGTTGACATCCTCGCCACGCTGGGGAAACGGAAACGCCACCAGTTGCTCGTCGGCTTCGCGGCCGAGACCGACGCGCTGGAAGCCAACGCGCTCGACAAGCTGCGACGGAAGAATCTCGACCTGATCGTGGCCAACGACGCCCGCGCCATGGAAGCTGACACGAACCGCGTGACGTTGCTTTACCGGGATGGCCGGGTGGAACGCTTGCCGGAGATGTCGAAGGCGCGTGTGGCGCGGGAGATTCTGCGCCGGGTCAACGCTTTGGGCGTAGCACCGTGATTTGTAGGCCGCTTCTGCGAAGCGGCGCGCGGGGCAGACGCCGACTCACAGAGCCGGCTACAAGCTACCGCACTTCGTACATGACCATTCCGGAAAGCAATTTCGGGTAAAAGTCGGTGCTCTTCTGCGGCATCCGGGAACGCACATCGGCGACGGCTTTCACCGCGGATACCGGCGTTGGCGGGAGGAAGAACGCCAGTTGCACCGCGCCACTCTGTACCTGCGCCAGCGCCTTTTCCGGTTCGCGCCAGTAGGTGACGTTCGCCTCTTCGCGGAGCCGAACCTCGTCAATGCCAAGCAACGCCTCCAGGATGGCGACGTGGAGAATCGCCACGTCCAACGTGTCCCACAACGGCGGTTTGCCGGCGAAGAGCGGCTTGATGTCCTTCGGGCGCAACGTCACCTGGCCCAGCGCATCGGCCATCCCGATCCCCTGCCCTCCGGCCGGTTCGATGTGGAAACTGCCGGCCAGTTTCTCGCGGAACTTGCGCGGGTCGAAACTGCTGAGGTTGGCCACCGTGCGGTGCGTCGGGAGAATCACGAGGCCGGGATCGTTCATGTCCACGATGGTCGCCATGACAAACTTGGACGCTTCCGTGCCGGCTTCGTCGCGGAACGCAAGGGCAGTCTCGTAGCGGTGATGGCCATCAGCGATGTAGAAGCTTTGTGGACTTAATGCCGCTTGGATGCTGGCAATCTGCCCCGCGTCGGTGATTGCCCAGACGGTGTTGGTAACGTTGTAGTCGTCCACGAGCGAGTAGAGCGGCGCGCCGAGATTGGGCGCTGGGATCGGCTGCGGATGGAGCATGAAGATCTGTCCCTGTTGCGCGCCGACGGCGCGCA
>VHCW01000034.1 GCA_016871575.1 Verrucomicrobiota bacterium
CCCTGTGAGGAGCGAGAGCGAGAGTGTTTCATCCCAGCGCATCAGAGCAGAAGCGGGGTGATTTGTCTAGTCCAAAGTGGAGAGCCTTCCCTTCAATCACTTAC
Source organism: Verrucomicrobiota bacterium (assembly GCA_016871575.1). Taxonomy (GTDB): domain Bacteria; phylum Verrucomicrobiota; class Verrucomicrobiia; order Palsa-1439; family Palsa-1439; genus CAIKAP01. The sequence continues at coordinate 105 of VHCW01000034.1, forward strand.
GCCCACATCCCTCAGTGCCCTGGGCTTTGCACACTCCAAGGGCGTCTTGCACCGCGACTTGAAGCCGGAGAACATCATGCTGGGCGAATTCGGCGAAGTGCACGTGCTGGACTGGGGGCTGGCAAAGGTGCAGGGAATGAAGGAAGATGCAGGTAGTCGAGGCGGCGTCGCCGCCGCTTCGCGCATTCTTCCCTCCAGCGATTCCAGCAAGACGGTGGATGGCACGGTCTTTGGGACGCCGCACTTCATGGCGCCCGAACAAGCCACGGGACGATTTGATCTGATTGATGCCCGCACCGATATCTATTCACTCGGCGCGATTCTGTACAATATCCTGACACTGGCGACACCGATCGAGGGCGCGACTGCGGATCAGGCGCTGGCCAATGCCGCTCAAAACCGTGTTCTCCCACCGGAGGAACGCACGCCGGACCGCGAGATTCCGCGCGAACTGTCCGCCATCGCCATGAAATGCCTCGCGGCAGACCGCGCAGACCGTTATCAGAGTGTCGCCGAATTGCGCCGCGACATTGACCTGTTTCTCGAAGGCCGCAGTGTTTCCGCGCGTCCGGACACGTTGCCGCAGGCGTTTTGGCGGTTGATTGTCCGTCACAAGACCATCAGCATTGCGGCAGCCATTATTGTCGTGCTGGTGGTTGTGTTCGACATTCGCGTGATTGCGGAGGGCCGCCGCGCCGAGCGCGCGCTGGCCGCGCTACGGAGCGCCGCCCCGATGTATCAAGGGCAAGCGCGAACATTGATGACACAGGCAAAATACGAGGATGCCCTTGACCGCATTTCTCGCGCGATGGAGTTTGACCCCGACAACGCCGACTATCATGCCCTTGCCGGTAATTTGTTTCAGGTCTTTCTGCGTTTGCGTGATGCGCGAAATGAATATGCCAAGGTGCTTGCCCTGAATCCCCAAAACGCGTCGGCTACCCTCAACTTGCGACTGTGCGAGGAAATCCTGCGCCGCGACGGCGATGCCGTTGAACCATCGGACGAAAGTCTTCGACGGCTTTCACAATCGCTGCGCCAGCAAAATCGCTTCGAGGAAGCCATTGCGATTGCGCAACGAACGGCTGAACGCAAACAAACGGTTCTGACTGAATGGAAAACCCGGTTTGATGCGGCCGGGATTACGCCACGTTCGTTGGTCGTCTTGGGGGACGACACGCTTGCGGTGGATCTGCGACGCGCCAAGTTGACAGACCTTGCTCCCCTGAAAGGAATGCCAATTGCGACGCTCGACATTGCACACACCAGCGTGGCCAACCTTGAACCACTGCGAGGCATGGCTCTCGAATGGCTTATCTTGGATTCCACCAAGGTCACTGACCTGGGTCCGTTGCACGGCATGGCGCTTAAAAGGCTGTCGCTGGCCAATGTCCGGTGCTTCGATCTCAAGCCGCTTAAGGGGATGCCGCTCGTGCTCTTGTCGTGTGAAGGCAGTGACGTGACAGACCTGACACCGTTGCAGGGCATGCATTTGGAATCATTCGCCTTCAGCCCGAAGAAAATCGTCAAAGGTATTCGCACCGTGCGCGGCATGAAAAGCATCCGACAGATTACCAACCATCTGGAGTCGCCTGACCGCGGCTGGATGCGGCCCGACATCTTCTGGAAAAAATACGATGATGGGGAGTTCAAGTGAGTGTTCGATCCGATTCGATGGACAGAACGCTGCAACTTCTGCGGCGATGGCTTTTTCTTGCTTTGTTGGCAACAGCAGCAGTCACGTGGTTTACCCGTCACCGGCTCGCCTCGGTGAATGACATTCATTCCGATACCTTGCGCGCGCCCGTGCAGACACCGGTGCAATCGCCGGAGCCGGTACAGTTCACTCGCAACGGCTACGACTACACAGCAGTGCCGTTGTTCCACTACACGCTGGCTGGGCTGGTTGTACACCGTCTCGATTACAGTTGGTTCAGCATTGACCGCGGGGAACGGACGTTCACGCTCGACATCGGCGTCATCTGGGGCAGCAACCTCTCCAACCGCGTCCACCAAGCGAAAAGCATTCGGTTCTCACAGGACGCCCGGTTTGGTTTTGTCCAGTGGCGGGGCGAAGTGCCGTTCGTGAAGTCGGAGTTTTCAAACAACCATCTCCTGGTGGACAACGACCAGATGGAGCGGAAGGTCAAACAGATTCAAACCGCCGACCAGATCCGACTGCGCGGCAAACTCGTCAACGTCACCGCCCGGCGAATCACAGCGGGCGGTCGCTACGACTCCGACGAAATCGTTTGGAACACCAGTACAGTGCGCGCCGACGACGGCCCCGGTGCTTGCGAGACAATCCTCGTCGAGAATGTCGAAATCCTGCAACCGGCGAATCAACTCTCGCGTGTGTTGTTTCGCACCAGCCTCTGGGGGATGGCTATTGTCACGCTCTGGGCGTTTGCCGATTTGTTCCGCCGGTTCTGATTACTCGAGCTTGCGGAACTTGATCTTGCGGTAGGCGCCGGCGGTGCTGTAGGTGGCGATGCCCAGCGGGATGCACGGCTCGACTTCCATCCGCACGCCAATCCGATGCCCTTCAAGCTCCAAGTCCACAACCTGGTCGTCGTCAATCCACGCCTCGATCTTCTTGTCGGTGACGCGCACACGGATGTGATACCACTTGTTCTTCTCGAACGTCATGGAACTGCTTGTCGGGTTTTCGGAAGCGTCGTAGCCGTCCACGTTCGACAAGCCGACGACGGTGCCGCCCCAACCGCCGCAGACCAGCGTGCAGGGGTCTTTGCCAACCGGGAACGTCAGCGCGCAGAAGAAGTCGTCGCCGTCGGTTCGTTTCGCGTCGAGTTCGACTTCGTAGTTTACCCGCGCCGGTAGTTCGCCAGCCCAGACGATGCCGGCCATCGGATCGCCTTTGCCGATGCTGAGGGCGCCGTCAACAACACCGATCTTGCCGGGTTTGCCGAAGAAGTCGGCGACCTTCCACTTGCCAAGTGTTTTGCCGTCGAACAAGGAGACCTCCACCGGGGCAGGCTTCGGGCCGAACGGTTCCTCGAAGTGGTGTTTGCCGGAGCCGATGTCATGGATGCCTTTGGTCGGCATGATGACGGTGGCGGTGGTGTTGACGGGGATGGTGACATCGAGGATGAACTTGCCATTCTCGATCCGCCAATCGGTCTCAATGCGTCCGCGGATGCTGTCGTAGCGGGTGCGGGCCGCAGTGAGTTTTCCGCCGGGCTGGGGTGCGATGAGGATGCGTTTGTAACCGGGCGCTTCGCTGTGGATGCCGCCGACGTTCTCGACGATCCATTGATAGACGGCGCCGAAACTGTAGTGCGCGAAGCTGTTCATGCCGGGATCGCCGAAGCCTTCCTCGGGCGTCCAGCCGTTCCAGCGTTCCCAGATCGAGGTCGCGCCGTGTTTGATCGAGAACCCCCACGACGGGAAGGTGTCGTTGTGCGCGAGCCGGTAGGCAACGTCATTGCGACCGATCTTGGCGAGCGCCAGCATGAGGTCTTTGGTGCCGATAAAACCGGTCGAGAGATGGTTGCCGCGCGCTTCGATGTCCTCGACGAGATACTTCGCGGCGAGCTTCGCGTTCTCGGTGTTGAGCAGGTCGAACGCGATGGCGAGGACATAGACGCATTGCGTGTTGCCCTTGATGCGGCCATCGGCGGCTACGAAGGCTTTGTTAAAGGCGGCTTTGATCTGGTTGAAAAGGTCGTTGTACTTGGCGGCATCGTCTTTCTTGCCGAGCACTTCGGCGGTGCGCGCCACGAGTCTGGTGCTGTAGGCGAAGTAAGCCATGTAAATCACATCTTTCGGCGTCTCGGCCTTGATGCTGAGCCAGTCGCCAAAACAGTGGAACTTCGCGGGCGGCAGCAGTTCAGGTGTGCTGCGGTTCTTGCAAAACGCGATGAACTTCGTCATGCCGTCGTAGTGCCGCTCCAGCACGCGTTTGTCGCCATAGACTTGGTAAATCGTCCACGGACAAATCACACCGGCGTCCTGCCACGCGGGGCCGCCATCGTCGCCGGCGACTTTCACCGGCGCGACCATCGGGAACTGGCCGTCCTTGCGCTGTCCGTCTTCGAGGTCAATGAGCCATTTGTTGAAGAACGCTTGCACGTCGCAATTCAGCGTGGCGGTGCGGACATAGACCTGCGCGTCGCCGGTCCAGCCGAGGCGTTCGTCGCGCTGCGGACAATCGGTCGGGATGTCAATGAAGTTGGCGCGCTGCGTCCAGTAGATGTTGCTGTGAAGCTGGTTCAACATCGGGTCGCTGCACTTGAAGGCGCCCGCGACGGGCGTGTCGCTGCTGAGCGCGATGCCGACGACGGTGTCGGGCGACGGTTTCTCCTTGAGGCCGGTGACTTCGATGTATTGGAAACCGTGAAACGTGAAACGTGGCGTCCAGACTTCGGTGCCGCCGCCCCGGCAGATGTAGATGTCGGTGCAACGGGCGCTGCGCAGGTTCGTCGTGTAAATCGTGCCATCAGGATTCAGACGTTCGGCAAACCGCAGTGTGATCTTCTGGCCGGGTTGGCCGCGCACGGTCAAGCGGGGCACGCCGGCGAAGTTCTGGCCGAGGTCGAGGACATAGACGCCGGGCTGCGGCTCGGTGATCTTCTTCGCCTTGAACTCTTTCACGGCGATGACCGGCGGACCGGGATGTGCTTGCACGACGGGGTTGACTTCGGTGGAGCCGACAGTGACGGCGTCCCAGTTTTGTGGCTCGATGCGCGCGTCGAAAATCTCGCCCATCAGGAAATCGGATTCGAGCAGCGGACCAAAGGCGGCCTTCCAATCGGGACCGGTGCCGGCAATGGCGGTGGTGCCGTCGGCGTATTCGAGATTCAGTTGAACGCGAACGCGCGGGAGTTTGCCATAGTGGTTGCGTTGGCGTCCGTAGCCGACATAGCCGCTGAACCAGCCGTCGGCGAGGATCGCGCCGAGGTTGTTGTTGCCTTGTTTCACAAGCGAGGTGACATCGTAGGTGCGGTAATAGACGCGCTTCGTGTAGTCAGTCCAGCCGGGGTTGAACCAATCGTCGGTGACGCGTTTGCCGTTGAGTTCGACATCAAAAATGCCGAGACCGGTGGCGTAGAGCGTGGCGGATTTGAGCGGTTTCTCAGCGCGGAAACTGCCGCGCAAATACGGCACGGGCGGCAGAAAAATCGTTTCGAGTTTTGCTTTCCCCCACGGCTTCATGCCGTACTCGCCGAGCACCTTCACAGCGGGCCACTTCGTCGTGTCGAGCGCGCGGTTGTGCCAGTTCGGGCCGGGCTGCTTGGCGGATTTCCAAGTGCCATCGGTGACGTGCGTCACGGTCTTGCCGTCGGCCAGTGTGACGACGAACTTCGCGAGCAACCCGGCAGGACCTTCGGCGGAGTTCCAGACTTCGACGCGGATGTGGTTGTCGCCGGGACGGACGTGCGGGGCAATGTCAGTTTCTTTTGCCATCTTCCAAGCCGAACCGCTGGCGACGAGGTGGGTGTTGACGACGACTTTGTAATTGTCGTCGCCGATGGCGTAGAGTTCAGCTTTCGCAATCTTGGCATTTGCCGGCAACTTGAACGAGCTGACGAAGAGCCGGTGACCTGCGGCGGCATTCAACGGCGGGTCGGCGGCCTGCCAGATCCATTTCGCCGGAGCGAGATTTGCTTCGGGCAAATCGATGTTTTTGCGCGCTTTGTCGTAGCCGATCCACTCAGCTTTCCAGTCGGAGGCTTGCAGTAAACCCATCGTCCACGTGGCGGGCTGGCTCCATGGGGATTCAATGCCTTCCTTGTCCCAGACTTTGACCTTCCACGAGCAACGCATTCCTGACGTGAGCGGTTTACCGGCATAGACGATGGCGGTGGTGTCGTCGCTGGCGACCTTGCCGCTGTCCCAGATTGTTTTGCCGCCGGAGGTGACGATGATTTGGTAAGCGGTTTGTTTGTCGGCTTTCAGGCCGGAACTGAGCGTCCAACTCAAGCGCGGTTTCGTTTCGTCAATGCCGGGCGGGTTGACGCGGTACTCGCAACGCAGTTGTTGCGGTGTGATGGCCGATGCGGTGGCAGCGAAGCTGAGAATGATGGCGAGGTGTTTTAGCATGGCGCGCATTCAACCAAAGTTCCGCGTCATTGCCCAGCGGATTTTGCGGCGTCAGTGGTAGGGCAGGGCGCCTCGTTCGCGGTACGCGGCAGGAGTGACGCCGAAGCGGCGGCGGAAGAGGCGATGGAACAGGGTGGGGGAGGCGAACCCGGAACGGGCGGTGATTTCCTTAAGGACCAGGTTGGTTTCAATCAGCAGGTGAGAGGCGCGTTCGAGGCGGCGGCGTTGGATGAACGCGATCACGCCGCTGTTCAACGTCTGCTTCACCAGTTTGCGCAAGTACGGTTCGCTGACGTGGACGGCATCAGCAAGCTCGGCGACGGTCAGCGCCGCGTCATCGAGGCGTTCTTCGATCAACGCCAGCACCGGGGCGAGCCTGTCCCAGTGGCGTTGGAGGTCGGGAGCGAGTGTCGGAATGTGCAGCCGGTGGCGGGCGAGATCCAGCAACACTTCCCACGTGGCGGCGCTCATGGCCTGCTGCCAGCCGGGGGCGCGCACGGCGAACTCGGCGGCGATGGTCCGGTTGAGCCGCGCAAAATCCGCCGAGTGTGCCCGGTGGATTCCACCGGCTCGCCAGACCTGCAACAAATCCACACCACCCCGACCGCGAAAGAAAAAGTGCAGACTGTCGCACTCAACCACGCTGCCGTCCGCTTCGATAGCGTGGGGTCGGCCTTGCGGGATGAGGAACAGATCGCCGGGGCGGAGCGGGCGCCAGCGCGATTCTTCACCGAGCCGGCAACGGGCATGGCCAGTGCGTATGTAAAACCACATATTGTCGCCGATGATGCGCAGCGGGACGCGCCAATGCGGCTGGCATCGCCACTGGAAGGCGTTGACGACCTGCACTGACGCGCCCTGCAACCAGCCGGCCAAGTGTCGGGTGGATGTCGGTGTGGATGGTGTTCGGTAATCGGTGGCGGTGCGGTGGACGGCGCCGCCGCCGGTCGGCAGATGGTGTGGTCGGGAGGGCCAGACCTTGAGTTTCGATTTGTGCATAAACTGGAACGCACCTTACGCTACCACAATCGGGCGGAGTTTGTTAAGCTCCTTCGTCGTATGAAGAACAATCTACTATTCCGAATCGGCTTGGCGATATTGCTGACGGCGTCGGCTGCGAGTGCAGGGGAATCGCGGTTCAGTGCCCCGACGAGTCAGAAAGAACTCGATGCTCGTCTCACTGTGCTGCGCCATATTTGCGGTCGTTGCCGCAACCGTTGCCGGCGCGGGTGCGGATGGCGCTGCCGACGGAGTGGAAGTTCACTTATGAGGCGAAGAAGTCGCCGAAGGTGGAAGGCATCCCACCGGCGCCGGCAAGGACACGGCGATCATCGCCATGATTCCCCCTTCGGGCGCGGCTCGGGCGGAAGTGACCCGGGCGTTTACCGCTTACAAGAGCCAGACGTCCGATGCGCGCGCCCATCTCATCGATCTCGGAAAGGTCGCGTTCGCGAAGGCGGACAAGGTGCATCCCACCGCCGCCGGACACGAGGAGATTTTCAAGGCGGCATTGCCGGCGTTCGAGGCAATTCTGGGCGCAAGCCGATTGCGTTGAGGTGCCGGGTCAAGTGAAAGGCAAACCATGAAAACCAACTACAACTTCATCACCTATTTGCCATGAAACGACGAGATGCTTTGAAAATAATGGCCACCGGGGTCGCCGGTGTGCTGGCGGGGCGACGGGTGAACGCGGAACCGGAGACGCCGGGCGAAGTCGCGTGGTCGCGCAAGGTGCCGGTGCGCTACGAGGCGGACGTGGCGGTGCTTGGCGGCGGCATCGCTGGCGTGTCGGCGGCGTGCGCGGCGGCGCGGTCGGGTGCAAAGGTGTTGCTGGTCGAGCGGTTCGCGATCACGGGAGGTGATCTGACCAGCGGCGGCGTGGCGTCGTTCTGTGGCGAGACAGCGGGGCAGGGGGAGGTCTTGGACGAGATCCTCACCGACATGGAGAAGTTCAAGACGATTGAGCCATACAAACCGTATCCGCAGGCTGACCATCGCGTCTTCGATCATCACATCCTCGCCATCGTGCTTCAGGAAATATTGCTGCGACGCAAGGTCAAGCTGCTGTTGCACACTCGTTTCGTGGACGTCCGACTCGTTGGCGGACGGATCACGGAGTGCATCGTCTGCGGTAAATCGGGACCGGAGGCATTGCGGGCAAAACAGTTCATTGACTGCACCGGCGATGCGGACGTTGCGCGCATGGCCGGGTTTGCGGTGATGAAAGGCCAGCCACACTCGCTGCCGATGTCCATGATGTCGTTTGTCCGTCACGTCGAGAAACAGGAACCGCAACTACCGGATGGCTGGTTCGAGCCGGTAAAGACGAAGGAAGCGTTGCCGATGACAAGCATCTGGCCGAACGGTCCCGGCAGCAACGCGCTCAAAATCAAGATACCGATGTTCGATGCCACCGATACGGAGTCGTTGACCGCCGCTGAGATTCGCGCGCGGCGTCGGACGCTGGAGGTGCTCGACTATTACCAACGCGTTCTGAAGAAAGGTTGGCGCTACGACGGGTGCTCGCCGCAGATCGGAATTCGCGAGGGTGCGCGCATCACGGGTGACTATGTGTTGACGTTGAAAGACCTGCGCGCCGGGCGGGTGTTCGATGACGGTGTCGCGCGGGGCGTTTATTATCTCGACGGCCACAAACCTGATGACGACAAGCGGACCTACATTCTCAAAAAGAGCGAACTGAAAGTGCCGCCGTATCAGATTCCGTTGCGGAGTCTGATTGCGAAGGATGGCGTCAACCTGTTGATGGCGGGGCGCTGTTTCTCGGCGGAGCAACTTGCGTTGAGTTCGGCCCGTGTCAGCACGAGTTGCGCGATGATGGGTCAGGCTGCCGGTATCGCCTCGGCGATGGCGACACAAAAACAAACCGACCCGCGCAAACTCGATCCGCAACTTGTGCGGCGCGTAGTCGAGGAACGCGGAGGCAAATTGTCATGAAGCATCTCGCAATGCTGTTGCTGCTCGCTGTCGCGGCGACCGGCGCTGCATCCGAAAGCATCGTGAACTCGCTCGGCATGAAGTTTGTCCGCATCGAACCCGGCAGCTTCGAGATGGGCAGTGCAGATGGCGAGTTCGACGAGCGGCCCGTACATCGCGTCAACATCATGCGCCCGTTCTTCATGGCGACAACCGAAGTCAGCAACGCGCAATACGAGCAGTTCGATCCGGCCCACAGGGCGTTGCGCGGCAAACGCGGCATTTCCAAGGCTGACGACGAACCGGTGGTCTTCGTGTCGTGGAATGATGCCGTGAAGTTCTGCGAGTGGCTCTCGAAGAAGGAAGGCAAACCGTATCGCCTGCCGACCGAGGCCGAATGGGAATATGCCTGCCGCGCCGGAACAACCTCGGCGTTCAATTGTGGCGATACGCTGCCGGAGGAGGTTCGCCGGGAGCAGTTTGACAAGAGCACGTTCCAACGCTGGTCACGCGGGCCGAGGCCGGTGAAGTTGACCGTCGGGACGATGACACCCAATGCGTGGGGACTACGCGAGATGCACGGCAATGTCGAGGAGTGGTGTCTCGACTGGCATGGAGCCTACGAACCGGGCGAGCAAACCGATCCGGTCGGGCGGGTCAGCGGCAATATGAGAATCACCCGCGGCGGCAGCCACAACACCGGGACCAACTATCTGAGAAGCGCAAACCGGCAGGGAACTTTGCCGGACGATAAGCATTGGTTGATCGGTTTCCGCGTTGTCATGGGGGAATTGCCGGAAACGAAACCGCTGCCGCCGCCCGCGCCGGAACCGTGGGCGCGCGACGTGCCGCAAGTCAAGTTCGCGTGGACGCCGCCGGTGGATATGGCGCAGCCGTTCTTCGCCGCGCCCGAAGCATTCGTCATCATCCCGCCGAAATCCAACGGGCCGGTTTACGCAGACCACAATCATTGTCCTTCGATCACGTGGTGCGACAACGGCGACTTGTTGGCCGCGTGGTTTTCGACGAGTTGGAAGAGCGGCGGCGAGTCGGGGCGATGCCTGTCGGTGGTGGCCAGCCGCAAACGGGCGGGTCGCAAGCAGTGGGAGCCGGCGTCGGGCTTTTTCCTCGCACCGGACCGCAACCTGACCGGCACCGCGCTCTTCAACGACGGCCAAGGCACGCTGTATCATTTCAACGGGCTCGGCGTAGCGGATGGCTGGGGCGACCTCGCCTTGGTGTTGCGCACCAGCCGCGATAACGGCGCTACCTGGTCGGCCCCGCGCTTGATCAATGACGAACACCGGTGGCGCAACCAGGTCATCAGCGGAACCTCCATCACAAAGGCCGGTATTCTCATGCAGCCGTGCGATGCCCATCCTTCCGGTAATGGGGGCACGGCGATTTACGTCAGCCGCGATGGCGGCCAAACATGGACTGACCTTGGCGACGGAACTCTCAAGCCGGAGTTCAAAAGCGGCAACACCGGTGGCACCATTGCCGGCATTCATGCCGGTGTGGTGGAGTCGAAGGATGGCCGGTTGATGGCGCTCGGGCGCGGCGATACGATCGAGTCTCGGATGCCGGTGAGTGTTTCCGCGGACATGGGCAAGACGTGGACGTACTCGGCCAGCCCGTGGCCACCGATTGGCGGTGGCCAGCGGCTGGTGTTCATGCGTTTGAGAGAAGGCGCGTTGCTGTTTGTCTCGTTCACCGGCGACTACGACCCGAAGAAGTCGAAAGGGTTGGAGTTCACCGACGCCAGCGGGAAGACGTTTGTCGGTTATGGCCTGTTTGCCGCGCTCTCGTTTGATGACGGCGCGACCTGGCCTGTGCGCAAACTGCTGACGCCGCCGCGCGGCGCCGAATACAAAACGCAAGGTCATACGCCCAAGTTTCTCGCCGACGCGACGTACGCCGAGCCGCGCGGCTACCTAGCGGCCACCCAGTCCCCCGACGGCGTGATTCACTTGATCTCCAGCGGGCTGCACTACCAGTTCAACCTCGCGTGGCTGAAGACGTCCCCAACTCCGCCGGCCACTGCAGGCCGTTCGGCAAACTCCAAAGAACCATGAAACCCACCCGCACGATTCTCGCCGCCCTGCTGCTCGCACCGCTGGCGGCGGTGGCGGAACTGGAAAAAGAATTTGTGAATCCGCCGGCGACGGCCAAGCCGCATACGTTTTGGTATTGGATGGGCGGGCACATCAGTCGCGAAGGGCTTACGACGGACCTCGAAGCGATGAAACGTGCTGGCATTGGCTGCGCGATGATCTTCAACATCGCGGGGCACGGGCCGGAGGGGCCGGTCAAGCTGTTCAGCCCGGAGTGGCGGGAGTTGATGCGGCACGCCATCCGCGAAGCCGGGCGCGTGGGCGTCGAGATCAACTTGAACAATTCCATGCAAGGCTGGTCTTCCAGCGGTGGGCCTTGGATCACGCCCGAACTGGCGATGCAGAAACTCACGTGGAGCGAGACGACGATTCACGGCGGCGCGGTCTTCGACGGCGTGTTGGCCCAGCCGCCGACGAAGTTGGGCTGTTACCGCGACGTGGCGGTGCTGGCCTTTCCGACTCCGGCGTTGGAATCGGTTGCCGAGCCGGTCGCGAGCATTCAGTCCAGCGATGCGAGTTTCGATCCGACGCCGTTGTTGTCGCGTGCCGTGGCGCCTCCCGATGGCTCGCCTTGGCGCGATCCCAAGGCCAAACCCGTGCCGGTGGTCAACGTACCGGCAGCGCAAGCGGGGCGCGAGCGGTTCATCCAATTGAACTACGCCAAGCCGTTTGCTCCGCACTGGCTGCGCATTGCGTTTGCCGGTAAGGGCGTCAAAGGCCGACTCGAAGCGTCGGAAGATAACGGGCGGTGGCGTTTGGTCCGCAACTTTACGCCACGCCAGTCGGCGCCGGTGGATTTGGCGTTGAACGGGGCCGCGGCGCGGCAGTGGCGGGTGGTGTTCAGCGAGACGGATGCGTTCCGGCTCACGGAGTTGGTTCTGAGTTCGGGTTACCGGCTGGCCGACTGGACCGGTAAGGCGATGTTCAATATGTATGGCTTGGACAAGCCGCCATTCAGCGAGGATGGGGAGGTTGCGCCTCAAGCTGGCGTGATTCGCCGTGAGCAGATCGTTGACCTGACTTCCAAAATGGACGCTGCCGGTCGGTTGTGGTGGGAGGCACCGGCGGGGGCTTGGACGGTTTTGCGGTTGGGCTACACGCCGACCGGATCGCTAGCACACGAGGGCGGGTTGGAGTGCGACAAGCTCAACGCGGCGGCGTTGGACGTGCATTTTCAGAATTCGCTGGGGCCGTGGTTGGCGGACAAGGAACTCAATCCTTTCATTCACTACATCCACGTTGACAGTTACGAGAAAGGCGCGCAGAACTGGACCACGCGGCTGCCGGAGGAGTTTGCCAAACAGAAAGGCTACGACTTGCGGACGTACCTGCCGGTGTTGAGCGGACGGGTGGTCAACAGTGTGCGGGAGTCGGAACGGTTCTTGTGGGACTTCCGCAACACGGTCGTCGGCTTGATGCACGAGAACTACTTCGTGCACATGCAGGAGCTTTGTCGCAAAGCCGGCAAGCAGTTCACCTGCGAGCCGTATCACATGACCCAGTTCAACAACGTGACGGCCGGCGGACACGCCGACATCCCGATGTGCGAGGCGTGGATGGGTGACGGGATTCCGGGACCGTACTGGATGAAACTTGGTGCCAGCCCGGCCCACGTGTACGGCAAACGCGTCGTCGGGGCCGAAGCGTTCACCGCGACCAACCGCGACCGCAGCGGTGGCAAATGGGACACCGATTTCTGGGCGATGAAGGAACTCGGCGACGCGATGCTTTGCGGTGGCGTGAACCGGATGACGTTCCATGTCTATACTCATCAGCCGTGGATGAACGCGGCGCCCGGCCAGACCTTGGGACCGTATGGAACGCACTTCGAGCGGAGCAACACCTGGTGGGAACAGATGCCGGGCTTCACCGCGTACCTCACTCGTTGTCAGTATCTCTTGCAGCAAGGCACGTTCGTCGCCGATGTGCTTTACTCCTGCGGCGAAAACTCGCCCAACGAAAGCCTCGAACTGCGTGGCGCAGCGACGTTGCCCCGCGGCTACGACTACGACGTGTGCGATCCGCATGTGATTTTCCAACGCCTGCGCGTGCAGGACGGTCGGCTGACGTTGCCCGAAGGTGGCAGTTACCGGCTGTTGGTGTTGCCCGACGACTCCTCGATGACCCTTGCCATGCTGCGCCGTGTGGACGAGCTGACCGGGGCCGGCGCAACCGTGGTGGGGCGGACGAAGCCCGCCTTCTCGCCGACGCTGTCGGACAACCCGGAGAGCGCGGCCGAGTTCGCGCGGTTTGCGGACAGGCTCTGGAACGGCGGCAGAATCATCTCGGACAAGACGGTGGCCGAGATTCTCGCGGCCTGCGGCATCCATCCCGATGTGGAAACGCCGCCGGGCAAACCGCTGGTGCGTTACATCCATCGCCGGCTGGCGGAAGGCGACTTGTATTTTCTGGCCAGTTCTTCGGTGCAACAGCAGACGATGGACATCGCGTTCCGCACTGCGGACGGAATGCCGGAGTTGTGGGACCCGATCAACGGACAGGTTCGCCCGTTGCCGCAGCATCGGCGTGAAAACGGACGAACGATTGTCCCACTGCAATTCGAACCTCGGCAGAGCTACTTCGTGTTGTTTAGTAGTCGTCTCGCTCCGCGAGACGCCGGGGCGGAGAATTTCCTCACGCGAAGCGTGAGGCGTACTTTAGACGGCCCATGGGAAGTGAGTTTCGATCCCAAATGGGGCGGGCCAGCGAAAATCACGTTCCCGAAGCTGGAGGACTGGACCAACCGTCCCGAAAGCGGAATCAAATACTACTCAGGCAAGGCGACGTACCGGAAAGTTTTCAGTTGTCAGTCTTCAGTCCTCAGTTGCCAGACGTTCCTCGACTTGGGCACCGTGAAAAACGTCGCGCAAGTTCGGCTCAATGGTCGCGATCTCGGCATCGTCTGGTGCGCCCCGTGGCGTGTCGAGATTACCGGCATCGTCAAGCCGGCCGGCAACGAACTGGAGATTGACGTGGTGAATCTCTGGCCGAACCGCATGATCGGCGATGAGCAGTTGCCCGCCGATTGTGAATACTCCACTGGCGTTTGGATTTTGCTCAAGCGGTTGCCGGATTGGTTCGTCAAGGGCGAGCCGCGCACGAGCGGGCGCTACACCTTCTCGATCCACCAGCCGTGGACGAAAGACAGCCCCTTGCTCGAATCCGGCCTGCTCGGGCCGGTGACGCTGCAGGCCGCGGGAAAAACAAACATCGAAAGGATGCACACACCGTGACAATGACGAGATTGCTCATGCTTATGGCTGTTGGCGTTTCTGCTCTGCTCAGCCCCGCCGCCATTGACGCCGCCCCGCCGCCTTCAACGCCCAATGTGCTGGTGTTTGTCGTGGATGATATGGATTTCACCACCTTCAACGCCGGCGGATGTCCCGTGCCGGGGTTGGTGCCCAACTTGGATCGGCTGGCGAGGGGCGGCCTTCTATTCGACAACGCCCATGTGCCCAATGCGGTGTGCCAGCCTTCGCGCCAGTCGATGATGACCGGGTTGCATCCCCACCGGAACGGGTCGCTGGGATTCCTGCCTGTTCCCAAGGGGGTGCCCAATCTCTCCGAACTGCTGATGAAGCGAGGGTATTATACCGCCTCGTTCAACAAAGGCCGGGACTACCAGTCATTTCCGTGGAGCGAGTTCGTCGCGGGCTACGGCACGCGCGGCTTCGGTTACGATCCGGGTTTGTTTGCGGAGGGCGCGAAGAAGGCGATTGCGAAAGCGAAAAGCGAGGGCAAGCCTTTCTTTCTGAATATCGCCACCGCGGATCCGCATCGGCCCTTTCCGGGAAGCCAACAGGAAGTGGATCTGCTCGCAAAGACCAAGGCGAAATGGCCCAAGCAGGCGGCTCAGGGGCAGGTCTATTTCCCTCCGTTCACGAACGTCTGTTCGCCATCGCAGGCGTGGGTGCCTCCGTTCCTGCCGAATCTCCCGAAGATTCGCGAGGAATGGTCGCAATACTACAACGCCGTGCATCGCGCCGATGACACGCTCGGACGGATCCTGAAGCTGCTCAAGGAGGAGGGGGTCGAGGCCAACACGATGGTCTTCTTCTTCAGCGACAACGGCGCCTCGTTCCCCACCGACAAGCAGAACTGTTACCCCTATTCGACACGCACCCCGCTCATCGTCCGCTGGCCGGGCGTGATCCAGCCGGGCCGGGTGGATCGCGAGCACATGGTGAGCACGATGGACATCCTGCCAACGCTTCTCGATGTGACAGCCATCCCGCCGCCGGCAGAACTCGACGGGCGCTCGCTCCTGCCCTTACTTGGAGGCAAGACGCAGGAGGGACGCGACCATGTTTTCACCACGCAGAACTACATCACGCCCGGCAACCAGGTTTACCCGATGCGCGCCGTGCATACGCGGGCGCATTCCTATCTATTCAATGCGTGGGTTGACGGCAAGACCCGCTTCAAAGGGGAGTGCCTTAACGGGCTCACCTTCGCCGCGATGCAGGAAGTCGCAAAGACCGATCCCGCCTTGGCGGCGCGCGTGAAACACATTGAGTATCGGGTCGGCGAAGAACTCTATGACCTGAAGCGTGACCCAGCCTGCCTGCGTAACCTGGCGAATGGGCCGGAGCATTCCGGCGTCAAGGCGAAGCTGAGAAAGCTGATGGAAGAGGAAATGCGGCGAACTGGCGATCCGTTGCTGCCGGCGTTTCTCGGGGAAGGCGCCGTACCGGCAGATTGGAGCACAAACAAATGAAACGCAAACCATCAGGATTCCCGACGATGTTGAAAACAGCCTTGTTCACGATGTTGTTTCTACCGTGGATGGCTGCGGCGGAGAAGGCGATCCCCTACGGTGCGGATGAGCAGACGGTCTATAAGGAGGCCGGCGGGCGAGCGCTGCGTCTGTTCGTTTACATGCCCAAGGGCTGGGCCGCGACAGACCGGCGGCCGGCTCTGGTGTACATTCACGGCGGCGGGTGGGTCGGAGGCAATCCCGGCGCGGTCGGATCCATCGGCAAGCCGTTCGTGACCGCGGGTATGGTCGTTTTCAGCGTCGAGTACCGGTTTGCGGTCAAGGGTCCCGGCTTCGACCCCGCAGTGTGCATCGAGGACGCCAAGAGCGCCTTACGCTACGTGCGCAGCCATGCGAGGGAGTTCGGAGTCGATCCTGACCGCATGGCCGCCGGCGGTAGCTCGGCCGGCGGGCACTTGAGCGCGGCCTGCGCGTTGCTGCCGACGTTCGACGCCGCTATGGATGACAAGACCGTGTCGTGCAAGCCGAATGCGTTGGTGTTGCTTCAGCCGGTGCTGGACAACGGACCGCAGGGCGGGTACGCGGCTAATTCTCCCGTCATCAAGAAGAACGTGAAGGCCTATTCGCCGGCGCACAACATCGTGGCCGGCGCGCCGCCGGCGGTGCTGTTCGGCGGTCGCGAGGATATCGCGGCGCGCTTGCCGTTGCTGGAGAAGTTCACGGCGAACATGAAGGCAGCCGGGAACGATTGCGAGCTGTTCGCTTACGATGGCAAGCACGGATTCGTCAATCAGCAGCCGACTCTTTCGGATATCAATGAGAAGATCATCGCCTTCTTTACAAGGCTCGGTTGGTTGCCGGCGCCCGGTGTATCGCAACTCGCGCGATGAGGGAATGCCAAGAACAAGTTTACAACAACACCACCGTTGCTGCCGTCCGGCCTGCGCGGGCCGGTGACGGGGGCGTCCGATAATCGGTGGCGGTGCGATGGACGGCGGCGCCGCCGGTCGGCAGATGATGCGGTCGGGAGGGCCAGACCTTGAGTTTCGATTTGTGCATAATTTGGAACGCGCACAAATCTAGCACAACAAGAGAGGGTCTGGTAGATGTAACGAGCACATGAAGACCACCATCTCTTGGAGCGACGATGCGGAATTGTTCGCGCTCGCGCGGCGCGAGTTGTTCACGGCGCTGGTCGGCGATGCAATGGACAAGATGGGATTGGTCAGCCAGTTCTTGCCGCCGTACCTGAAACCGTTGCGCGATGACATGGTCGTCATTGGGCGGGCGATGACCGTGCTGGAAGCGGACGGGACTTCGGAGAAGCCGTTTGGTCGGATGTTCGAGGCGCTGGATGACCTGAAGCCGGACGAAGTCTATGTCTGCGCGGGTGCGTCGCCGCGGTATGCGTTGTGGGGTGAGATGATGAGCACGCGGGCGCTGAAGCTCGGCGCAGCGGGCGCGGTGGTGGACGGCTACTCGCGCGACACGCGCGGCATCTTGCGTCTGAACTTCCCGACGTTCTCTCGTGGCCGGTATGCGCAGGACCAGGGCGTGCGCGGTCACGTGGTGGATTTTCGCGTACCGGTCCGGTTCGGTGAGGTCACGGTGAATCCCGGCGACATTGTGTTTGGCGATCTCGACGGCGTTTGCGTCGTGCCGCGCGCGGCGGAAGTCGAGGCGTTCACGAAGGCGCTGGAGAAAGCGCGCGGCGAGAAGTTGCTCCAGAAGGCGCTGGAGAACGGGATGAGCACCGTCGAAGCGTTCCGCAAGTTTGGAATCATGTGAAAGGAGAAACGATATGACAGTCAGAATCGCGGCAATTCTTCCTTTACTCATTTCATTTCTGTTCATGCATACGGTATTTGCGGCTGCCGAAGTTTCCAACCTGCCGCCGAAAAACGCGCCAATTCTCGTGCGGCTCAGTGCGGAAGGTGGAGACCGGGCCACGGCGTACAGCATGAGCGCCAAGGTGGTCCGGCGAAACGGGCATTACCTTTGCACGTTTCTGGACAGCGCCCGCCAGAATCGCTGGCTGTTGGTTGATGGGCGAAGCGGCCGAGTCCTGCATTCCGGAACGGTCGGTCCGCCGCAGGTTGACAACCATTGCGGCGCTGCCGTTTGCGGCGCTCCGGACGGCACCGTTCATCTGGTGATCGGGAGCCACCACGGTTCCTTCCAGCACTTCGAACTTCCTCCGTCATCGAATCCTGACGCGTGGCGTTTGAACGATGCGAAACTCGGAGAAGGCGCGACGTATCCCAGTTTGGTCTGCGACAGCGCCGGGACACTGCATTTGGCCTATCGTTGCCGGGGATTTCGTGGCCAGACGGTTCCCTACCACCTGATGTATGCGCATCGTCCCCAAGGCGGCCCATGGTCGGTGCCACGCCCCTTGGTTCGCGCGGCGGTGATGGAGCATACCTGGCTGACCAACGTGCTGGAGGCCGGGCCTGATGGCGCGGTTCACTTGGTCTTCAGCAACACAAGAAAGCTGTCAGACGGCGGCTATTACTACGGCGCTTCACACCTGTTCACCACTGACGGCGGCAAGACGTGGCGCCAACTGGGGGCTGGCCATGTGTCACATCTGCCGGTCGATGCTGCCGGGCTGAAGTTGATTGAAGGTTCCGAGCCGTGCGCGGCCCGGTCGCAACCGAAGACGCATGAGCGCTGGCTGGCCCAAACCCAACGCGGTCCCGAGTACTACTATTACAATGAGATGGTCGTGTCGAATCCGGCCGTGGACAAAGCAGGTCGTCCTTGGGTCATTCTGCACAATCTTCTCACCGGCAAGGCTGAGTTGCGCCGTGGCGGGACGGACGGTTGGCGCGCATTTCCCCTTTGTGACGCGCTCGCAAAGGCGTTTCCCGGCTGCAAGGTTTCCCATGCCGGTCAATTGGCGTTCTGTTCCGGTGGCTCATTGGAGGTCATCCTGACAATGGTGCCCGCTGCATCCGTGAGTGCTTGGGGACATCCAGAAACACGGCTGGTCAGGATCGAACTGAACGCGGACGGCGATGTCCTCCGGGCCGGGGCGGTGAGCGACCCCATGCCGGGCGTGCCCGACTGGATGCCGAGCATCGAACGCCGCGCAGCGGGCGTTGCCGTCGCGCGACCGGCGCTGCTTTTCACCCGCGGCCTCAATGCGGGTGGGTTCGCGAAGAACAAGAACGAGATCAAAACCCAAGTGTGGCTTCAATTGCACCCTTAACCATCAAAGACCATGAAACACACCCTCACACTCCTCACCGCCATGCTGCTCGCACCGCTGGCGGTTCTCTCACAGGATTCCACAACCGAAAAACAACCCGACCTGTTGGGCATCGTGACTCGCTTCGCCGATGCCATGATTGACCACAGCCGGACGAACCTGCCCAACGCGCGGTTGCCGCTGTTTCCCATCGTCTTGACGCGCGACACCTACAAAGTCCCTGCCGCCGGAGCGCGGAGCCTCGTCACCGCCCGCGTGCCGGCGGAGTTTCGGAACATCGCCAATCCGCAGCACGACCAGAACATCTACCAGGTCCTCTACGCGCTGACGACGCTCACCGGCAACCCCCGTTACGCCGTCGAGGCCGACCGGGTGCTCGGCTACTTTCTGAAGAACTGCCAGGAGCCGCGCCACGGATTCTATTGCTGGGGCGAACACCTCGGCTGGGACCTGTTCGAGAATGCGCCCGGCGGCTTCCCCGCGGACAAACACGACCATGCCATCCACGAGTTCTACCGGCCGTGGGTGTTTTGGGAAAAGTCGTTCGGCCTCGCGCCGGACAATTGCCTGCGCTTCGCCCGCGCGCTCTGGCGAAACCAGATCAATCACCGCGAACCTCTCTCCTTCTCGCGTCACGCCGTCATCACCCGCGACAATTCCAGCGGTCGCGGCACTGAGTTCCCCCGTCATGGCGGCATGTATATCGCCACCTGGGCCGCCGCCTACCGCCGGACGAAGGACCCCGAAATGCTCCAAGCCGTCGAGGCGCTCGTCGGTTTCTACGAATCGCGCCGCCATCCCCAGACTGGGATCATCCCGCATTACACAGGCGTCGAATACGACCGCACCGGAAAGGGCGTCCAGAACGTCTATACACCCAGCAACGTCGCCCTCGCCGTGGAACTCCATGACGCGGCCACTGCCATGCCCGATCCGCTCAAGCCGCGCATGCTCGCGCTGGCCCGGAGCATTGATGATTCGATCCTCGCCATCCAACACGACCCGGGACCGGGCGGAAAGGGCTTCGTCATGTTCTGCCGGCCGGAGAACCTCGAACCTGCCGAATACTGGAACAAGCTTGAGGACCTGAAGCAGGGCAAGCCGCCGCGTCGCATTCCTTATTCCGGCGGCTGGCGCTCCGGTTACATCATCCAGTATCCGCACACGTGGATCATGCCGGCACTGACCGCCCGGCATCAGCAAACCGGCGATGCCCGCATGAAGAAACTCATCCTTGCCTGCGCCGACAACTACGTGGTGTCCGAGCCGGACCTCCAGCCCGATCCGCGCAGCGGCGTCGCCGACATCGAGGCGGGCATGATCGGCAATGTCATCCTCGCGCTCAACGCCGCGTTCAAGATCAGCGGCGATCCGAAGTATCTGGCGCGCGCCGAATGGTTCTGCGGCTGGGCAGTGCGCCGCTTCTGGCCCGACGCCAACCCGCTGCCCCGCGCCTCGGTGCGGGAGGACATTTACTCGGCTCCGTCGCGCAGTGACACGCTCGTGCTCGGCCTGCTCCAGACGTGGGCGCTTCGCCACGGCCGTGAGAAAGAGATCGTCCTCATCGCAACCGATCGGAGCTAGCCGAAGAATGATACTGAATAAGCCGAAACAAGAAAACATGAGAGACCATCACCAACCAAAGGAGATCCATCCATGAAACGAAACAACTTCCGCAAGCATCGCCACCTGTGGTTGGGCGGGTGTCTTGCCGTGTTCTGCGCGACGCTCATCAACGCTGCACCCGCCCCATCCAAATTGCCCGGTGAATCCGATTCCCGCTCGCCGCAGGCCATCGGCCTGCGGGTGGCCTCTTGGTCGTTGAGCAACCTGATGCAGAGCCTGAGCTATGAAAACGTGTGCACCGCCTATGGCATTTTGAAAATGGCGGCGGTCACAGGCGACGAACGGCTCAGAACCGGGATCGAGGAAGCGTTCCGCCCCTACCTCTTGGAGGGCGCGAACCCGAACCGCGACAACGCAGCGAAGAATCCTGCCCATCAGTGGTTCGGCTTCATTCCCTTGGAACTGTACAAGCAAACCAGGAACCCCCGCTATCTCCAGCGCGGCCTCGAACTGGCGGAACTGCAGTACGAGGGCGCAGACGCTGACGGCATGCCCGTGTACACCTCACGCTGGTACGTGGACGACATCTACGGGGCGACGACGATGCAGTCGCTGGCCTACGCCTGCACGCAGGATCCGAAATACCTCGAACGCGCCGTCA
The DNA here is from genome assembly GCA_016871575.1 of Verrucomicrobiota bacterium. Classification (GTDB taxonomy): domain Bacteria; phylum Verrucomicrobiota; class Verrucomicrobiia; order Palsa-1439; family Palsa-1439; genus CAIKAP01. The sequence goes on from VHCW01000034.1 coordinate 21,377, forward strand.
AACAGGTGCTTGTTTACGCGGAGAAGTTTCAGGAGGCCAACGGTCTATTTCATCATGGCCCGGAATCGAAGTTCTTTTGGGGGCGCGGCAGCGGTTGGTGCGCCGCTGCGTTCGTCGAATTGCTCAACGTCATCCCCGCCTCCCATCCTCAGCGCGAAAAAGTCCTCCGCGCGTACCGTCGGATGATGGAATCGCTGGTGACGTTTCAAAGCAAGGATGGTTCCTGGCGACAGCTTGTGGACGATCCCTCAAGCTGGCCTGAAAGCTCCTGCACGGGCATGTTTCTTTTCGCGCTCTCCGAGGGCGTCAAACATGGTTGGCTGCCAAAAGCCAAATATGCCCCGGCCGTCGAAAAAGCCTGGCCCGCCTTGGCCGGGTACGTGGATGAAATGGGCCGCCTTCAGGAAGTCTGCGTGGGCACCGGGCGCGGAAAAACCATCGAGCATTACCTCAACCGGCCACGCAAAACGGGCGACCCCCACGGCCACGCCGCATTCCTCTGGGCTGCCGCTTCGTTGTCACGGTCTGCCAAGTTTGCTGTGCGCCTGAAATCACCGTTGCGAATCGCCATCAAAGGAGATTGAAATGCGAACCGTCACCACCGCTGACCGTCAGCACTACCGGCGTATGACATCGGAGGAATTGCGCGCGCATTTCTTGTTGGAGGACCTTTTCCAGCCCGGCGACATCGAGTTGGTTTATACCGACGTGGACCGTGTCGTTGTCGGCGGCATCGTGCCGACAACCGCGCCGCTGACGTTGGCGGGTGGGCGTGAGATGGCGTGCGACTTCTTCTGCGAACGGCGCGAGGCCGGTGTCCTCAACCTCGGCGCGGCCGGGACGATCACGGTGGACGGCAAGCCGTACAAGCTGGCGATGCGCGAGTGCCTCTACATCGGTCGCGGCAGCCGGGCGGTGACATTTGCGAGCGATGCCGCTTCCACGCCCGCCCAGTTCTACCTCGTCTCGTGCCCGGCGCACGCTGGTTTCCCGACAACGCACGCCGCCCTCGGCAAGGCGAACAGGATCGAATTGGGATCGGCCAATGAATCCAACCGTCGAACGATTTATCAGTACATTCACCAGAACGGCATTCGCAGTTGCCAACTCGTCATGGGATTCACCGAACTTCATGCCGGCAGCGTTTGGAACACGTTCCCGCCGCACACGCACGACCGTCGGACGGAAGTGTATTGTTACTTCGACCTGCCAACCGGCGGCTTGGTGATGCACTTTCTCGGCGAACCTGACGAGACCCGCCATGTGGTGATGCGCGAGAAACAGGCTGTCCTGTCGCCGCCGTGGTCAATCCATTGCGCCTGCGGCACCGGCGGTTACCGGTTCGCCTGGGCGATGGGCGGCGAGAACCAGACGTTTGATGACATGGACAAAGTGGATTTGGCCGTGTTCCGCTGAAACCACATGAGCAACGTCCTCGACAAATTTCGGTTGGGCGGCAAAGTCACGGTTGAGACGGCCAGACCTTGCGTTTCGGTTTGTGCATAAACTGGAACGCCGCCAAAGCTACCACAATGCGACCGTCTTTGTTAATCTCCATCGCCATGAAACGAATCGTCAGTCTGATCGCATTGACGTTGGCATTCGCCGCGAATGCCGACAAACCGCTGGTGAACGACCGCCTCGTGTTCAACTGGCACAATTTTCTCAGCGGCTGCTCGACGTGGAACTTGGCGGACTGGAACCGTTGGACCGATGACGCGCAGAAACTCGGCTACAACGCGATCATGGTTCACGCCTACGGCAACAATCCGATGGTCAGTTTCACCTTCAACGGCAAGACCAAGCCAGTTGGTTATCTCTCGACCACGGTGAAAGGTCGCGATTGGTCAACGATGCACGTCAACGATGTGCGGCGGTTGTGGGGCGGCGAGGTGTTTGATGGGCCGGTGTTCGGCGCGGATGCGGCACAAGTACCGGATGATCAGCGCGCCGATGCCGCGCGCAGGCTGATGCAAGGCGTGTTCGCCCACGCCGCGGAAAAGAAGATGAACGTCTTCTTCGCCAACGACGTGGATACCGGTTCGGCCAATCCACAGGAGTTGATCCTGACGTTGCCCGAAAGCGCGCGCTTTGCCACGCAAACGAAAGCCGGCGGCATGACCGGCGTCGGCGGTGAAGGCACCCAGAAGTTCTGGCTCGCCAATCCCGACACGAAAGAAGGCTACCGTTACTACAAAGCACAGGTCGCGGCATTGATGGCGGATTATCCACAGATCACGTGTCTGGTGGTCTGGTTCCGTCAGGGTGGCACGCCGTGGATGGATGTAAAGCTCTCCGAAATGCCAACAGCATGGCAGAAAGAGTACAACGCTGTCATTGCTCGCAAACCCGAAGCGGAGAAGTTCTGGCATTCGCACAGCATGTTCGCCATCGGCAAGATCGCGCGCGCCTACGAGCGCGCATTGAAGGAACTCGGCCACAAGCGGGTCCGCCTCGCCGTCGGCACGTGGAAGTTTGTATTTTTGCCGGGGGCGGATTTGTTCCTGCCGCCGCGCGTTGCGCTCATTGGCCTTGACTACGACGTGCTTCACGAGAATTCCAAGCTCGCCACTGCCGAGAACCGCCGGGACTTGGCGGAGGTCGGCGCGCATCGTCCGTTGATTCCCGTGATCTGGGCGCATCACGACGACGGCCATTACATTGGGCGACCCTACACGCCGTTCAGCGAGTTCCACTCGAAACTCGCCGAGGCAAAAGCGAGCGGCTTCGGTATCATCCACTGGACAACGCGTCCGCTGGACCTGTTCTTTGCCAGCCACGCCCGGCAAGTCTTCGAGCAAACGAAGGACGAGCCGCTGCGGACGACGTGTGAGCACGTGGGGGGCAAGGCGCTCGGCGAATATCTATACCGGTGGGTCACCGAAGCCCCGCGGTTTGGTCGCGAGACGACCGATTTCTTCATTGACCGCCCGCTGACCAACATCGCGGAGGTCGTCAGCGGCTGCCGCGAGCGACTCGCGTTGCTTGAAAAATGTGGGGCAGGTTTGCAACCTGCCGTTTCCTCCAAGAACAATGAGCAGGTTAAAAACCTGCTCCACATTGTTGACTACCATCGCGGCCTCGAACAATTCATCGCCGCGTTCCACGAGACGCAAGATCTCTTCCAGCGTTCGCAGTGGGCACTCAGAAGCAACAACGTCGCGCTGGCACGGCAACTGATGATGCCATGCCGTCCCGAGCCGGTGATCGAGCAGTTCGCGAAGTTCAGTTCGATTGGCGGCATCACGCGCGGCGAACAGGGGCTGGTCGTTTCGATGAACACACGGTGGCTCACGCACATTGTCCGTCATCGGCAGGCGCTCGGCATGGAACCGGTGCGAATCAAGTTCGGCCCGACACAACACGACAAACTTGCCCAGTTACCCGGCAAGTTCACGTTTTACTTCGACACCGACCGCAACCTGTGGGAAGTCTGGGGTGACGCAGAGACCGGTGCCCGTACCTTCACAGAGTCAAGCGACCGCACTGGTGTCGAGACCGATAAGCCGCTGTGTTTCACATTGCGCCCGATCATGCAGAAGGCCGTGTTGCCAGCAGGCGCATACCGCCTGCGGTTGGTTCTGGCAGGCGCGAGCGCCTTGGACGTGAAGGTCGGGAGCGATGTACATCGCGTGGAACGAACAGGGCGTGTGGAGCTGGTGTATCCCGTGAAACTGGCAAAACCCGGCACGGTGGACTTGGCGATTACACCCACTGCCGGCAAGGTGCAATTCTACAGTGCTGTTTTGGAGCCGATCAGCCGGTGAAAAAGGAAACCACATGATCAACCTTAAACTCATCGTCCTTGCCGTCTTGTTCGCGCCGCTGGCTCCGGTGGTTACCCGCGTCGCTGCGCGTAAACCAGGCGGCCACGGCGCATGGTGTGTTTGCCAGGTCTTGTTGGCCGGCCGCATCGCCGGCAATCCTGTCGCGGAGATCTTTGCGCGCCGGTTATTGGCGCAATAACACATGGCTGTCATGCACACCGCCGAGCGCCTCACATCAGCATTGCGTGTGTCGCCATCGTATGTCAGAATCAAATCATGAGTAAACCAATCGGACGTGTCCGCTGGATCATCTGCGCGTTGCTCTTTCTGGCAACGACGATCAACTACATTGACCGGGCGGTGCTGGGCGTGTTGAAACCGACGCTGGAGAAGGAACTCGGCTGGACGCAGGTGGATTACGGCTGGATCGTGACGGCGTTCCAACTCGCGTACGCGCTGGGCTACGTCGGCGCAGGCCGGTTGTTCGATAAGATCGGCGTGCGCGTCGGGTATTTGTTGTCGGTGAGTTTGTGGAGCGTGGCGGCGATGGCGCACGCGGTGGCGCGGTCGGTGTTTGGTTTTTGCGTGGCGCGCGCGGGGCTGGGGCTGGCCGAGGGCGGCAACTTCCCCGCGGCGGTGAAGACGGTCGCGGAGTGGTTCCCCAAAGAGGAGCGCGCCTTCGCGACGGGGCTGTTCAATGCCGGCAGCAACATCGGCGCGGTGGCGTGTCCGTTGGTCGTGCCGTGGCTGGCCGACCGGTGGGGTTGGCAGTCGGCGTTCCTTGTCACCGGCGCGATTGGGTTTGTGTGGGTGGTGCTCTGGGCGGTCCTGTACCGGCAACCGCGCCAGCATCCGTGGGTGAACGCCGCGGAACTGGCGCACATCGAGAAAGATCCACCCGACCCACCGGCCAAGGTGCCGTGGCTGGTGCTGTTGCGGCACCGGCAGACCTGGGCGTTTGTGGTGGGCATGGTGGCGTCGGCGCCGGTGTGGTGGTTCTACATCTATTGGATACCGGACTTTCTCAACAAACAGTACCACTTGAAACTCACGCAGAGCAGCGGGCCGCTGATCGCCATCTTCCTCATCGCCGACGTGGGCGGGATCGCGGGCGGCTGGCTGTCGTCGCATCTGATCAAGCGCGGCTGGACGGTCAATGCCGCGCGCAAGACGACGCTGCTGGTTTGCTCTCTGTGCGTCGTGCCGGTGTTCCTGACGCCGTTGGTCGGCAACCTCTGGGTGTCGGTCGCGCTCGTTGCGCTCGCGGCGTCGGCGCACTGTGCGTTTGCAGCGAACCTGTTCACGCTGGTCAGCGACACCGCGCCGCGCAAGGCGGTCAGCTCGGTGGTCGGCATCGGCGGCATGGCGAGCGCGATTGCCGGGATGTTCTCGGCGCAGTTGATCGGGCGCGTCCTGCATTTGACCAACAACAACTACTTCGTCCCGTTCGCCCTGGCATCGGGAGCATATCTGGTCGCTCTCGGCATCATGCACGCGCTGACGCCGAAGCTGGAGCCAATGAAACTGGAATGAGGATTCGCTACGCGCCCAACTATTGGCAGTGGTTCACGCACCACCAACACCACGGCTTGCTGCCGACGGAGATCGCGCACTGCAAAAGCCAGTTGGAAATGATTCGGTGGCTCGGTCTCGATGTGTTCAGCCGGAACATCTATTGTGCCCAAACCGAGCGTTGGTTCGGCGGCCTCGCTGACGAAATCTGGGATGGCGTCGAGGTCGAGGAACGCCGCTCCAGCGAGGGGCGCGACATCGTCACGGAGAAGAACCATCGGCTTCGGAACGCAACGGTCACCGAACAGCTCCGCTACATCTTCGCCGAGTCAACGCTCGTGCAGGAGAAGTTCCTGCTGGACGAGACGCCGATGGAGGTGTTCGTCGAGTTGGTTCGCGCCCGGCGCTGGCGGTTCCGCCGGGAGCGTTTCGAGGCGATCCAACGCGAAGCCGGTCCCGACGGCGTTGTCATCGCCGGCGAGCTGTTCAGTCCGCTGAAACTGTTGCACTTTGCTGCCGGGGCGGACAAGGCTGTGTATTTGCTTGCCGATTATCCAGAGCTTTGCCGCGAGGCGATGGCGGCGCACGAAGCCGTGCAACTGGACCTGGTGCGCCAGATGATCGCGTCGGGTGTGCGCGTGATGATGTCCATGGACAACCTCGACACGATGTTTCATCCGCCGCACTACGTCGAACAGTACTCGGCGAGCTTCTACGAGAAGGCTGCCCGTCTGTGCCACGAGAATGGCGCGGCGTTCTTCATCCACGCCTGCGGCCAGCAACGGGCGTTGCTGCCGTTGATCGGCTCGCTCGGCGTGGACGGACTGGAAGGCGTCACGCCTCCGCCGCTCGGCGACGTGGCGCTCGACGAGGCGATGCGGCTCAGCGGCGACCGTCTTATCATCACCGGCGGCATCAGCGCCGCCGAGTTTCGCCGTCTCACCACGCGGCAAGCTGTGTTCGATTACGTCGGCGAGTTGTTTGCGAGGATGAAACCGTTCGCGCACCGGTTTGTGTTCTCCGCCAGTTGCAACACGCCGTACACCGCGCCGTGGGAAACGATCAAGTGGTTCCGCGACGCGTGGAAAGCATCATAAGAGCCTTTATCTTGCTGCTGGTTGTCGTTGTTGGAGCGCACGCTGACGTGGCGGAGGTGCTGGGACCAATCCGCGAGAAACACAAACTGCCGGCGCTGGCGGGCGCGATTGTGACGGAGCAGGGGATGATTGCGGTCGGAGCCGTTGGTGCAACGACAAACGCGCTCTGGCATATTGGCTCGAACACGAAAGCGATGACCGCGACGCTGATTGCCATGCTGGTAGAGCAGGGGAAATTGAAATGGGAGACGAGCGTCGGCGAGGTGTTTCCCGAGGCAGACGAGGCGCTGCGAAAAGTAACGTTGCTGCATTTGCTCTCGCACCGCGCCGGTTTGCCGGCGAATGAGAAGTGGACGAACTCGAAACAGCCGGTGCGGGAGCAACGTCGTCAGGTGGTGTTGATGGCCAAACCAGAGTCTCCGCCGGGTGAGAAGTACGTTTACTCGAATCTCGGCTACGTCATCGTCGGGGCGATGGCGGAGCAGACGATGAACGCGAGCTGGGAGGAGTTGATGCGGGAGTATGTCTTCGAGCCGCTGGGGATGAAAAGCGTCGGATTTGGTGGCGTCGGTGGAAAGCCTGACAATCCGCCCGTGATCGGCCCGGCGGGGCGTGTTCATTGCACGCTGGCGGACTGGTCGAAGTACATCGCACACGTACTGCGCAGCCAGCAGGAACTGGTTCCGGCGTTTGGCGGTAATTATGCGCTCGGCTGGATTGTGTGCGAACGGAAATGGGGCGGCGGCAAGGTGCTCACGCACGCCGGCAGCAACACCATGAACTTCTCTGTCGCATGGGTTGCGCCGAAGCGCGGGTTTGCTGTGTTGGTCTGCACCAACCAGGGCGGTGATAAGGCAGCAAAGGCGAGCGACGAAGCGGCCTCGGCGCTGATCCGGTTGTATGAGGCGAAGTTTGGCAAACCCTAGTTGATTGTATGGCACGCGGCTCTGCGGTTGCAAATCCGGTGACGCTCGCCTAATCTAGCAATCCCATGAGTGGCAACATTGCCGTCAATCTCAAGCCGAAAGTCATCCACGTGCGCGACCTGACTGCGCGCTGTTACGTGTTGCGCGTGGAACGGCTCGGCATGAGCTTTCGCGCCGGGCAGTCCATCACGCTCGGTGTGCGGCGGATGCGCGTCAACCGCGAGTACACCATCTACTCCGGCGAACAGGACAACTTCTTCGACGTTCTCATCCGCGACATCCAAGACGGCATCGTCTCGCCGGCGTTGCGGCGGTGTGCACCGGGCGAGGAACTGGAGTGCGCGGGGCCGTACGGCTCGTTTGTGATCGAGAAACCGGAGGACACCTCGCGTCGCCACCTGTTCGTTGCCACGGGGACTGGCATCGCGCCGTTCCACGCGATGGCGCGGACGCATCCAAATTTGAACTACCGGCTGCTTCACGGTGTCCGTTTGCTGGAGGAACGCTACGACATGGCCGACTATGCGAACTACGTTGCCTGCGTCACCGGCGAACAAGTCGGCGATTTCAGAGGACGCGTGACCGATTATCTCAAGCAGCACCCGACTGATCCACAGACGATCTGTTACCTCTGCGGCAACGGGAAGATGTTGTCCGAAGCCTACGACATCCTGCGCGGCCAGGGCGTTCCGAGCGACCAACTCCACGTGGAGGCGTTCTTTTGATGCGTGTCGCCATCTCCTATCCGCCGATTGTGAACGACTTGGGCCAGGTCGCGATGGTTTCCCAGAATCGCAACGTCCAGTATTTCGTCGCGCCAACGTATTTGTTACCGGTGGTTCACGCGCAAGCGGCGACGTGGCTGCGGGATCTCGGCCACGAAATCTATTGGGACGACGGCAACGCGCAGGGCAAATCGTTCGACCAATGGCACCGCGACCTGCTCGCGTGGAAACCGCAGATGGTCATCCTCGAAAGCACGACGCCGGTGATGAAGTTCTACTGGCGGTTGATCGAGCGCTTGAAGAAGGAAATGCCCGATTGCATCCTCGTGTTGACCGGCTACCACTCAATGCGGCGTCCCGACGAGACGATGAAAGAATGCCCTGTGGACATCGTGCTGCGAAGCAATCACGTTGACTTCGTGCTGCGCGAGCTGGTTCCGTTCATCGCGGGGCACCCCAATTGGCGGACGTCGTGCAAGGTGGACGGCCTCGAAATCCGCGAGAGCGCCGACCGCTGGCGCAGCACCGGCACCTTCAAGCAGGTCCAGCCGCTCGATTTGTCGCCCGATGTGGATCGCGACTTGGTGCAATGGAAGAGCTACGCCTACGAGAACGGCAACTACCTCCGCACGCCCGGCACCTACGCCACAAGCGTCATCCGCGATTGTACGTTCGGCAAGTGCATCTTCTGCCGGTACAACGGCCCCGATCTCACGTTCTCGACGCGTTCCATCGAGAAAAGCCTCGACGAGTACGAACGGCTCATCGAACAATACGGCGTCCGTGAAATCTTCGACGACTCCGGCGTCTGGTATCGCGGCCAGCAGGCTCGTCAGTTCTGCGAGGGGATCATCAAACGCGGCCTCCACAAGAGGGGTTGCTACTTCGGCATCAACACACGTTTCGCCTACCTCGACGAGGAGACGATCCGGTTGATGGGCGAGGCGAACTTCCGTTTCGTCCTCCTTGGCCTCGAAGCGTGCGACGACGCGACGCTCGAACACCTCAACAAGGGCTATCACGTGGAGGACGTCCGCGAAAACCTCGAATGGTTCACCAAGTACGGCATGCACCCGCATCTCACCGTGATGGTCGGCTACTACTGGCAGACGCAGGAACAACTCGACAAGTCGGTCGCCACTGTCCGCGAACTCATGTTCAAGGGACTCGCCCGCACCTTACAGGTTACCCTCTGCACGCCGCTCGATTTCACGCCGTACCACATGGAATGCATCGAGAAAGGCGTCCTGCTCACCAACGACTACAACGACTTCGACATGAGCAAACTCATTGTCAAGACGCCGATCCCGCACGAGCGTTACTACGAAGCCATCCGCCAGATGTACGGTGTCGCGTTCCATCCGAAGTTCATCCTGCGCCAGCTCGCGTTCCTCGCCTCCGGCCACGCGCGCGACTGGGAATTTCTTTTCAGCTACGGCTGGCGCGCCCTGCGACGCGTCCGTCAGCACGTGTTCAATCTGACGAAGGCGCGGGAACTTACGCCACCAAAATGACGCCGCTGGTCTCGATCCTGATTGCGTATCCGGCGCCTTCGCCGTACCTCGACGAAGCGCTCGCCGGCATTGGCAAGCAGACTTTCCGGAACTTCGAGGTGATCTTGTTGCCCGACGATGCTTCGGGGCGGCAGTGGCCGGAATGGTGTGTTGAAACTCCGACTGGCAAACTCCGGCCGGCCGAGAAGCGGAACATCGGCATCGCCAAGGCGCGCGGCGAGATCGTCGCCTTCCTCGACGACGACGCTTGGCCGGTTGAGTTGTGGCTGGAGAAAGCAGTATCACACTTTGCAAAGTGTGAAATCGCCGGCGTCGGCGGCCCCGGCGAGACGCCGCCGAATGATCCGTTCCTTGCCCAGATGAGCGGCCGCGTGTACGAGAACGTCCTGGTGTCCGGCGGCTACCGGCACCGGTACCGCGCCGGGGCACCGGGCGAGACGGACGACTGGCCGAGCTGCAATTTCTTTGTGCGCACGGACGCCGTGCGGCTGTTGAAAGGGTTCCGCACCGACTACTGGCCGGGCGAAGACACGTACCTGTGCATGGAACTCACCAAGACGCTCGGCAAGCGGATCGTCTATGAGCCGGGGGCGCTGGTTTATCATCACCGGCGCGCGTTGTTCCTGCCGCACCTGCGCCAAATCGGGCGATACGGGTTGCATCGCGGTTATTTTGCCCGGCATTTTCCCAGCACGTCGCTGCGGATTGGCTACATGATGCCGTCGTTGTTCGTGCTGGGGTTGGTGTTCGGCGGAGCGGGGGCGGTGTTACTGCCGTGGCTTCGATTGCCGTATGCGGCAGCAGTCGCGTTCTATTTGCTGGCGACACTGGTTGCCTCAGCGGCGAAATGTCCGTGGGTCTGGCTGTTGACGTGGCTCGGCGTGATGGCGACGCATGTGACCTACGGCGTGCGGTTCCTGATCGGTTACTTTGTCCAGCGCCTCCCCGGCGAGGTTCAGCGTTTCGACCACCCCTCGGAACGCAAATAGACCACTCCCACCAGAAACCGCAACCAGTACATCGCCAGCGCGTAGATCGGGTGTGCAAGGAAACGTTTCCATTTTCCGTTTTCGAGGAACACGCCGGCGAAACGATACCAGAAACCGAATTGCTTCCGCGTGATGGCGTCGCGCCCCCACTTGGCGAAGTAGGCGGAGAAGTTCGTGGCGTAATACGCCTTCTTCTTCACGTATCGTCCAAAATCGAACTCGCCTTCATTGTGTTCCAGGAATGTTTCGGCTGACACGAATCGCCCCTTCGACGCCAGACGGCGATCCAAGTCCCAATCTTCCGCCGCCCAGAGCGCGGTGTCGTAACCGCCCACATCGAGGAATGCCTGCCGGCGGATGCAGCGGACGGCGTCAATCGGGGTCGCGTCGTAAAACGATCGCTCGAAGTCGCGGACTCGGGTCCAGAATCCTTCGCCGCGGACGCGCTCGGCGATGAAACAACCGGCGACGCCAGGGTCGCTCAGCGCAGTGGCGCAGGCGCGGAGCGCGTTGGGGGCAATCGTCATGTCGGCGTCGAGGAACAGCAGCAACTCGCCCTTGGCCTGCTGCGCGCCGAAGTTGCGCTGCGCCGAACGTTCGGGGCCGAGTTGATGGACGGTGACGCCGTGGCGTTCGGCGACGGCTTTCGTGTCGTCGGTGGAGAAATTATCCACGACGATGATCTCGGTCTGGTCGGCGGGAAAGTCCTGCGCGCGGACGGCCTGGATGCAGGCGCCGATAAACTGCGCGGCATTTTTCGTTGGAATCACGACGCTAATCATCTGGTTGAATGTCCGAGTGGGCGCATGATACACTTGGCGCGTGACCGAGCCAACCAGAAAGCACGGTGTGCTGCTGCTGGCGTTTACCTTTCCGCCGGATGTCGGCGGAGTGGAGACGCACCTGACGGATTTGGTCCGGGAAGTGAAGAAACGCGCGGATGTGCAGCTGTTCGTCTGCTCGTACAAACCGATCGTGACCGACGTGCGCGAGTATCGTCGGCGCGAGACCGACGGCAACGTCGAGATTCGCCGGTGGTGGTGGTTTGGCGGGAACCTGTTCCGGAAACTGGAGCCGTGGCCGCTGTTGTTGTTCCTCTACGTGACGCCGTATTTCCTGTTGCGGGCGTTTCTGTTCATGCTTGGCCACGCCCGGCAGATTGACGTGATTCACGTTCACGGCCTGAACATGGCGTTTGTCGGCTGGCTGCTCGGCGCGATCTTCGGCAAACGGGTCGTGATGCAGACGCACGCGCTCTACTCGTTCAACCCGTCGTCGTTGTTCGGCAAGGTCGCGCGCTTCACGTTGTCGCGGATGAGCAAGATTCTCACGCTGTCCACCGCCTCGAAACAAGAGTTGGTGGCGCTCGGCGTGCCGGCAACATTGGTGGGCGACTACCGGTACTGGATTGACCTCGACAAGTTCAGGCCGGTGGAGAAGGCGGGCGAGGGTATCACGGTGCTGTTCGTTGGGCGGCTCATTGACATCAAGGGCGCGGGCGTTGTGTGCGCGTTGGCGGAACGATTTCCTGAAGTGAAATTTGTCATTGTCGGCGACGGTCCCGACCGTCCGCGCGTTGAGGAGGCGGCGCGACGACTGCCGAACGTTCAGTGCGCGGGCCTTGTCCGCAACACCGACCTGACGGCGTTTTATCAGTCGGCGGACGTGACGATCGTGCCGTCGCAGTATCCGGAAGGATTCGGGCGCGTGATTGCCGAGAGCCTGGCGTGCGGCGTGCCGGTCGTCGCGTCGAACATCGGCGGGATTCCCGATGCGATGGACGAGAGCGTCGGCATGTTGTCGGCGCTGGACGTGGACAGTTTCGCGACGGCGTTGCGGCGGATGACGGAGGACAAGGGGTTGCGCGAACGTTGCCGGCGGAACGCGCGACCATTTGCGGAGCGTCGGTTCAGCGCCGCGAACGCCGAGACGATATTGGGAGCCTACCGGTGAAGATCGTTTTTCTGAACTCGGCGCACATTGACATCGGCGGCCTGTCTGGCGGCGAGACGATCATCATCAATCTGTTCCGCGAATGGCGGAAGATTCCGAATGTGCAGATCACGGTGTTGACCGGCACGCTCGGCAAGGAGACGTGGCGCCGTCACGGGATCGAGGACGCGAACATCGTGGACGTGGCGCCGAGCCGCGAAGGCGAGAGCGCCTTTCGCCGGTACATCCTGAGGACGTTGTCGCTGATTCGCAACCCGAAGGTGCGGGCGGTGTTGGGGGAGGCGGACGCGGTCTATTCGGCGAGTGATTTCTGGCAGGATTCGGTGCCGGCGTTCTGTTTCAAGCGCAAATTTCCAAGGCTGCGGTGGATTGCGGGGTTTTATCTGTTTGCGCCGGTGCCGTTCTCGCGGGAGTCGCCGTATCGAGGGCGGCATTTCGTGCGCGGGTTGTTCTACTACCTGATGCAACGTCCTGTGTATTGGCTGGTGCGTCGGTGGGCGGACGTGGTGTATGTGACGAGCCAGCCCGATGTGAAACGGTTCGCGCCGAAGCCGGTGGTGGTGGTGCGCGGTGGCGTGGACACGACGGAAAGCGAACGCTACCTGTCAAGCGGCGCTGTCGTCCCGGTGGCGCAGCGGAAATACGACGCGGTGTTCATGGGGCGCTTGCATTACCAGAAAGGCGCGTTGTTGCTGATGGACATCTGGCGAGAGGTCACAGCGAAACGGCCAGGGGCGAAGCTCGCCGTGATCGGACACGGCCCGCTGGAGGCGGAGATGCGGGCGAAGACGCGCGAGTTCGGGTTGGAATCGAACATCGAGATGCTGGGTTTCCTGACCGGCGCGCCGATGCATGAAGTCTTCAAGCAATCAAAGATCGTGCTGCACCCGGCGACGTACGATTCGGGTGGGATGGCGGCAGCGGAGGCGATGGCGTGGGGGCTGCCGGCGGTGAGCTTCGATCTGGAGGCGTTGCGGACGTACTATCCGAAAGGAATGTTGAAAGTGTCCCAATCCGGGGATGCGGCCGCCTTTGCCGGTGAAGTGCTGCGTCTCTTGGACGATTCGTCGCGCTATCGCGAGACCTCGGAGGCCGCGTTGGCGCTGATTCGTGAATCGTGGGAGTGGCGGAAACGCGCACAAGATATCTGGTCAAAGACGTCGCTGTGAAACAAGCGCGCATCTACGGAAAGAGCCTTACTTCGTGACGGTGTTCGCTCTTGGGTTTTGCAGGTAATAGAACCGTCCATCCTCGGCGCCGCCGAGGAAATCGGGAATGCCGTCGCCGTTGAAGTCCACGACGGTCGGACTGACATCGTGGCCTTCGATGTTCTGCTCGGCCAACAATCCCATGTCTTGAAAGAACCATTTGCCGTCGCGCGCATCCACTTGCCGGAGAAATCGCGCGTTGGCCGCGTTCACCAAAATGTCGAGTTTCCCGTCGCCATCCCAGTCCACGATGCAGAGCTTGCGTCGCCCGCTTCTGCCGGCGATGCCGTGATTCAGTCGGATCGGGCCGGGCGCGGCCTCAATGATGTTGTTCCGGCTGTCGGTCACGGAGAAGTTGATGCCGTGAAAGACGCGCTGGGGTGGAAGCAGTACCAATTGATTGCCCCGTTTTTCTCGTTGAAAAAACGCAAGGTATCCCTCGTGGTCGAGCATCACCAGATCGGTCAATCCGTCCTTGTTCCAGTCCACGGCAAACGGCGTGGTGCGCCATTGAGTGAGCAACTCCTTGCCTTTCGGACGCAGCCAGCCGTACGCGAGTGTCGGCTGCGGGCCATCCCACTCGACTTTAATCGGCTGCGCCGCAGCGAGCTTCGGCGATTTGCGCGTGCCGACGTTCTTAAACCAAACCACCTTACCCCAGATCGAGTTCACGACGAGATCTGGCAACTTGTCACCATCCCAATCCGCCACGCTCAATGTCGTGTAGCCCCACTTTGCCTCGCACGGCCCCTGAATGCTGCCGTTCGGCCCGGCCATGATACGAATGACCTTGCCATCGGCTTGTAAACGTTTCGGCGCAGCCCACTTCGGTTTTTCGACGCCGGGGCCGCTGAGGTTCTCGAAGAACTCGATGTAACCGGCCGTGTTGCCGCTGATGATGTCCATGTCGCCGTCGCCATCCCAATCCACGCCGACCGGCGTCGCCAGCGCGCCGCACTTCAGATCGTCGGCTTCCTGCCGGAAATAACGCGGCGGGAGAAACACCGGCGTGCGGTCGCGCGCCAGCTTGCCGTTGTTCTCGATCAAAGCCACCCGGCCATCCTCGTCGCCGACGATCAAGTCCATGTCGCCATCCTTGTCCCAATCAATTGCTGTCGGCGTGATCATCTCCAAATCCATTCTAACGGCGAGACGTTTCCCGCTTGCATATTTCGGGGCAGTACGACTGCCGATGTTCTCGAAGTACGTGAACCCGTCGAGAAATTCACCGCAGAGCAGATCAAGATCGCCGTCGCCATCGAAGTCGGCGAAGTTCGGCGACGGCCAGCCAAACGTCTCCACCGGCTTGTCACCGGCCATGACTTTTACCGGCTCGGCATACTCGTTTCCAGTGTTGCGGATGAAATAGACAAACCCGCGCAATGGGCCGTTTGTCCAAACGCCTTTCGCATTGTAAGCGTTGTCCCAGCCGTATTCCGTCCAATCGTCCGCGCCGACAATGATGTCGAGTTTGCCGTCACCGTCGTAGTCCACATACCGCCAGAAGTTGCCGCGCACCTTGTTCGGATGGACATTCGCCCGCAACGGCAGCTTGACGCCATTCTCCAAGCCGGTCTTGAGGAAGTCGGGATACTCGGTCGCCGGTGTCAGCACGCGCGGCTGGCCGTTGACGTGCGACACTTGCGCGAACTGCAAGCCTTTGCTGATGCGATGCCCCGGCGTGAAGATCGTTCCCGTGTTCTCGAAGAAATAAACGCCGTTGTATGGCTTGTCGGGGCAGTTCACGACAAGGTCAAGATCGCCGTCGCCGTCAAAATCCATCGGCAACGGAAACGCCCACAACCCGACGCCGAGGTCCACGACGAGGCCTGGGTGATTGTGCTTGAGCCGCTCCAATTTCGGCGGCGGCGCGATAAACACTCCATCGGGCGGCACGAGCACTATCATTCCCGCCCACGTGGTTTGCGGAACTGAAATTTCTTCGCCCGCTTTCAGTGTGCGCGAAAAGACCCGCATCTCCGCCTTCCCCTTGTCCGTGTAATGAAACTTCGCCTCCGCCACCGCATCCCATCCCGTGGGATTTTTTGTTGTCGTGGCGGCATACAAAACCGTGTCACGGCTGGCTTTCACGCGAATCTCAGACGGCACACCACCCGCGACCTGTGTGATGCGCCAGCCCCGGAACTTCTCCGGAACACCTTGCCAGACGTAGGGGCGGTTGGAGACCGCGCGCTCGCCGTCGGCCAGTCGCGTCAACGTCCAGCCGCGGCCTGCAATTATGATGTCGGGCGCGCTGATTTGATTCTCAGCGGCCTGTCCTGGCCAAGCGCAAGTTAGCCATGCCAAAACTGCCCACTTGATGATCTTCATGTTCATTCTCTTGTCTCCGCCGGTTTGGTTTGCGATTCCACTGTAAGGTAATGTTCGATTAATTCATTGGCAATGCGCAGGTTGTAAGAATCCCAGGCGAATCCCGTCAAGCGCATCGTGCCGCTGGCAAAGATGCCCTTGCACACCAGCAGCCGTTTGAAGAAGGCGACCGATGTGGCGATTTCTTGGTTGGTAAAAGCCAGAATCGGCAGAAGTGTGTTGAAGATACTTCGCGCATTTTCTCGTCGGCCTGCCGCGTATTCACGCATGACTGCCGCGTAAACCCGAATCATCGCGCTCTCCGGGATCATCGCGTCAACGCCGCGGTCCAGCGCCTCGATCATTTGCGCCACGGCCCATCCCCCGGCGATGTAAAAGTCCGGGCCGAGCGCCTGCCGCGCCGCCGTGTACTTCGGGCCTGACGGCACAGTCTCAATCTTCACGCCGGCCAGTGTCGGCAACTTGTCGCGGAGCGCCGCGACGGTTTCGACCGGCAACCCCGGTCCGTTCCACTGCAAATCTTGGATGATCATCGGCAGGCGGCTCGAAGCAGCAACTCGTTGAAAATACTCGGATACCCGATCCGCACTGGCGTAGAGCGCGGGGGGAACTGCCACCAAGTAAGCGGCAGCGCCGACCGACTCCGCAAGCGCAGCCATCGCGCAGCAGATCTGCGGGTCATCAGCGGACGCCCCAACGATCAACGGAACGCGTCCTGCAATCGTTGCCGCGACCCGCCGCACCACCAGCCCGCGCTCCTTGCCATTCAACCACGCCACTTCGCTTGCCACCACCGGCGTCAGTAATCCGTTCACCCCGGCGGCAATGGCGTCTTCGACCAATCGCTCCAGGCTTGCCTCATCAAGGGCAAGGCGCTCGTCAAACGGTGTTTGCACGGCAGAACAGATTCCCCGTGGAAGTTGATGGGAGGACATCGTGCTCAATCAGTTGTTTCCCACGGCAGTTGCTTCAACCAAGCAAGGTTGAAGACGTGGTGGTTCTTGCTGGTGATGATCTGGCTGAGCAACGTCACGGGTCTGAACGGCGGCAAGATAGCCGCTTTCCAATTCCGTTCTCACGATGTCACTCCGAGTTCGGCCAGCAATTCGCGAACCTTCTGCCGTTCCGGTTCGCGGAACCGATGGAACGGCTCGGCCATGAAATCGTCGCACACGCCGAGCAGCGACAATGCGCATTTGATGCCTTTGATGATCGCCGATGGATGACGGCCAATGCGGTAGAGGTTGTCGCTGATGCGCATGACCTGCGCGTGCAGTTCGCGCGTGCGCGCGGTGTCGCCGGACTGTGCGGCGCAGAACAACTCGACGTAGAGGCGCGGATGAACGTTGGCCCCGCCGCTGACGCCGCCGTGGCCGCCGGCGAAGACGGCATCGGCGAGCATTTCTTCCGGGCCGATGAGCAGCGTCCAGTCGGGCCGGTGTTTCAGCAAACCGACAGCGCGATGGAAATAAATCATGTTCCCCGAACTGTCCTTGAGGCCGATGATGCGCGGGTTGTCCATCGCGCGGCGGACGGTCTCCAACTCGAACGATACCTTCGTCAGCGCCGGCATGTTGTAGAGGAACAACGGCAACGGCAGTTCCGGCACGAGATGGTCGAGGTATTCCTGCAACTCCGGCTGTCCTTCCGGCAAATAATACGGCGGCGCGACCACGACCGCGTCCGCGCCCGCGTCAGCGGACCAGCGGGCGACGTTCACCGACTCGATGAACGCTGTGTCCGTGATTCCCACGAGCACCGGGACGCGCCCGCCCACTTGCCGGCACGTCCGCTCGATGAGTTCCTTGCGAAGCCGGTAGCCGAGGCTTGGGCCTTCCCCGGTCGTGCCGAGGATGAACAGCCCGCTCACGCCGCCGGCGAGGATGTGTTCAATGAGCCGTTCGAGGCCAGGCAAGTCGAGTTTGTCGCGCCCGCACATGGGCGTGATCATGGGGGGGACGATTCCGTACAAGGGCAATGTCTTCATGGTAGTGTCAGTAAACGAGTGACCGGAAATTCTTCACGCGGTGAAACATGATCAGGTTGCCGTCGTGCGCGGACTTGGCGCGCGCATCGCCGCTGCGTGAGAGAACAACGATGTCCTTTCCATCAATTGCCATGCTCGCGTAGTGGCGCGACTCTTTGGGAGACTTACCCATCGCGACGATGCCGGCAAAGCACCAGTCAATCATGTTCTTGGAGAAATGCAGTTGCAGACGATGCCGCTCGTTGTTGGGAAGATTGTAGCGGTCATCGGGCAGGCGGTCGGCGCGCGTCATCGAGTCCGTTGCTTGCGAACTGAGCATCCAAAACAGTTTCGTCTGTTCGTCGTAAAGAACATGGAAGCGCATTTGGCCGCCGGGACACGGCACGAACAGCACTTTCTTGCCGGAAGGCACGGTCTCCAACGTCGTGGTCATGGAGCCGTCGTCATGCTCGACAACCTTCGCCACGGCGGCGTAGCCCGTGCCGCCGGTATGGGCGCGCGCCCAGAGATGGAACGTCTTGCCTGTCGGGTCGAACCAGATGTGGTCGGGGTCTTGGAACTGCACGACGTTGGTTTCCAGCCAGCCGATGGGCGCGTTGTTGCGGCGTGGCGCGGGCAATGAACCCTTCGGATAAGGCGACGGAAAGAACGGCACGCCGAAGAAATCAATCGCCGGGTCTTTGTCGAGGTTTGGGATCGTGTCGCGGAATGAAAGCTCGGAGGCGAACGTCCAGTTCTCGCGCTTGGTCAGGTCTGCGCCGAGTTTGCCGCGCATCAACACCGGCGCCAGTTCGCCGACCAGCCATGATTTGATGTCGTTGGTCACGCGCCGTTCCATGACGAGATACACGCAGTCGTTGGCGTAGTGGACATTGCAGGCCGACTGATGCCAGTGCTGGCCGTCGGTGAGTTTGGCGGGCGTTGTCCACGTGATACCGTTGTCGTCAGAACGGATTACCAGGAGATCGTTGGTGTGGCCGAGCACGTAAAGCGACGAACCGGCAATAAATGGACGCGCAGCCCGCAACGGGTAGTCAGTTCGATGCGTCCAGGTCTTACCTCCATCGTCCGAGGTGAATACCTTTCCGAGCAGCTTGCCTTTCATCCCTAATCCACCGTAATTCATGGTGGCCACGAGTCGCCCGCTGTCGAGTCTCGCGATTCCCGGCGAGTAGCAGTAAATACGCGCGGGGTCGGGCGACTCACAAATAACGACGTGCTCCTGCGCGAGTGGGCGGATTGGTTGGCCGCACATCTGGCTCGACGCGAAGACAACCGCGGTAATCAGGATCAGCATGGTGTGTCTCATGGTAAAACAGAATCAGCCATTGTCAGCTTTCGGAAGTTTGAGACGCGGTGGAACGTCAGGTAGTTCGCGTCGTGATTGTTGCGCGCGCCGCCCAAGCCATCGTCGTAGGCGGTGCGACAGACGGCAATGATGTCATCGCACTCAAATTGCCAGTCCACGTATTGGAAGCCGTGTTTCTTGACTTCCGGGTGGTAGAGCAAAATGCAGCGCACGGTCCAGTTCGTGAGGTCGGGCGAACAGGTCAACGCGAGCGTGTTGCGGATGCCGCCGGGATTGTCCGCGCGATGCCGTTCGTGAACGATGCTGGCCAGCGACCAGTAGAGCTTGCCCTGCGGGTCGAAGCGGATCGTGAACTTCTTCGCGCCACCGGGGAAGTTGACAAAACCGGTCGCGGGATCGAACGACATCTTTTTGCCGTCGGCGCTGACGCGGACGATGGCAGCCTTTTCGTCGGGCGATTTCGTCTGGACGCGCAAGACGTTCACGAGTTCGTCGTCGGGCGTCAGCACGGCGTTGCCTTCGAGCCATGCCCGCATGTCGCCGGCGTTCCACGAGCGGTCGCTCGGCAACGGCTCGGCCAGCGTCCAACTCGCCGGGTTCAGCAGGTCGGCATCCACCGGCGCCGACAACATGCTGGCGCGGTAGTTGATGCCCCACGCGATGGGCGGATGCCGCCACTCAAACGCGCGCCAGAGGCGTCCGTTGTGCTCAAGGACCGGCATTGGCGCGCAATGATACTCGCCGTTGTCGCGCAACACCGATGGCGCAGGCCAAGTCGTGCCGCCGTCGGTCGAGCGTCGGATGAGGATGTTGCCGTGGTGACGATCCGTGCCGAGCAAATACAACGTGCCGCGATGCACAAAAAGCTTGGACCAGAACGCGCCTTGGATTTCCGACACTTTCTTCCAAGTCTTGCCGCGGTCGGCGGAGCGAAAGACGGCGCTGAGGGCGCTCTTGTGCTCGGTGGACTTCGGGCCGAAATGATCGTGCGACGCCACGTAGTTGCCGTTCGGCAGGACCGCGATGCTCGGCGAACCGATATAGACGCCGGTCGAGGCGGGGATGTGGTCAATGACGACGCCGGGCACCTTGTCGGGGGGCGGCTGTTGAGCCGCGCCGGCCCAAGCGACCATCGTCGAGACAATGCTCAGAAGAACTTTCATGCCGGCAGTCTGCCAGAGAGATGCAAATCTGTCTTTCATAATTGTCGCCCAGACGATATTGTACACCTTGCATGAACCAGCCAGAAGAGCGTTTGCGGGGCGGCGACATCCACCTGCCGCTGGTGGATTCCATTGGCGCGATCCGCAGTCACAGCGCCGTCCAGATCACCTGGCATTCTCACCGGCGATTCGAGCTTCTCTGCGTGCTCGACGGGGCGACCACCTATGAGTTCCGCGGCGGACGCGCGGTCGAATTGTCGGGCGACCATTTCATCGTGGTGCCGCCGCACTTGGTGCATCGCGGCCTCCACAATGTCCGGATGCCTGCCACCCTGTGCGGCGTAAGTTTCGACCCACGGCATCCCACGGCACAACGGAACACGCCGTTCACGACTGCCGACCTGGCGTGGCTGGCCGGGCAATTCGAAGCACACGCCCTGACGACACATCCGATGAGCAGCGAACTGCGACGATTGGTCGCCGCGCTGAACCGGCAGGTGCGCGCCTTGCGAAAGCCTGATGGCGCGGATGCCGCCTCACTTCGTTTGCTGGTGTGCGCCGTGATTCTCGAAGCGGCCCGACAAATCACCGCCGCCCGTCCGGCGCGCGCCGAACAGGCAGTCGCCGCCGCGGTTGCTCATCTGCAGAAACACCTCCACGAACCGGTAATGATGAATCACTTGGCGAAGCAAGCAGGCTGTGGCCGGGCGCGCCTGTTCCAACTCTTCAAGCAAACCACCGGCCAGACACCGAACGATTATCTCCAGCGCCTTCGCGTCGCCAAGGCGCGCGGACTGCTGACGGCAACCTCGCAGTCAATCACGGAAATCGCCTTCGCTGTGGGGTTTGCCTCCAGCCAGTATTTCAGCCGCGTCTTTCGCAAGTACACCGGTCAAATGCCCAGCGAGTATCGCTGCCGTCATCGGAGATAGTCGTTCCCGCGTCCGCGCGTTGCCGGAAGTGTTTCTTCCACCCTCACGGCGCATGTGTGACAAAACGCTAAAAACTCTGCCTGGACTCCGGGAATCGTCCCTGTTCCACGTCTTGTTTGTAGGCGGCGCATGCTTCGCGCATGGCCGTGGTGATGTTGGCGTACACTTTTGTGTGTTTGGGAAGGCGCGGCGACAGACCGAGCATGTCGTGAATGACAAGCACCTGTCCGTCGCAATGCGGACCGGCGCCGATGCCGATGGTCGGTATGGCAATGGCCTCTGTCAGCTTCTTCGTGACGGAGGCGACCACGCACTCCACGACCACGGCGAACACACCGGCCTGTTCCAGCAGTGTGACGTCACGAAGCAACTGTTCCGCCGACTCCGTGGTTTTGCCTTGCACCTTGTAACCACCGAGTTTCTGGACAGACTGAGGCAGGAGTCCAACGTGTCCCAACACGGGAATGCCAGCGGCAATGACCGCGCGAACTTGCGGGAGAACATCCTCGCCACCCTCCAGTTTCACCGCGTCTGCTCCTGCTTCCACGAACCGTTGCGCGTTGGCAACGGCTTGTTCGGGCGTTTCGTAGGTGCGATAAGGCATATCGCCGATCACCAGTGCTTTGGGTTTTACTCGCGCAACGGCCCGGACGTGGTGCAGCATCTCCTCCATTGTGACCGGCAAGGTGTTCTCGTAACCGAGCACCACCATGCCGAGCGAATCACCAACCAGAATCACGGGGATGCCGGCTTCATCCACGAGTCTGGCGGTCGGGAAATCGTACGCAGTCAGCACGGCGATTTTCTCGCTGCGCTGCTTCATCTCCTTCAATCGTTGTGGCGTGGTTTTCACCATTCCTGTTGGACGAACCTAACGTCGCCCTCCTTCGATGGCAACTCCCGAAGCAACATCCGCACGGTTCTCGCTGTTCCTTTCACGATCATGTCAGGGCAGATGGTGGAGAGCGGCACGAGCACGAAACGCCGCTCAGCCAGTCGCGGATGAGGAATCACCAATTCGGTTTCCATCACTTCGCGTTCGCCAAAGTAAAGGATGTCGAGGTCAATGGTTCGCGGCGCATTTGGTCCCATTGTGCGGTCTCGCCCATGCGCATTCTCATAGGCGAGCAATTTCTTCAGCAAGGTGCGCGGCGCGCCGGTAAACTCGATTTCCAGCGCCGCATTGAGAAACTTCGGTGTCCCCGGTGGACAATCGGCTGGCTCCGTCTCATATAACGGCGAAGCCCGGTGCCATTGTTCCGGCGAGAGACTCAGCAGGTAACGTTTGGCTTGTTGGAGATGAACCAGCCGGTCGCCGAGGTTCGAGCCGAGTCCGATGCCGACTTTCATGGCCGCTCAACGCAGGCCCAGAACGTCCTGCATGTCGTACAAGCCGGGTTTCTGCGCGACCGCCCACTTGGCGGC
>VHCW01000035.1 GCA_016871575.1 Verrucomicrobiota bacterium
GTGGTTGTTGCGTTTCCAAGAACCCGGCGCGCACACGACGCGTTCGGCGTTGCGGTACATGGGCACGAGCCTGTATTCGAACCTGCAACAGGCGATGTTCGTTCCCGGACGCCTGTTGTGGCAGTTCGGACGCTGGACGTACCGGATACGCCCGCGGCGCCGTTAGTGCACCACCGAATGGTGGAACCGGTAGCTGCGATAGCCGTAGAGCGCGATAATCAGAAAACAAATCAGCGGCAACACAAACGATGCGCTCACCGCCGGAAAACCGAGCAGCATTCCGCTTTCGCCGCCCCAGTCGATGATCCGCCCCTGCAACGGCGGCATCAGCGCGCCGCCGACAATCGCGAAGATCAACCCGGCAGAACCAAGCTTGGCATCCTGACCGAGACCGTCAAGCGCAATCCCATAGATCGTCGGGAACATCAGCGACATGCAGGCCGAGATGGCGATCAACGAATACAGCCCGACAATTCCTTGAACGAAAATCGCGCCCAAGGTTGTCACGATTCCCCCAATCGCCAGCGACATCAGCAGCCGTCCCGGGCTGAAGAACTTCAGCAGGTAGGTGCAAATGAACCGGCTCGAACAGAAGATGATCATCGCGATGATGTTGTAGCGTTGCGCCTTCGATGCCTCCCAGCCGAGGTTGAACTTGGCGTAATGGATGATGAAGGTCCAACACATGATCTGCGCGCCAACGTAGAAGGCTTGCGCCACGACTCCCTCAATGTATCGTTTGTTCCTGAAGAGGCGTTTGGCCGTTTGCCACACGTGAACTTCCAAGTCGTGAGGAGCGGACTTTGGCATCTTGCTGACGGCAAAAATCAAAATCATGACCAGCAACACCAACCCAATGACAAGGTAAGGAAGACGAACGATGTTCAATTCCTGTCCCTGCACCCTGGCCAGCGCCTCCGCCACCGGCAACCCCTGCAACGCGCCCGTCGCCTGACCGGCGACTTCCGACGGAATGGTGCTCACAGCGGCCGGCAGTTCTTTGATTCCTTTTTTCAGGGTGCCGACCTGTTCGAGATTGGTGAGAATGAACTGGCTGGCCACGACCATGCCGACCAGCGAGCCGATCGGGTTGAACGCCTGCGCCAGATTCAAACGACGGGTGGCGGTCTTCTCCGCGCCCATCGAGAGGATGTACGGATTCGCCGTCGTTTCCAGAAACGCGAGGCCGAATGTCAACACGTACAATGCCAGCAGGAACAACCAGAAACTCATCGTCACGCTGGCCGGCAGAAACAAGAATGCCCCCAGCGCATACAATCCCAAGCCGACGAGGATGCCGGCCTTGTACGAGAACCGGCGGATAAACAGCGCCGCCGGCAACGCCATCGTGGCGTAGCCGCCGTAGAAGGCCGTCTGCACGTAACTGCTTTGGACGTTGCTGATCTGGAAGATGTCCTTGAACGCCGCCACCAATGGATTCGTCACGTCGTTGGCAAATCCCCACAACGCAAACAGCGTTGTCACCAACATGAACGGGAACACAACTTCCGGTGTCAGCAAAGGGGCTTCTTGTTTCGGGCCGGTTTCGACAGCAATTGGGTTGCTCATGGTCTTTGCTGCTCGTTCCTATGCGATTGCATTGCGCCCGTCAAGAACCGACTTGAGCCCATGCAAGCGCCTATTTTCCCTTCGCTTCCTGTTCGATCTGTTTGTCGAGTTCCTGGAGCGTGTCAGCAAGGCGCTCCAGTGTTTTGTCGAGCAGATCGCAACTGATGTTCAACGCCGGTTCGATGCGGATCGTGCGGGCGCTGAGCAAGGTGCCGGCCACCAGCACGCCGCGCTTGAACAACCCGGCGGCCACGCGGTAGCCGATGAAGCGGTCGGCAAACTCCAACCCGATCAGCAGTCCTTTGCCGCGAACGTTCTTGAGAATCTCCGGGTAAAGCGCCTGCAACGACCGCAGGCGTTTCATCAGGTAACGCCCCTTCTCCTCGGCCTGGCGCGCGAGGTTCTCCTCGAGCATGACGTTGATGGCGGCGATGCCGGCAGCGCAGGCCAGCGGGTTGCCGCCGAACGTCGAACTGTGCAGGAACGGATTGTCCTCCAGAACCCGCCAGATGGGCGGAGTGCTCATGAAACAACTCAACGGCATCACACCGCCGCCGAGCGCCTTGCCGAGACAAAGGATGTCCGGGCAAACATTCCAGTGTTCACAGGCGAAATTCCGGCCCGTGCGCCCCATGCCCGTCTGCACCTCGTCGAGAATCAGCAACACCTCATACTCGTCGCACAACTGCCGGGCGCGCGGCAGATAATCATCCGGCGGAACGACCGCGCCGGCCTCGCCTTGGACGGGTTCGAGAATCACCCCGGCAATGTCCTCGCCAAGGTCGTGGAGTTTTTTCAGTTCGCGTTCGAGGTCCTTGGCGTCGCCGAAATCCACGAAATGCATGTTGGGCAGGAGCGGATGAAAGGGTTTTCGATACACGGCCCGGCCCATCACGGACAGCGATCCCATGCTCTTGCCGTGAAAACCGCCGGTGGTCGAAATGAACCCGGTCTTCTTCGTGTAGAGCCGCGCCAGTTTGAGCGCGCCTTCCACGGCGTCCGTGCCGTTGTTGATGAAGAAACATTCCTGCAGGTCGCCGGGGGTGAGTTCGCCAAGCAACTCGGCAAGGAAACCGCGCAACGGATCGAGCAATTCCTGCGAGGACAGCGGCATCCGTTTCAGTTGGCTCTCGACGGCGGCAATGATGCGCGGATGGCGGATGCCCATGTTATAAACGCCAAACCCGCCCAGGCAGTCAATGAACTTGCGGCCCATGATGTCCTCGATGATCGAACCCTGCCCCGTCCACTCAATGGCGGCGAAATCCTCGGCTTCCGCCACTGACTTGCGATAATGCAAGAACCCGCGGTTGAAATAATCGTCGAAGTTCTCCAGCGTGTGCTTGATGATGCGCGTCCGGTCATCGGCATCGAGTTTGTTTCCGCCGGTGACCACGGCGAGATACTCGGCCGATTTTGCGGCCAGCGATTTCAACTTGGCGCGAGAATCCACCTCGGATGCCGGTGCGGCAGAATGCTTGGGCGGCAGTGCGGTGGCTGGCTGTTGTTGTTCCATGTCAGTGTTCCTTCCGTCGCAATTGATCATACCACAGGCGAATCGGGAAACCCAGCCCTGTCCGCGACGGGGAGTTACAGATTGATGTGGACGACCTTGGCGGGCGGAAAACCGTTGAACCACGTCGAGCTGGCGTGGCTGTAGGCGCCGATGTTCTCGCTGTAGAGGAAGTCGCCAAGCTTGAGGTCGGGCGGGAGTTGTTCGACAAGGGAAACAACATCGAGGGCGTCGCAGGTTGGGCCGAACACGGAGCAGACTTGGGTGGGGCCGCGCTTGAACGATTTCAGGTGATACTGGCAATGATCAAAGATGACGCCGCTAAACGTGTGATACACGCCGTCATTGATGTAGTAGCAGAGCTTGCCGTCGCGCACGGCCTTGCCAATGATTTTCGACACCGCCGTTGCCGCCGTGGCAACAAGAAACCGCCCCGGCTCGGCAAGGATCTGGATTTTCTTGGGGAACAGCCGGTCCAATTCGCGGTTGATGACCTTGGCGAGTTCGCGGAACGGACGGACACTGTCATCGTAGGGCGCGGGAAATCCGCCGCCGATGTCGAGGAGGAACATCTTGGTGTAGCCGCGGTCCTGCGCTTCCTTGAAAACGTTGGCGGCCAGGTTGATGGCGGCCGCGTAGTTGCCGAAGTTGGTCGTCTGGCTGCCGACGTGGAAGCTGAGTCCCTCGACGGTCAGTCCCGCCTTGTCCGCAGCGAAAATCAAATCAACAGCTTCACCCGGCGCCGCGCCGAATTTCGAGGACAACTCGACCATCGCGCCGGTGTTTGGAACCTTCAGGCGCAACGCCAACCCGGCTTGCGGCGCGTGCTTCTTGATCTTGCGGATCTCCTCGTAATTGTCGTAGGTGACGAGCGGCTTGTACTGGTTGAGCTGTTGAAGCGCTTCATTGGCTTTGATCGGGTTGGCGTAGATGATCTTGTCCCAAATCCAGTCCTGGCGTTCCTTGTCCGGCATGTCCTTGATGTATCGGTGCACGATCTCGAACTCCGGCATCGAAGCGACATCGAAACTGCACCCCGCCTCGTACAGCGTTTTGACGATCGCGGGGTCGGAGTTGGCCTTCACGGCGTAGTACGCCTGGACGCGCGGCAGGTATTTCTTGAACGTGGCGTAGTTCTTCCGCAATTGGTCGTGATCCACGACAAACAACGGCGTGCCGTGTTCCTTGGCGAGCTTCTTCAATTCGCGAGGTGTAACCATTTTATTTGTCGTCCGTGAGCAGGAAGTTTTTGAACTGCCACGGGTCGGACGCGTCTATGCGTGGGTTGTTGTAGCCGTGGAATGCGTTCCTGTACTGCTTCAGCGGCGTCCAGTCTGATTTCTTGGAAATGAATTTGCCAAGGTAGGGTTTCGAGATTTTCAGGATATACCCGTGCGGCAGATCCTCCGGCGCGCAAACGCCCCGCGCGGGATTCTCAATCATCCACATCGCCGCCGCCACAACCGAAATGGCCACCTGCATCGTCGTCGCGTTCTGATGCGGCACGAGCCGGCGGGATTCCTCGATGCTGAGGTCGCTGCCGGTCCACCACGAGTTGTAGGCGTGCCCCATCAACAACGCGCCGAGGATGTCGGAGCCGCTGGTGATGTCGTCGTTGAGGATTCGCTGGTTCTCCACGAGACGATAGTCATAGCCGCGCAGTTCGTTGAGCGATGCGATGGCCACGTCCGACGGGCAGTAGGCGTAGTGAACGGTCGGGCGATAGACCGCCTTGCCGTTTTCCCAGACGGTAAGATGATCGGAGATCGTGAAGGCTTCGCCGTGGCGGACCACCATGCCGTGGATGCAGTAGTCCGGCACCCATGAACGCACCCACGTGTTCATGCCCATCCGGGCCAGGCAAATCTGGTTGCGGGGACCATCCGTATGCTCGTAAGCCAGCGCGGGCAGTTCTTTCTCGTGCGTTCCCCACCCCATTTCGGCAGTCGTGGTTCCTTCCTCGCGGAAACCCTCGACGCTCCACGTGTTGACGAACTCGTCCACCTGTTTCGGTTTCTTGGTAATCTGCGTGTCGCGCTCGCTGCAGTGAATGACTTTCACGCCGAGTTTCATCGCGAGACGGTTGAATTGCTGTTCCTTCATCAACTGCTGGAGTTCCTCGGCATTCTGGCCGGAAAACTTCTTGTCGGCCAGCGCGCGCTTGCCGATGTCGAGCAATCCCTGCTTCGTGAAGTGCGAGATCAGACCGGGGTTTGCGCCGTGCTCCAACACCGCAGTCGGCCCCGGCTCGCTCCACTGCGCCGTCATCTTGCGAATGTTCATGTGCCGCCAGTAGAGCGTCATCTTCTGCGGAGGCGCGCCCTTGGAGTTCTCATACGGGTCCCAAAGCTCCACCGACGTATTGACGTAGAGAATACCCTTGTCGTGGCACCACTGGAGCATTTCACAACAATCAATGTTCCAGGCCAAGTCAATCAGCAAATCGCCGGCGCTGAGATATTGTCCGAGCAACGCGCCCATGTTCTCTCGCGTCACGCGTTTCTGGACGAACTTCACTCCGCGCGCGATCCACGGGCGCAGGATGTCCCGGTGATTCTCAAAGTCCATCACCGTGATGTTTTTCATCGGCACCTTCAGGTGCTTCGCCAAGATGGGCAGCGCGCACTGCGCAACGCCGCCGTAACCGACAAATAGAATCCTTCTGCTGAAGTCAATCATGATAACTCGTCTCCTCTGTTCCTGTTATTTGTATGAAATCGCCGCCGGTGACAAGATTATTTCAACAATTCCAGCGACATAATTTTGTAGGCGAGCCTTGCGGCAAGAAAATCGGGGCCGTTCATTCCGGGAATGGGAGAAAGTTCCACCACGTCGAAGACCGGCATCCGTTTCGCCTCGCGGCAAATGGCGCGGACAACGCTCAACACCTGCTGCCACGTCAAGCCGCCGGGTTCGGGCGTTCCCACCGCCGGCATGATCGAGGGGTCAAGCCCGTCAAGGTCCACCGTGAGGAACACCGTTTTCCCCCGAACGAATTGGGCCAACTTCGGCAACCAATCTGTCTCCTCCGCAAACGCAATCGTCACCCGGTCCGAGGAACGCCGAAACTGATCTTCCGCCGCCGCGAGGTTGCGAATGCCAATCTGGAAAACCGGGCAAATCTCTACAATCCGTCGCGCCGCGCAGGCGTGACTGTACTTCGACCCCTCGTAGTTGTCCCACAAGTCCGCGTGCGCATCAATCTGCACGCACACGAGGTCTTTGTCGCCCCGCGCACGCGCCACGCCGCGCGCCACTCCGGCGGAGATGGTGTGTTCGCCGCCAAACACCGCGAGCAGCTCGCAACGCGACAATGCGTCAGCGACTGCCTCCTCGACGGCGGCCACCATCGCCTCCGGCGACTGTCGCTGCGGCGCCAACGGCGGCAAGGTGTGCACGCCAAACGTCGCGCCGGGTTCGCAGCCGAATTCGTAGTCGTACAATTCGATGGCGCGCGACGCCGTCAGGATGGCGGCGGGACCGTACCGCGACCCCGATCCATAGCAGACAGTCGCATCGTAAGGAACCGGCAGCACCCACGCCCGCGCGACATCGGGCGCAGTGCGCGCCTTCGGGAGGCTCAAAAACCCCCACGGCGGTTGAAAAAGTGACTCTTTCATGGCTGTTAGTTTCGCCGTCTATCGCCAGACGGTCAACCGAAAACGGCTGTTTCGCAAGATGAGTTTTCACAAGATGAGTTTTCACTTCACAAATCAGGGGGGCTATGCTAAAAACGCGCCGCAAACGGTGAGCGGAATTGAGATGCAGCGAAAGAGGAATACCAATATGAAACAGATTCTCCTTGCTTCAACGCTGGCCCTGACAGTGGGATGCGCCACAGCCATCATGCGCCCGTACGTTGGCGAACAACAAGCATGGCCGACCGTGGAGGGCAGCATCGTCAACACCAAGTACGAGATTCCCATCTTCAACTCGCTGCCGCCGGTCCCCTACGATGTCGTCGGCGAACTGCGCGTCGAAAGTCCTTTATATGCGCAGCCGGAAGAACATCACATGAGCACTCTCATCGCGAAAGCCAGGCAATTCAAAGCTCACGCGCTGGTGTTGGTTGATGGCCAGCTCTTTTTCGGCCCCAATTACGGCCCTCGCAGCAGCGTGCTTGATGCCTCGCCGACGATGTCCCGCGGCCTGACACAGGTCAACCGGTTTCTGCCGGAATCGTTCCGCCCCGGCGTCAGCGTGATCGCTGTCCGCTGGTTGGAAGGCGCGCCACAGGGACTTCCCGCCAAGTACGACAAGCTGGCTCCTCCGTACCAACCCAGCGCCAAGCCGCTTCCGTCGAAACCCATCGTCGAAACCAAGCCCGTCAAACCGGTTTCGCCCAAACCGGCGGTGCCGGCAGTCGCGCCCAAGTCCAACATCAGCCCTGCGACACCTGCTGCGTCGTCCGAGGCTCCTGCTCCGCGCAAGAAAACCGCCAAGCCCGACGAAGCCCGGTGACGACCAACCAACGCGTGGTTGTCGGTGTCAGGTTTCAACGTCCAGCTTGATATGCAGGTCGCGGAGTTGTTTTGGCTCCACTTCCGCCGGGGAACTGGTCATCAGGTCCATTGCCTTGGCCGTCTTCGGGAACGCGATGACGTCGCGAATGTTGCTTGAGCCGCACAAGATGGCGCAGAGCCGGTCGAATCCCAGCGCAATGCCGCCGTGCGGCGGGGCGCCATAGCGGAACGCCGTGAGCATGTAGCCAAAGCGCGTCTGCGCAATCTCCTTCGGAATCTGGAGAACATCCTCAAAGACTTTTTTCTGCACGTCAGGCTGGTGAATGCGGATCGAGCCGCCGCCCAGTTCGACGCCGTTCAAGACGATATCATAATGCTGGCCGCGAACCTTGTGCGGATCGGTGTCGAGCAACGGGATGTCCTCCGCCACCGCCGCCGTGAACGGGTGGTGCGTGGAAAGATAACGGTTGGTTTCGTGGTCGAACGTCATCAACGGGAAATCCACAACCCATAAGAAGCGCCAGCCGTCGCGCGGGACGTTCAACAGGTCGGCCACGATGAGGCGGATCCGCCCAAGGACTTCCCAAACAACCTCGCGCTTGTCCGCGCCAAACAGAATCAGGTCGCCTTCCTCGATCTTCAATTTCTCCGTCAACGCGGCCTTTTCGGCTTCGCTGAAGAACTTCACGATGGGCGATTTCCACTGGCCGCCCTCGACCTTGATGAAGGCGAGGCCTTTCGCGCCGAAGCTCTTGGCCGTCTCGGTCAGATTGTCTATCTGGCCTTGTGTGGCGCAGGCGAGTCCCTTGGCGTTGATCGCCTTCACGACGCCGCCGGACTCGATGGCGCCGCGGAAGACCTTGAACTGGCTCGATGCAAAGTCCTTGCTCATGTCCACCAGTTCCATCCCGAACCGGGTGTCGGGCTTGTCGCTGCCAAAGCGTTCCATCGCCTCGCCGTAGGACATCCGCGGAAACGGGGTTGGAATCTTTTCACCGCGCGCGACCTGCCAGATGTGCGCCAGCAATCCCTCGATGAGCGCATACATGTCCTCGCGCGTGATGAAACTCATCTCCACGTCAATCTGCGTGAACTCCGGCTGGCGGTCGGCGCGCAGGTCTTCGTCACGGAAACATTTCGCCAGTTGAAAGTAACGCTCAACGCCGGCGACCATGAGCATTTGTTTGAACTGCTGGGGCGATTGCGGCAGCGCGAAGAACTTGCCGGGATTCACTCGTGAGGGGACAAGGTATTCGCGCGCGCCTTCGGGCGTGCTTTTGAAAAGGATCGGCGTCTCGACTTCGAGGAAGCCGTGCTGGTCGAAGTAATCGCGCGTGGCCTTGGCGACCTTGTGGCGGAGGATCAGGTTTCGCGCCATGCTGGGGCGTCGCAGGTCAAGATAACGGTACTGCAACCGCAGGTCTTCTCCAGCCACGGCGCCTCCGCTCTCTTCGATCTGGAAGGGCGGCGTCTCGGCGGGATTGAGCACTTCGAGTTTGTGCGCGAGCGCCTCGACGGCGCCCGTCGGCAGCTTCGCGTTCTCGGTGCCGGCGGGACGGGCGCGGACAACGCCCTCGACGGCGATGACGTACTCGCTCCGCAATGACTGCGCGAGTTCCCAGGACTGCTTGTTGTGTTCCGGGTCGAACACGATCTGCGTCAGGCCTTCCCGGTCGCGGAGATCAACAAAGATGATGCCGCCATGGTCGCGGCGCACGTGCACCCAGCCGGCGAGGGACACTTTTTGGCCGATGTGCGGGGCGCGGAGTTCGTTGCAATGATGTGTGCGTTTCATGAAATCCTCTTCCTAAGTTCGTCCCGCTTGACGCGCGTCTGTTCGCCGGTGGCGAGGTTCTTGAGCGTGGCTTCGCCGGCGGCCCATTCCTCGGGGCCGACAACGACGGCAAAACGCGCGCCGAGGGCGGCGGCGTTCTGGAATTGTTTGCCGACTTTCGCCGGTGTCAGCGAGTAGTCCACCGACACGCCGGCGTCGCGGAGATCGTGAACCAGCTTGAGCGCGTCGGGGCGAAGCGATTCGTCGGCGATGACGACGCAGGCGTCGAGGCCCCAATCCAGTTTCGGCAACAGGCCGCGCTCCTTGAGCAGTTCGCCGAGCACGACGTCGCCCATGCCAAAACCAAGCGCCGGCAGGTCAACACCACCGACCAGTTTCAGTAGATTATCGTAACGTCCCCCGCCGGCGATGGCGCGCAGTTCGCCTTTGCGGTCGTGGATTTCCCAGACAATACCGGTGTAGTAAGCGAGGCCGCGGACGATTTTGAAGTCCACTTGGCAGAACGCGGCCAGATCGCCGAGCTTGTCCAAAAGCTCACGAAGATCTTCCTTGGGAAAGGCCAGCACGTCGTCCACCTTCGAGGTTACGGCTGCGATCTTCTCGCGCGTCTTCTCCGCCGGTTCGCGCTCCATCTTGTCAATCGCCTGGAACACGGCGCTCTGTTTCTCCCCGGGGATGCCCAGCGATTCCATGTGTCGCTGCCAGGCGCGACGGTCGGAGACGCGGACAACAAAATCATCCTTTGTCAGGCCGAAGCTGCGCAAGGCGTCAATCGCCAGCGCGATCAACTCGGCATCGGCAGCGATATCGGATTCGCCGATGATATCGGCATTGAACTGGAAATGCTCGCGGAGCCGGCCGCGTTGTTGTTTCTCGTAGCGAAACAGTTGCGGGATGGCGAACCATTTGAGCGGCTTCTTGTAGTCACGGTGCCGCGCGCCGGCCATGCGGGCGAGCGTGGGCGTCATTTCCGGGCGGAGCGCGACGGCGCGGTCGCCCTTGTCCACGAAGTTGAAAAGCTGGTGGACAATCTCGTCGCCGGACTTGAGTGTGAACAGTTCGAGCGGCTCCAGCGGCGGGCCGTCGTACTCGCGGAAGCCGTAGCGACGCGCGGTCTCGCGCCACCGCGCGAAGATGTGGCGGCGGAGCGCAAGCGTTTCGGGGTAGAAATCGCGAAAGCCGGGGAGCGGGTTCATGGCGGCCCTGTGATGCGGCACGGACAGACAGCGAGTTGTCCGCGGTTAGGGGTTGATGGACTCCGTGAGCTTGATGACTTGGTCGCGCATTTCCTTGCCGGGCTTGAACTTCACAACGGCGCGGGCGGGGATGGCGATGTCGGTGGCGGGCGCATTCGGGTTGCGTCCGACCCGCGGCCGGCGGAGTTTGACCTCGAAGACGCCGAAGTTGCGCAACTCGACGTTTTCTCCCTTGACGAGGGCCTCGGTGATGTAGTCGAGGGTTTTCTGGACAACGGCCATGACGTCCTGTTGAATCAGGCCGGTGTCGTTGCTGATACGGATGACCAAGTCACGTTTTGTTACATTCATTATTTGTTTTGCTCCAGGAAGTATTGCAGTTTCGGCGCCCACTCGTCCACAAACCGATAGATTCCATAACCGGCAGCTATCACAAATGCCAGCAGAATCAACGGGTTGCCAAACACCCGTATCAGTCCCATGCGAAACGAACTGACTCCCGCCAGCGTCGCCTGCCGTCCCCGCAACCGCCCCAGCAACGCCTGCATGGCGATGAAGGCGCTGTGCCAGTCGCCCACGACCTTCTTATCCATCCCCTCCTCCATTTCCCGCAGCGATTGCAGACTCGGCGCGACGTTGAGCAGCCGCAACACCTTCTCGTCGCGCTCCGAGATTGTTCCCAAGGTCGTCATCAACAGTTCATATTCCCGCGCGATGCCGCTTTTCAAGTCCAGAAAAGACGATTCTTCGCGCGCTTCAATGTCATGCGGTTGAAAACCCCGGTCGAGATACTGGCTCAATTGTTTCCACCGTTCAATGAGCAATTCCAACCGCCGAATGTTCTGCTCCAGCTTGCGATCTCGCATGGTTTCTTTCGCCTAGTCGCCCGACAATCTAGTGTCCTCCCCCGGAAGCGTCAAGCGAAATGCCATTGCGAGCCAACGACTTCTCGCTGTTGAGCGCACAAAACAAACAGGGCCGGCGCTTCAAGAGCGCCGGCCCTGCAGATGGATCTTCCCTGAGGGTTTACTTCGTGACCAAGCCGAGCCACGACTGCACGGTTGGCGAGAACTTGATGACCACCGGCGTGAAAACGATGCTGACCATCGTCATCAGCTTGATCAGGATGTTCAAGGACGGCCCGCTGGTGTCTTTGCACGGGTCGCCAACGGTGTCGCCAATGACAGCTGCGCCGTGAACGGGATTCTTCGTGCCGTCAGGGAGACGTTTGCCGCCGTAGTTGCCTTTTTCGATGAACTTCTTGGCATTGTCCCACGCGCCGCCGGCGTTATTGAGCATGGTGGCAAGCACGAAACCCGTGGCCAAACCACCGGCCAGCAGGCCGACAACACCGGGCACGCCGAGGATGAGTCCGGCAATGACAGGCACGATGATGGCCATCAATGACGGCACGAGCATTTCCCTTTGGGCGCCTGCCGTGGAAATCGCCACGCACTTGGCGTAGTCGGGCAAATCCTTGCCTTCCATGATACCGGGCTTCTCCTTGAATTGGCGGCGCACTTCGTTGACCATCGCGCCCGCAGCGCGGCCCACGGCCTTCATGGTCATCGCGCAGAACACAAACGCCATCATGCCGCCGAGGAACAACCCGCATAGCAGCAGCGGATTCATGATGTGCATCTCGTACTTGTTCACGAAATCCATGATACCGGCCTTGGCGGCTGTTTCCTTGGTGAATCCCATGAACTGCCCTTCGCCGGCCATCTTGCCGATCCAGATTTTAATTTCCTCAATGTAGGCAGCCAGCAACGCCATGGCGGTCAACGCCGCCGAACCAATGGCGAAACCTTTACCAGTCGCGGCAGTCGTGTTGCCGAGCGCATCGAGCGCATCGGTCCGCTGGCGAACCTCCGGCGGCAGGTGAGACATCTCAGCGTTACCGCCGGCGTTGTCTGCGATCGGGCCATAGGCGTCCGTCGCCAGTGTAATGCCAAGCGTCGCCAACATGCCGACGGCGGCAAAGCCGATGCCGTAGAGTCCCATGATCATGTTGCTGAAGCCACCGGCAAAACCGAAGGCGCACAGGATGCCGATGATAATTGTCACCACCGGCACGCCGGTGGAATACATGCCGGTCGCCAAGCCATCAATGATGGTCGTGGCCGGCCCCATTTGCGCCTGCGTCGCGATGCCCTTGGTCGGCGCGTACTCGTCCGACGTGTAATACTCGGTTGCCTGACCAATGATCACACCGGCGGAGAGACCCGCAATGACCGAGAACACAATGCCCCAGGGAACCATTCCCAACCCGGCCATGCCGAGCAACGCCAGCACGATCAACACCGAACTGCCCAGCGTGCCCGTCAACAGCGCGCGCAGCAGATTGCGCTGGGTTGCGCCCTCCTTGCAACGCACCATGAAAATGCCAATGATCGAAAGCAGCGTGCCGACGCCGGCCACCACCATCGGGGCGGTCACCAATCCGACGATCTCCTTCACCGACCCGCCGGCATCCATCTTGTGCATGCCCACGGCAGCGCCAAGCGCTGCGGTGGCGAGAATTGAACCGCAATAGGACTCGTACAAGTCCGCGCCCATGCCGGCCACGTCGCCGACGTTGTCGCCGACGTTGTCCGCGATGGTCGCGGGATTGCGGGGATCATCTTCCGGGATGCCCGCTTCCACTTTGCCTACGAGGTCAGCGCCCACGTCAGCCGCCTTCGTGTAAATGCCGCCGCCGACACGCGCAAACAACGCCTGCGTCGAAGCGCCCATGCCGAACGTGATCATCGTGGTCGTGATGTGCACCAGCTTCTCCATCGTCGTGCAACCCGCCGGCACCATGGTCATCCCGAAAAGCGTCCAACCATTCTTCATATTGTCAGCGGTATAGACGAACTTATCGAGGATCAGGTACCACGCGCAAATGTCGAGCAATCCGAACCCGACCACGACCAATCCCATGACAGCGCCCGAACGGAACGCCACTTGGAGGCCGCGATTGAGGCTTTCGCTCGCGCCCT
The DNA here is from genome assembly GCA_016871575.1 of Verrucomicrobiota bacterium. Classification (GTDB taxonomy): domain Bacteria; phylum Verrucomicrobiota; class Verrucomicrobiia; order Palsa-1439; family Palsa-1439; genus CAIKAP01. The sequence continues at coordinate 13,521 of VHCW01000035.1, forward strand.
GCGCCGTGCGCGAAGACGCGGCCGTGGCCGTGCGCATCCCGATGAAACCGCACAAGCCGGAGAAGAACCCGCCCGTCAAGAACGCGACCGGCACGAACGGGTTTTGAATATCGAAGTACGCCAGCAAACTAAGCAACACCACGAGGACGAGGAACACGATCCCGACCACCTTATATTGCCGCCCCAGATAAGCCATCGCTCCCTCGCGGACGTGGCCGGCGATTTCCACCATCCGCGCATTACCGGGACTGGCGCCCATCATGAGCTTGTAGAAGTACCACGCAAACCCGAGCGCCAACAACGACGCGATCGGCGCCACCCACCAACTGGCAGGAATAATATTATCCATTGTCGAACTATCCTTTCTTTCTATTGTGTGTTGCAGTGCTGCCCCGCGTGGCTGTGCATCTACTGTCAGCCATGAAGGGATTACAAAAGTGCGCGGAGACTACACAGACGGGCGCGTTTTGCAAAGTGAAATCTGCAAGTGAATCCGCAAGGCAGTAGTACCGTGCGTTACTACCAACGCACCCATCTTTTGCGTAGGAATGTGGGGCAGGTTTGCAACCTGCCTGCTTGTCATGGAAAAGCAGGTTGCAAACCTGCTCCACATTGAGCGACCTCCAGACACGATGTTTTCACCGCAGAGACGCAACAAAATGGAGGGACGCGCTCCGTCGCGTCCGTTTGCAGGAGTTACCGGAAGGCGGCCACGACAGAGCGTGCCCCTCCAAATCAAGGTTGACGCGCCGCCAGCCTGTCTTTTAGCCGCTCCAGCCTATCTTTTCGTGGCTCCAGCCCATACCTGAGCGGCTCCAGCCTATACTTGAACCGTTCCAACCCATCTTCTTACGGCTCCAGCCTATACTTCAGCGCCTCCAGCCCATCTTCCTACGGATCCAGTCTGTACTTCTTCGCGTCCAATACTGTGTCAGAGCGCATTTCAATGGTCGTTGGAAGGACGCGCTCAGTCACGTCCGTTTGCAGGAATTACCAGAAGGCGGCCACGACAGAGCATGTCCCTCCAAATCAGGGTTGATGCCATTCCAGCACATCTTTTCCTGTCTCCAACCTATGCCTCCACGATTCTGGCCTATCTTTTACACCTCACACTATGGGCTAAAATCATTCCAACCCATATTTTCGCACCTCCAACCTGTAGTTTCGGGAGGAAATGTTTTCAAAAATCTACCGCCCCAGACACTGGAGAGAAACAGCGAAGGCGCGAAGGAGCAAAGGCAAAGAACTGCAAAATCGCTGTTGGCCGTAAGAAAGCGCAAAGAAAAATCAGATTGCCGAAGTCCCCTTCCCCTGCGGTATAAATGCAGCCACACAACGGGAAAGACGACACAGAGATGAACAACATCTATCGTAGTAAGGTCGAGGATGGCGTCCGACAAGCCCTCAGGATAGCATCAGTGAGACGACATGCCGTAGGTTTGCCCACAGGATAACTGATTATGAAATTAACCTACGATCCTCGTTACAATATCGCCTACTTGCGATTTCATAAGAAAACCGGCACTGTGGATACCATCCACGTCAGCGATGAATTGAATGTTGACCTCGCGCCGGATGGCACGATTTACGGAATTGAATTGCTTAACGCAAACAAACAACTTCGCGGTGAGGATCGCGGCAAGCTGGTTGTCGTCAACGAAGCAAGTGACAAACATGCCGAGTTACCCCTCGACGTTGCCGCCCCGGTGGGTATCGTGCGCGAAAAGCCCACAAAGAAATATCGCGCATAATCTTGCCTGCTCTCAAAGCTGCAACGACTCCCCCTTCCCTCTTCTCTTTGCGCGGTTGCCGCCCAAAGGGAGTCCTGTGTCGTCGCTGTTCATCCTTCCGTGGTTCCGCCTTCGCTACAGCTACGGCGGACAAGTCCGTCTCTGCGATGAAAACATCGCGTCTGGAGGTCGCTCAATGTGGAGCAGGTTTACAACCTGCTCTTCAATTGTAACCAGGCAGGTTGCAAACCTGCCCCACATTTCCATCCAAAAGATCGAACCTCATCGTGAGGCGTCATTTGACAAGGGCTTGCTGCGTCAGTACTCTCATGCCGTCGGCGGTTTATAACCATTATTTATTGGAAGTCCACGCTGTTGCGGGTCGCCATCGCCGCCGACACCGGCACTCACCGGTCGGTTGATCCGTCGCTGCGCGACTTCGGAGACAATTGAATATGTGCGGCATTATCGGCTACATCGGCGGCAAGCCCGCCCAAGGCATCCTTCTCGAAGGATTGCGTCGCCTCGAATATCGCGGTTACGATTCCGCTGGCCTTTGTATTCTCGACAAGGGTCGTTTTCAGCTTCGCAAGAAAAAGGGACGCATTGAGGAGCTTGCCGCCGCCCTGCGCAAGGAACCGGCAGGCGGCCTGTGCGGCATCGGTCATACCCGTTGGGCCACGCACGGCGCGCCGACTGACGCCAACGCGCACCCCCACACCGACCAGTCCGGCAAACTCTCGCTCGTCCACAACGGTGTCATTGAGAACTACACCCAACTCAAGGAACGCCTCGCCGCTGCCGGGCACACGTTCACGTCGCAGACCGACACGGAAGTCCTCGCCCATCTTGTCGGCGCGCATTACGAACAGGCTGGCAACGACCTTGTCGAGGCGGTACGGCGGGCGCTCAAGGAAGTGATCGGCACGTACGGCATCGCCGTGATGCACACGGATCATCCCGGTCTTATCATTGGAGCGCGGCGCGGCAGTCCCCTGCTCGTCGGTCTTGGACGAGATGAGAATTTTCTCGCCAGCGACGTCAGCGCCATTGTCGCGCACACGCGGCGGGTCGTTTATCTCAACGACTTCGAGATCGTGACGCTGACCCGCGACGATTTCCAAGTTACTACGCTCGAAGCTGCCGCGGTCAGCCCGCAGATCAAGGAGGTCGAGTTCAAGGCCGAAGACGTCGAGCGCGGCGCATTTCCGCATTTCATGCTCAAGGAGATTTTCGAGCAGCCGCGCACGGTCGAGAACGCCTTGCGCGGCCGCATCAACCACGACGAAGCGACTGCCCGGCTCGGCGGACTCAATCTCAACGCCGGCGAGTTGCGCGCGGTGGATCGCATCATTTTCGTTGCCTGTGGGAGCGCCCTCCACGCGGGGATGGTCGGCGAGTATCTCATGGAAGACCTCGGTCGTGTCCCGACGGAATGGGAATACGCGAGCGAATTCCGTTACCGCAACGCGCCGGTCGAGAAACACACGCTGGTGTTCGCCGTCAGCCAGAGCGGCGAGACGATTGACACGCTGGCCGCCATCCGCGAATCGAAACGGCGCGGACACCGCACGCTCGGCATCGTCAACGTCGTTGGCTCGACCATCGCCCGCGAAGTGGACGGCGGCATCTACATGCACGCCGGCCCCGAGATCGGCGTCGCGGCCTCCAAGACGTTCGTCTCGCAATTGACCATCATGAGCTTGCTCGCGGTGCTCATGGGCCGGATGCGTCATTTGGCTGCAACACGCGGCGCTGAAATCCTCCGCGAACTCGAAGCCATGCCCTCGAAACTGGAACGCGTCCTCGCCGAGAACGATAACATCCTCGCGATTGCGAAGAAGTATTGTGACGCCCGCAGCGCGCTCTTTCTCGGACGCCAATACAATTATCCCATCGCTCTGGAAGGCGCGCTGAAGCTCAAGGAGATTTCCTACGTCCACGCCGAGGGTTATCCCGCTGCCGAAATGAAACACGGCCCCATCGCCCTTGTTGATCCGAAGACGCCATCGGTGTTCATCTGTCCGAAGGACGGCGTCTATGACAAAGTGATGGCCAACATCGAGGAAGTCAAAGCCCGCAAAGGTCCCGTGATTGCGATTGCCACTGAAGGCGACGCCGAGATCGCCCGAAAAGCCGACGACGTGATTTATGTGCCCGACACGGTGGACTGCCTGACGCCATTGTTGACCGTGGTGCCGGTCCAACTACTCGCCTATCACATCGCCGTCCTGCGCGGCTGCGACGTGGATAAACCGCGCAACCTCGCCAAATCAGTGACGGTGGAATAAGGATGGCGGACAAGCCGTCGGATCGCCCTCGCCAACAGACTGCCCAATGTGGAGCAGGTTTGCAACCTGCTATCGCATGATGGATTGGCAGGTTACAAACCTGCCCCACACTGGCTCAGTTCGGCTTCGGAATGTCACCGGCGGCCAGCCGCTGCCAGAATTCCTTTGCCGGCCGGAGCGAAAAAACGGTCAGCGCAGCTTGGCGCTGACTCGCTGGATGGCCGAGAAGTGCTCGTCGCTATGCTCGACTTCCAAGCCGTGCCGCACCGCGCACGCCGCCACCACGATGTCTACCGTCGGCGCTGTCACCCCGGCCTGACGGCAGGCTTGGGCCAACGCTCGTGCCTGCTGCCACGCCGCAGCATCCAACGGGAACAGCGTCACGACCTCCTCCAAGGTTTGCAGTGCTTTGTGTTCCTTCGGGCCGCGCGCGCCGTTCCACAGTTCCGTGGCAATCAAATCACACCAACCGGCTTCACCGGTCCGCAGCAACGCTTCCACGCGGTTGGCCACCGCACTGTTGCGCTCGCGCAGAAACTCGATCCAAGCCGACGTGTCCACCAACGTCATCGGGCGGACTCCCACTTCACGTCCTCGCGCAACACCTTCAAGTCCGCCTGCGACATGAAGCCCGGCAACGCCCCTTTCAACCGCGCCGCCACATCGGCCAGTCGCCGCCGCTGGTTCAACTCGCGCAACGCCACCCGCACCGCCTCGGCTTTGCTCTTGGCATGCGTGTTCTTGACAGCCTCCGCGAGTTCTCTTTCTGGAATGTCCAACGTCGTCTTCATGCCCCTAGACTAGCCGCCGCCCCTTGCTTGTCAACTTCAACCATTTGCCTCCACCAATGTGGAGCAGGTTTGCAACCTGCTATCGCATGATGGATTGGCAGGTTACAAACCTGCCCCACATTGGCTCACTTCGGCTTCGGAATGTCACCGTCAGCCACCCGCTCCTAGAATTCCTATGGCGGGACACTGTTGATTCTCTCCAGCGGATGGAAAACTGCTATGTCGAAGCTGTCCTGCGTGGCTGCGACGTGGATAAGCCGCGCAATCTCGCCAAATCAGTGACGGTGGAATAAGGATCGCGGACAAGCCTCGCCAAAAGCGCCGTGCTTCGCGCGGCTGAGGTAAAAATCCAAATCGTAATTCAGCCCTCAGCGCACGACCACCACATCCCGCAACCCGATGTTGCTGACGCAACTCGACGGGTAGTTGTCGATCCGGCCTGCCGACCGGCAATACGTGGCACTGATGTGCCATGAACCGCCGCGTAACAGACGACGTGAGCCACTGACCGGTCCAGTCGGATCGGTGACTTCACTCTTTGGATAGTGGCCATACCAATCGGCGCACCATTCCCGAACGCTACCGTGCATGTCGTACAAACCCCACATATTCGGTCTCTTCTCACCCACCGGATGCGCACGCTCGTCGGAGTTGTCCTTATACCAAGCGTACGCGCCCAACCTCACGGCATCATCGCCGTAGCAATACCGGGTCGTGCTGCCGGCACGGCAGGCGTATTCCCATTCCGCTTCAGTCGGTAACCTAAAGCTGTAACCGGGCACTTTCCCTTGCAGCTCAAGCAGGAACATCTGGCAGTCGTCCCAATTCACGTTTTCGACTGGGTTCTTTGCACCCTTGAACCCACTCGGATTGCTGCCCATAACCTTTTCCCATTGTTCCTGTGTCACCTCATACTTGCCCAAGTAAAACGGCTTGCTAATCGTCACCTTGTGGGGCGTGGCATTGCTGCACTCGTCCGATCCCATCGTGAACGTGCCAGGACGGACAAGCACAAAGTCCATCGTCACACCGCCGCCGAGGTCAATGGCCATCTCTTTTTGCGGCAGACTTCCGTCTGTGGTGATGGCGGGAACCGCTGGTGTAGTGGCCGCCGTCCTCGGCGGCCGGGATGATGGTTGCGTTGGCGGTGTGACCACGGCAGCGCGCCCAGGGACGGGCGCGGCTACACCAGCAACAGACGGCGGCGCGTCGGGGACCGCACGCCCTACCGGGGACTTCCACGGTTGCCACACGAGCACAGCAGCAACAGCGAGCACTGCGACGCCAGCGCCAGCCAGCAACAGCTTCTTGCGCTTTCTGGCGGCTGACGCTGCCGTGACGGCTTGACCGAGTTCGGCGTGGACAGCGGTCAGTTCGGCAATCAATTCGTCGTAGGTGGCAGGACGTTTCGCATGGTCTTTGGCCATCATTTTCTTGACGAGCGCCACCACGCGCACAGGACAATCCGGTCGCGCGACGGCGAGGTCGGGCGGCGATTCGTGAACATGTTTATAGACCAATGCAACGGGCGTGTCGGCTTGATACGGGGTGCGACCCGTCAACATGTGATAGAGCGTGCAGCCGAGACTGTAGATGTCCGTGTGAAAATCTATCTCCTTGTCGCCGCGACCTTGTTCGGGGCTGATGTAGTGCGGCGATCCCATGACGGTGCCGGTGGTGGTAAAATTCGTGTTGGCGCTTTCCATCGTCTTGGCAAGCCCAAGGTCGGCAATCTTCACGTCGCCATCGTCGGAGAGCAGGATGTTGTCGGGCTTGATGTCGCGGTGGATGAGCTTGGCTTTGTTCCAGGCGTACCGCAACGCCTCGGCGGCATAAAGGGTGATGGCCAGCGCCTCGTCACAGTCCAGCTTGCCGCAGCGTTGGATGCGTTTCTGGAGCGATTCGCCCTCGACAAACTCCATCGCGATAAAATGGGTGCCTGTATCTTCGCCAGCGGCATAGACTTGAACGAGGTTGGGATGACTAAACTTGGCGGCGGCAGCGGCTTCGCGGTGGAACCGAGCGAGAAACTCGGCATCGCTGGCGAGGTGCAACGGGAGAAGTTTGAGCGCCACGAGACGGTCGAGCGCTGGGTCGCGAGCTTTATAGACCGCACCCATGCCACCCTCGCCGAGCTTGGCAAGAACCACGAAGCTGCCGATTCGATGCGGTTTGCTGTTTTCGTCGCCTTTGCTGATCTGGGTTTCAGCGTCCATGCTGCGCGCAGTGTAGCGAGCGATGTGCGCAAAAACAAGCACCTTTGCTTTCCGGCTCGTAACCTGCTACAAATAAGACGCCATGAAAACCAAGCTGCTAGTTTCCCTCTGCGTTGCCACGGCGTTTGCGGTGGCCATCGCGCTGGCCCAGGACAAGGAATCCACCAAGCCCGACCCGCGCATTGACAAGTTGCTCGAACAACACCAGCAGATTCTCAAGAATCAAACTCAGATTCTGGAGAGGCTGGACAAGATTGAACAAGGGCTTCTACAGGTCCGCCGCCGGACAAGCTGACGCCATTTCCGCTGCCACACGCTCCGCCGCCGCCACCGGGTCGGGAGCGGCCAGAATGGGACGCCCGACGACGATGAAGCTGGCGCCCGCGGCAATGGCCTCGGACGGCGTCATCATCCGTTTCTGGTCACCGGCTTCAGCCCACGCGGGGCGGATGCCGGGAGTGACTATCAACATCGTGTCCCCTACTGCATTGCGAATCAGCTTGATCTCATGCGGCGACGCCACGACGCCTTCCAATCCGCATTCCGCAGCGAGCTTCGCGCGGCGAACCACTTCGTCAGCGACATTTCCCCCAACGCTCGTCAGCACCGTGACACCGAGCAGCGACGGATGTTTCGGCACGTTGGCAGCGGCGCGCAACATGTCGGCGCCGCCGATGGTATGCACGGTCAGCATTGCCACGCCTAATGATGTCGCGCTCTCCACGGCCTTGGCAACGGTGTTCGGAATGTCGTGAAACTTGAGATCAAGGAAACATCGCCGGCCGCGCGCATGAAGGAACTCGACCATTCTCGGTCCTGTTCGCGTGAAAAGCTGGCTGCCGACTTTGTAGGTCTCCACGGAATCGCCCAGCCGTTCGACCAGACCGGCAGCGCGCTCAAAGCCGTCCACATCCAGAGCCACAATAAGTTTTGATTTCATGGAAAGCAGATGCTAGTGAAAAGCGCGTGTCCACACAAGCACAACTGTCATTGTTTTCGCCGATCAAGGTGAACCTCTACCTACGGATCGTGCGCAAGCGTCCCGACGGCTATCACGACTTGGAGACGGTGATGGCGCCGCTGGATTTCGGCGACACGCTCACATTCGCGACGGCGGAACGCGGCATCACGATGAGTTGCGACAACCCGGCGTTGCCGACTGACGACACCAACCTCGTCGTCCGCGCCGCAAAACGACTGGCCGAACGTTTTGCCGTGAAGCGCGGCGCGCACATCGCGCTGACGAAGCGCGCGCCGCTGGCCGCCGGCGTGGGCGGCGGCAGCAGCAACGCGGCATTCACGTTGCTCGGACTGAACGAACTCTGGCAACTGGGCGCGACGGCGACGCAACTCGGCGAGATCGCGGCATCGCTCGGTTCCGACATCAATTTCTTCATGGCAGGCGGCGCGGCGCTGTGTCACGGACGGGGCGAGCAAGTGAAGAAGATCCTATTCCGCCTGAAAGCGTTTGTGCTGCTGGTCAACCCCGGTTTTGGCATCTCGACAAAGTGGGCGTATGAAAGCTGGGCCAAGACAGCGAGCCGGTTGACAGCGCCGGCTCCTGACGTTACTCTCCTGCTCCGCGCATTGGAAACAAACGACCTCGCGGGCGTGTGTGCGGCGCTGTACAACTCGCTGGAAGCGCCGTCGGCCGGAAAGTTTCTCGTGTTGGAGTTGTTGAAGCGCGCGATGCGCGACGCCGGCGCGGCGGGCGCGTTGATGAGTGGCAGTGGCGCTTCGGTGTTTGGTTTGTTCGCGAATGCAGCGGACGCGGAGCGCGCAGCGGCGCGGGTGCGCGCGGAGTTTGGACCGAGCCTGTGGACGCGGGTCTGCGGATTTGGTTGCCCGGTAGTGTAATTGGTAACACAGCGGCCTTTGGAGCCGTATTTCCTGGTTCGAGTCCAGGCCGGGCAGCCAGTTCTTTGGGCTTGAAGAGTGCGAAATCAGGCAAACCAGCTTGCGATAAGAAAGGCCATTGTGTACCGTAAACCACTATGAGCACCGTACAGGAAATCGAATCCGCCATCCAAGCGCTGCCCCGTGAAGAGTTTTCCAAGCTCTGGCAGTGGTGGGATGAGTACCGCGAGGCCGCGTGGGATCGCCAGATCGAAGCGGATCTGGCCGCCGGTAAGCTCGACAAGCTGTTGGCGGAAGCTGACTGCGATTTTGAGGCTGGCCGCTGCAAGCCGCTACCGTGAAGAACTTCACCACGCCAAGGTTCTGGCAGCACTACCGTTGTCTGTCGCCAGAAATCCGCAAACACGCCGACCGCTGCTTTGCCTTGTTCCAACGGGACCCGCAGCATCCGTCGCTGCAATTCCAGAAGAAAGGCCGGGCGTGGGTGGCGCGAGTCGGCACCGGCCATCGTGCGTTGGCGAAGGAACGACCGGAAGGCCTGGTCTGGTTCTGGATTGGACCACATGATGAATACGAACGTCTCCTGCGTTCACCGTGATGGCACACCGCAAAGAGGCACAGCGCGACAGGTCGAGTATGAACGGCACGACGCCCGGTGTCTGCCCTTGATAGACGCTCAGAATTCGTTCGCGCCATGTCATGGCTTGGAAGATGCGCGATTGTGGAACTGTAACGAATAAAGATCAGCTTCTTTCATGACGAACCGCAAGCGCACCGGTTTGCCGTCCAATGCGCCGAGGTTTGGGGCGTCTTTCCATTGCACGGCTTGTTCGATCTTGTCGCCGACACTTTCAAGACTCTCATCCAGGCGGAAACCCGCATGCGGTTTTCCGCCGGCGTCCTGGATTTCAACTCGCACGCTGCCGCCGGCCGACGTGCTGTAGTTCAAAACCAACTCGTTGCCGCGAAAGACCAGCGGACGTGTCAGCAACTCACCTTCACGGGCACCCGCGCGGACGGAGACGAACCCGTCGGTGCGCAGCACGTAACGATGGCCGCTCTTGCTGTGATAGACGGACATTTCCGTCGGGCTGGTCGGCACGACGTTCAGGCCGACGTAGTTCGCCCGGCTTTCCCAGCGTTCGGACTCGAGTCCCGGCCGGATAAACGCCTCGGTGAAAAGACGGTCAAACGTCGTTGTGCCCGCCCGCGAGGTCATGAACAAGATGTCGGTCGCGCCGAGCATGGAATGAGTTTTCCCCGCGCCGACTCGCCCGGCGGTGTACCGGGTCGGCAGAGCAACGTAGATGTGCGTCGCGCGAAAGTAAGGATGCGTCTGGCTGGTGTACAAATGCTCGGCGGGAAGATTCGGGTTCATCGCGACCGGTGCGCTCCAACGACGGAAATCGGGCGAGGTCATTCGGCTGATACTGCGCAATTCGCTGGCGCGTCCCGCCTCCCGATTCTGTTGGTCGTCCTTCGTTGAAGCGGGGCGACGGTCGCCACGGTACGGCGCCCAACTGCGAAAGTAACAGACGTATTGCCCCTCGGCTTCCGACCAGAACGACACGTTTTGCGAATCAAACGCGTGTGACCAGGACTTGTCATAGGGAATCACGTCGCCGTCGTCACGTTTCTTCCAGTGGATGCCGTCGGCAGAGACAAACGCGTGGAGTCCGCCGGCTTTGACCCGGCGTTCATAGCCCGGATGACCGGCCAGCGCCTTGAACCGTTCGTTCTTGTCCACACCGGGGCGAGTATCGAGAAAAGGAGAAAAATTGTGACTGAACGGCGGCTGGCCGGCGAGAATGACATTGTTCTCCCGTGTTCCGTTGACCTCAAAGAGCCGCAAGCGCGGGAACGTCCATTCATGGCCGTCGCGGCTCTCCGCGTAGCAGGTGATTTCGCCGGGATGCCCGCTGTAAGTGCGCCCCTGATAACTGGCGTCAGTTCCTCTGTAATAAGCGCGGTAGAGGTTCCCGTCCTTGATGACGGTGAGGTAACTGCCGGTGAGCGGCGATTTTGGCAACGGCTGTTGCTGCGGTGCGTGCAACCGCAGTTCCAGTCCATCCAAACGGTCAATCAGGTGACGGTCCCCAAACAACTCAAGACGCGAACCGATGTCCACTGGTTTCGACTCGGCACCGTCCACGGTCGTCGCACAGAAACAACATCCTGCGAACAGTATGAGGCAATGAAAGGATTTGATCATAGTTTTCAGGCTCAGCGGTATTGGACGGACACGATGAGGTCGTACAGCAGACGACTGCCGGTGCGGAGGCGCACGTTTTTCCAAGCGGCTGCGCCGGTCTCCGTACTGTTGGCGGCGCCGAACAATACGACGTTGCGCTTCGATGCGGCGGCTCGCGTGAACTTGCCTGTGCCGTCAAGCTGCAACACACCGTCCACGAACACCCGTATATCTTTCCCCTGAATCTCGACACGATACGTGTGGAACGCGTCCGTGGTATTCATTCGATGAGCGAGGCCGGCGTGACGCAGCTTGATCCGGTCGCCAAGAAGATGGACTTCCTCCTCAGCGGCGCCGTTCGCGACGATGATGCTGCTTCGACCTGACAGAACTTTTGCCTCAGCCTCAACCACGGCAGGACGGGCAATGTCAGCGTTCCACGGATATGTATAATAAAGGTATGACCCGGTGTCCTTGCCAGTGTCGGCGATGACAAGCGCCTTGTCGCGCATGACTGCGGAGGTGTTGTTGTGGGCGCGGCTGCGAGACCACGGCGCAGGCATCTTTTCAGCACAGGCATAAACCGCATCCCAAAGTTGCTTCGCGTCAGCAGCCTCGTTGAGTGACACTGCAACTTGATTGGCGCCTTGTCGGACCAAAGAGACCGGCAGCGGCAAGTCCACCCATCCATTTTGCGCCGTGCCACCGCGCAATGCGTGATTGTTGAACTTGACTGCGACTTGTTCGGGAGCAGTCACACCGGGAATCTGAAGATGACAACTCAGGGTTGGTTTCACACTCGCCTGTTGAGCAACACGCCAATCATCGCCGACAACAATGGACACGCGATACGGCTGTCCAACTGAGAGGCGCGCCGGTTGCGACGGCGCGAGGACGGGCACCGTCCGGTGACGGCTGCCATTCGCGAGGAAACGGTTGGGATCGCCATCGCGCACTGTGACAAAATAAAGTTTATCCAGCGTTCGCAACTTCACCAAGTCGCCCAACTCCCACCAGATCGGATGGCGGGGATTAAAGTTATTGAAAATGTGGATGCCGTCGGCACCCGCCGCCCAAGCGTTCATGGCGCGTCCGCGATATGCCTCAATCGAGTTGCGTTTGAATCTCGTCTCACCCCGCACACGCGGGTCGCTCAAGCACGGATATACAGGGACGTTGTATTTGTGTCCCAACTTGACGCTGTACTCCCATGGATTCAGCCGGTGATAGTCGGTGGTCACCAAAAGATCAATCAATCGCTCTTTCAGCCAGACTTCGATGTCCAACCCCATGTCCCGGCAGTACCCCACCGAATCCAGCACGCGCACCGCAACGAGAATGGGCCGGCCACGGCGCAGTCCTTCCGTTTCGGTCATGACGCGCAACCGTCGCAGCAAGTCGGTCATCATGCTCACTTCTGCTGACGTGGCAAGCCCGCCATTGGCGACGGTCTTGAAGAATGGTTCATGCCGCAAGAAGTCGAGTTCTATTCCGTCCACATCGTAGTTCCGGCAGACCTCCTCCACGAACCGGAAAAGGAAATCGCGCACCACCGGCTCAGCATAATCAACACCCGACCAACGTCCGTAGGGAGGGCGTTTTGCGCGGGAACCAAACAGCCAGTCTTGATGCTGTTCCTTGAACGCGGACCAATACCGCTGTGGTTTATCGGGCGGATGCGCCGCATCGTGCGTGTCGTTCATGCGCATGGACCAGAACACTTCCTTGCCGTGCTTGTGACCGCACTCAATCATAATCCGCAGCGTATCGGTGCCCTGCGCAATGAAGTCGCCGGTGATGTTGTTGCGAGGAGGCGTGTACCCCGCTTTCGTCGTGAGCGCATCGCCAACTTTGGTATTGTGGGTAAAGACGCCGAACGGACGCGACGTGCAATAGACAATCGTATCCACGTGCGAGTCCAACAGCGGCGTGGTGCGCTTCGCAAGAAACGCTTCCACCGATGCCGGCACATCGAGGATATGGTCATCCCCATCGTTGTTGTAGAGAATCCGCCGCGCGCGATGGGCAGCTTCGGTTCGCTGCTGGCGTAGTTTTGTCAGGGTGTCAGCAGCAGTGAGTTCCGTACCAATGACAATGACGAGAATTGCAGCCAGCATTCTGATCCTACGGAATATCCAACATGAGATAGGTGACATCATGGTATGCGCATCATAGCGAGCCGTTGTTTCCGCGCAATCAGAATACGCGACACACAATCGCGCGCGCACGGGAGATTGTCGTCATCAGGTTGCGGTCGTGGTTGATTTCCGAGGGTGGTTGCGGCATTCTGCGGGCACGGTGAAAGCATTTATATTATCGGCAGGACTCGGCACGCGGTTGCGGGCGCTCGGCCTCGATGCGCCGAAGGTCATGGCGCCGATTGGCGGGAAACCGCTCCTGCAACATCATTTCGAGTTGCTCCGACGACAGGGCATCCGTGAGTTCATCGTCAACCTGCACCATTTGCCGGAGAAGATCACCGGCTACTTCGGCGATGGAACCGCGTTCGGCGTGAAGATTACTTATTCGCTCGAACCGGAGCTGCTCGGCACGGCGGGCGCGGTCAAGAAGATGGAGGCCGCGGTGCGCGACGAGACGCTGCTGGTGTTGTACGGCGACAACTTGTTTCACTTCGAGGTGGCGCCACTGCTGGAGTTTCACCGCGCGCGTCAGGCGCTGGCGACGATTGCGCTGTGGGAATCGCCGGAGCCGTGGACGGGCGGAGTGGTCGAGACGGATGCGAATGGCCGGGTTCGAAGATTTCTGGAGAAGCCGGACCGGAAAGAGGTTTCGACAAACCTGATCAACGCTGGTATTTATCTGTTGGAGCCAGCGGTGCTGGACGCGATCCCGGCCGGGCAGTTCTGTGATTTTGGCAAGGACGTGTTTCCGAAATTGCTGGCGCAAGGAAACGATTTGTACGCGATGAAACCAAACGCCTACGTCCAAGACATCGGCACACCCGAGCGGCTGGCCAAGGCGCAGCGTGATTACGAGAAAGGAGTGTTGGAATGATGGAGCGATGGAGCAATGAGACGGCCTGCCATCGGAGAGGATTGTCGTCCAACACTCCATCGCTCCATTACTCCATCAGCCCAATTTGCCCATGATCATCACCCAGACACCCTTGCGGATTTCGTTTGCGGGCGGCGGGACGGATTTCCCGGACTTTTTCGTCGAGCACGGCGGCGCGGTCGTCAACTCGGCGATTGACAAGTTCGTCTATTGCATCGTCAAGGAACGGTTCGACGACAGGATTTACGTCAACTGGACGAGGAAAGAGATCGTGGACAGCGTGGAGCAGATCGAACACGAACTGGTCCGCGAAGCGATGCGCAAGGTCGGCGTCACGAAAGCCGTCGAGATCTCGTTTTTGTCGGACATCCCCGCCGAAGGTTCCGGGCTGGGATCGTCCAGCAGCGTGTTGGTCGGCGTGCTCAATGCGCTCTACCATTACGTTGGTGAAACGCCGACGGCGGAGAGGCTCGCGCGTGAGGCGTGCGAGATCGAAATCGAGACGTTGAAGAAACCCATCGGCGTGCAGGACCAGTACATCGCGGCCTATGGGGGCCTGCGCTGTTTCGAGTTCGGCCCCGGCATCGAGGTCAGGGCCAAGGCGGTTCGCGCCTCGCGCTCCTCGCTGGAGGATCTCGACAACATGTTGATGTTGTTCTTCACCGGACGGACGCGCGCATCCTCGACGATTCTTTCCGCGCAAAAAGCGGGCATCGCCGTCAAAGCGCCGGTGTTGCGCGAAATGACACAACAGGCGCAGGAAGTCCGCCGTCTCTTGGAGAGCGGCGCGGTGGACCAGCTTGGCGCGCTGCTGCATCGGGCATGGGAGTCCAAGCGCAAGCTGGCACAGGGCATCAGCAGCAGTGAAATGGATGAGATTTACGCGCGCGCCGTCGAGGCCGGGGCGCTGGGCGGCAAAATCGCAGGCGCGGGCGGCGGCGGATTTTTCCTGTTGTGCGTGCCGAGCGAGAAACGGCAGGCTGTCCGCCACGCGCTGGCCAACCTGCGCGAGATGCCGTTCCGCCTCGAACGCGGCGGCACCCGCGTCGTCCTCAACATGCAAAGGTATTGACGTGAAAACGATTTCAGTAACACCCTGCTTTAGCAGGGTGTTGACAATGCCACCGAGAAGGGAAACCGTTTCAACGGTTTCCCGGTGGGGGTGACGATGTCAGTCCACTCCTACTCGCGTTGTTGGATTCATTTGGTTTGGGGAACGTTACACCGGGAGCGGGTGTTGGGGCGGGATGCCCGCAGGAAGTTGGCGGCCTATCTGCAACAGTATGCAGAGGGGAAACAAATTTATCTGAAGTCCGTTTACGGAAACGCCGATCATGTGCATGCGCTGTTTGACTTGCCAACAGGTACGACAATCGAACAGGTTACACAGTTGTTCAAAGGCAGTTCTTCACATTGGATCAACGAGCAGCGTCTTGTGCACGGAAAGTTTGCGTGGGGGCGTGGATACGGCGCATTTTCAGTGTCGCAGTCGGCGGTGGACACCGTGGCAAAGTATATCGCGGGGCAGGAGGAGCATCATCGGACAAAGACGTTTGAAGATGAGTATAAGAAGTTTGTCAAAGCATATGGATTGAAGTGGGAGCAAGAGAAAACCGTTGAAACGGTTTCCTTGGGCGCGGAAGGAGGAACTTCACCTCACTAAAGTGAGGTGTGAATGAGAGAGTGCATGAAAACCAGTAGCCAGTTTGCAAACGATTATCTCAACGGACTGAAACAACTTCTCGACCGGTTGCCGCTGGACGACTTCGAGCGCGTGACACAAGCCGTCGAGGTTGCGCACGCGGCGGGAAAACAGATCTTCATCATCGGCAACGGCGGCAGCGCGGCCACGGCGTCGCACATGATGAACGACCTCAGCAAAGGCACGCTCGGCCACAAGGGCGACGCGCCGTGGAAACGGTTCCGCGTCATCGCGTTGACCGACAACGTCTCGCTGATGACCGCGTGGGCGAACGACACGGACTACAACCACATCTTCAGCGAGCCGCTCAAGAACCTCGCGCAGCCCGGCGATTTGCTCATCGCCATCTCGGCCTCCGGCAATTCGCCGAACATCATCGTTGCGGTGGAAGCCGCGAAGCAACTCGGCGTCAACGTGGTTGGCATCGCCGGGTTCAGCGGCGGCAAGCTGGCGAAACTGTCGGACGTGGCGTTTGTCGTGCCGTCGGACGACTATGGATCGGTCGAGGACGTCCACATGATTTTGGACCACATGTTGACGGCGTATTTGTACGAGAAACTGAAAGGCACATGAGCAAAGGACGAGTTCTCATCACCGGCGGCGCAGGGTTCATCGGCTCGCACACGGCCGATGAACTGCTTGCCGCCGGGTATGAGGTGCGGCTGCTCGACAACCTGACGCCGCCGGTGCACGACGGCAGCGGGACATGGCCGGCGTGGCTGCCGAAGGAGGCGGAGCGCATCCTCGGCGACGTGCGCAACGCGGACGACTGGCGCAAGGCGCTGCGCGGCGTGGACGCGGTGGTTCATCTGGCAGCCTATCAGGATTTGCTGCCGAACTTCTCGCAGTTCTTCCATGTGAACTCGGTTGGCACGTCGTTGTTGTACGAGATCATCGTGGCGGACAAACTGCCGATCCGCAAAGTCGTTGTCGCCAGCAGCCAGTTTGTGTATGGCGAAGGCCGGTATCAGTGCGAGAAGGATGGCGAGGTGTTTCCGGACGGGCGCGACCCGCAACGGCTGGCCAAGGGTTTCTGGGAGCCGGTTTGCCCGGTGTGCGGCGGCGCGATCAAGCCGCTCCCGTTGCTGGAGACGCACGCCAACCCGAAAAACCAATACTCGATTGCGAAGTACTCGCAGGAATTGATGGCGGTGGCGTTGGGGCGGAACTACGGCATTCCCAGCGTGGCGTTGCGCTACTCGATCGTGCAGGGGCCGCGCCAGTCCTACCGCAACGCGTACTCCGGCGTGCTCCGCGTGTTCACGCTGTCGAATCTCGCGGGACGCGCCGCGCCGGTGTTCGAGGACGGCGGGCAGTTGCGCGATTACGTGAACGTCGGCGACGTGGCGCGCGCAAATCGCCTGGCGCTGGAAAACGACGCGGCAAACTACCAAGTGTTCAACGCCGGCGGCGGGCGCGGTTACACCGTCATTGAGTTTGCCGGGATCGTTGCGGAAACGGCCATCGCGACGCTGCCGCCGGGCGTCACCGGCGAGTATCGCGTGGGCGACACCCGTCACAGCGTGTCGGACATCGCAAAGCTGCAGCGGCTCGGCTGGCAGCCGACGAAATCGCCGCGCGACAGCGTGCGGGAATACATCGAGTGGATTCGCGGCGAGAACGTTGATCGTGATTACGCGGCCGAGGCGCTGGCGGCATTGCGCCAGTCGGGCGCGTTGAGAAAGGCGAGATGAGTTTGTATTTGTCCATTGTCATCCCCTGCTACAAAGAGGAAGCCCGGTTGGTAAGAGCGATTCCGGAGATTGCGGCATTCGTCACGCCGAAAGGCACGTTTGAGATCATTGTGGTGGATGACGGGAGTCCCGACGGCACGGCGCGCGTGACGGAGGAGTTGGCGAAAACACACCCGCAAGTCCGGTTGATTTCCTACAAGCCGAACAAGGGCAAGGGCAACGCGGTGCGCACCGGCATGCTGGCCGCTGAGGGGCGGTATGTGATGTTTGCGGACGCCGACCAGAGCACGCCAATCAGCGAACTGGACAAGCTGTTGCCCAAACTGGAGCGCGACGGCTACGACATTGTCATCGCCTCGCGTTGGTTGCCGGAGTCGGATGTGATTATCGCGCAAAGCCGCGTGCGGCGGCTGGCGAGCCGGTTGTTCTGGTTCACGGTGCGGATGCTGGCGTTGCGCGGCGTGGCCGACACCCAATGCGGCTTCAAGTGCATGACGCGCGCGGCCGCGCAGAAAATATTCCCGCAGGTCCTGACCAACACGCCGGTCTTTGACGTGGAGATGTTGATCGTGGCGACACGCGAGGGCTATCGCGTCGCCGAGGTGCCGGTGCGGTGGGTTCATGATCATGATACCCGGATTCCGTACAACTTTCGTCGGGCGTGGCAGACGCTGCTGGAAATCTTCCGGATCATGCGCCGGCACGGCGTCTGGCGGCCCGTCAAGGTCAACAAGTGAAGTTTCTTGCCGGGAAGCTCGGATGGGTGGCGCTGGCGGCGGTGCTGGCGCTCGGCGCGTGGCTGCGCTTCCAACGGCTTGACCTGCTGGAATTCAAGGGCGACGAAGCCTACGCCACCCACATCGTCCAGCGCGTCCTGCACGGCGGCGGCTGGCCGGAAGTCGGGCTGCTTTCCTCAGTGAAGGTGATGAACCCGCCGCTGTTCCTCTACCTGCTCGTGCCGCTGTTTATGATTCACTCCAGCCCGGTGTTCGTCTGCTGCGCCATCGCGTTGCTCAATCTCGTCGCTGTCGCCATCGCATGGCATGTCGGGCGCAAATACTATGGCACCATCGCGGGCCTCGTGGCCGCGCTGTTGTTTGCCGTCTCGCCGTGGGCCGTGCTCTACTCGCGCAAGATCTGGGCGCAGGATTTCGTGCCGTTGCTGGTGGCCGGCACACTCTGGGCGTTGCACGCGCTGGCGTTCGGCAAGAAACCGCGCGCGGTGTTCTGGGTCGTGTTGTTGCCGTTGCTGGTGATCGAGGTGCATTTTGCCGGGCTGGCATTGACGGCGGCGGTGATCGGTTTGCTGGCCTGGCTGCGCCCGAAGATGGACTGGCGATGGGCGGCGGCCGGCGCGCTCATCGCCGGCGCGCTGTTGATCCCGTACCTGCGTTACCAGACGGCGCATGACTGGGCCGATTTCCGCAAGGCGGCCAAGACAGTCGGCGGCCAAACATACAAGATTCCGAAGGACATGATCGTCCATCCGCAACTCGGTTACGCGATGCCCCGACGCGACCCGTGGTGGCAGGCGCTCTGGATCCTCAACAGCGGCGGCATCGAGGACATTCTCGGCTTGAGCACGCGCCCGCAACTCGACGTGAACCGCGTCTGGCCGCCGCGCGATTATTTTCGCGATGGGTGGCGATGGGGCGATGCGATTCTCGCGGCACAACGCGTCGCGCTCGTGGCGGCGCTGGCCTGGCTGGCGATCCGGGGTGGCCCACAAGGACGGCTGTTGCTGATCATGGTTCTCGGCCCGCTGGCCGTGTTTGTGGCAACGCGCCTTTATACGGTGCAATCCTATTTCGTGGTGCTCTACCCGGCAATGTTCCTTGCGCTCGGTGTGGCGGCGCAAACGATCCGGTGGCGGGCGGTGGTCGGGGTGATTGTCACAATAGTGGCAGCGGCCAACGTCTGGTTCATGCTGGATTTGTATGGATACCTCTCGCGCCACGGCGGCGCACACGGCGGGTACGGGACGGTCATCGGCCACAAACTGGCAGCGGCACAGTTCTTACGTGAGCGGGTGGACTTGGAAGGTTTGATGTCGAAGAAGCAACTCATGCAGATGGATCAATGGGGCAAGGTGGAACGTGCGCGATTGGAGTTGCCGGTATTGGCGTCGCGAATGGAAGGACAAGGAAAACCGGATATCGAGGGTGTCTTGATTGTGGACATGAACCGAACAGACTTTCCCCAACCGACGCCAAAACAAGTATCGGAGTTGCTCGGCGGTCGAAGCGTGACGGCAACCAACTTCGGGCCGATGTTGTTGTTCCTTGCGGGACGGTGAGACAGGGCGAATGCGAGATGCGAGCCAGTCCTACGGGCATCACAGTAAACGAATCCGTGATGCGGCTGCACCGTGCGGTGACTTACCCGATGTCAGACTTACCCGATGTCACAGTTGACACGCTGCCTGTCGTTGGGCATCTGCGGACAGGGTTTGTTGTTCATTTGTTGGTTTTCAGCGATCAGCCCCCAGCAACTGTTCACTGATGACTCAATACGGCACGAGCATGGCTTTGACCTGCTTGGTGCCCCAGAGGTTCACTTCTTCGATCACCGTGCTGTCGGGCACGTCAATGCAGTGGACCAACGTCCGCGCGTAGTCTTCCGCGCTCGGATAACCTTCGAGCCAGCCATCGTCAATGCCGACCGCCTTGCAGAAATTTGTGCGTGCCGCGCCGGGGATGAACGACGTGGCCTTACCGCCCCACTCGGCCATCTCCAAGTGCAGACAGCGCGTGAACACGACCATGCCGGCTTTCGCTGCGGTGTAGGCCCCCCATTTCGGCCAGCCGTGATAGGCGCAACCACTGGAGACGTTCACAATATGTCCCCTGCCCCGCTTCTTCATCGCGGGAATCACTTCGCGGCAACCTTTGATGACGGAGGTGATGTTGATCGCCATCGCTTCCTCAATGGCTGCGTCGTCCATCTCCTCGACGTTGGCGATTTTCACGCCGGCGCCGTGGTTGTTGACGAGCACGTCAATCCGGCCGAACCGCTTCAACGTCACCCGCACCAGTTTCTTCCAGTCCGCCGTCTTCACCGCATCGGCTTGCACGGCGAGCAGGTTCTTGTTCGCCAACTGTTTCGCCGCAGATTTCAAGCGAGCGGTGTTGCGGCCGGTGATGACGACCTTCGCGCCCATCTTCAGCAAGATTTCCGCTGCGGAGAATCCGAACCCCGACGATCCGCCGGTGATGATAACGACTTTGTTCTTCACATAGTTCTTCATGTCTATTCATCCTTCCATGTCAGTAACAGCGCCACCACGCTGCCGGCGACGACGCCGGAGGTGTGCGCGGCCATGCTGACCTGCGGCGTGACAAGGTCAAACACAATCTGCAATCCAATGGCCAGCGCCACGCGTTGCAGGCGTTGCAGCGCGACGCGCGACCGTGCTGTGCGCCAGTTCCGCAGCAACACGATGGCCGTTGCCCCAATCAGTCCCATGATGCTGCCCGACGCGCCGACGAGCAGGTCGTCTTCTATCACTCCAAGGTGAGCCAACACAACCACAAACAACATCGAAGCCAGCCCGGAAAACAAATAGGTTGCCGCAAACCTCAATCGTCCAATGTTCGTCTCCACGAACGGCCCCAACAACAACAATCCGAGCATGTTCATCGCAAGGTGCAGCCAGCCGGCGTGCAGGAACATCGCCCCCAACAACCGCCACCAGTCACCCTCAGCCACTGCCGATGCCGACAGCGCGCCGAGATGAAACAGCACCGTTTCGTTCTCGCTGCCGCCCGCCAGCACTTCCAGCAGGAACATCGCGACGTTGATCCCCGCGAAAGCCTGCGTCATCCGCGCCGTTCGCCAGCCAAAACGAAGCCGCGCCGGCTCCGTCTCCTCGACGATGAAATCCAACGGCATCTCCAATCCGACAGCGAGCGGAACGCGCAAGCGCCTTTCAATCGCCGCGCGCGCCACGGCATCAGTTTCCCATTCGAGCAGGCGTGTCAGGCGCTGCTGCGCCTTCCCGGTCTCACCGGCTGCGGCTTCCGCTGTCGCCCGCCAAAACTCCTGCGTTGGCACCGGCAACCAGTCCAACGACTCGGACAACAACCGTTCAACCGCCTCGACACGTCCAGCAAACGCCAGCATCATCACACGGCAAAACTCACGGCCGGGGCGGTGCTCGGCGTGCTCCAACGCGCCAGCGTATTGCGCGTACACCCATTGCATCCGCTCCAAATCACCCACTTCGCCGAGCGCGCGCAGGTAGGAAAGCAACAGGCCCGGGTCACGCAACAGGACCGACGGCCCCAAGGAGCCGTTGACCCACTCCATCAACTCCTCCCACCGACCCGTGATTCGGAACGTCAGCGCCGCAGCCGCCCGGCCCACCGTGCCGCCACACGCCACCACACGCCGCAACGCTTCCAACGCGGCCTCCGTTTCCCCTCGTTGCGCCAACCACATCGCCTGCAACAATCCGGGACGATGCCGTCCCTCATGGAACGGATGCAGACAGCGCAACGCCACCGCCAAACGCCATGCCGCCGCGTAACGTTGTTGCATCGCCCAACGCCACGCCAGGCGCGCTCCCAACATCGGCGTCAGGACAAACAGCAACCATGCCGCGCCCGCCACATACCCGGCCGATTCAGCGAACCAGAGCAGTCCCGCGCCGAGCAACGCGAGCAACACGCCGTTCACCACAATCCACCCGCGATGTTGGCGCGCTGACATCCGCGCCACGCGCACAAGCACGAGCACGGCTGAGACGCCGACCATCCAGATCAATATGTAATTCAGGCTCATCGGTTATTGACTTGCCGGTCTCAGTCATTACCCTCCCGTCGTGCCGAACGTCAATCCAGTTGAAGTTCTGTATGCCGCCGCCCATGCGCAGTTCCCTGACTCTGAACCGCTCGGCGGCGGCAAGGCTGTCGCCGATTACCTCACACGCGAACACCCCGACTGGATCGTGCTCAGCCCTCGCGCGCTGAATCTGCCCCTCTCGAAATCGCTCGCTGAGATGACCGAACTGCAATACGCGCGCTTCTGCCGGCAGTTCGAGCGCGCCACCACTGAGGCAATCTTCGAACATGATCCCAAACGATGCGTCGTGCTCGCCAACGACATCAGCGAAGGCCCTGACTTTCGCCGTCTTGGCGAAGCCGGCTACCGCATCGCCACGATCTTTCACGTGGACGTTGTCGAGTACTTCACGAAATTCTACCTGCGCAATCTTCTCCGTCCCGAATGGCTGACCCGTATTCGCTGGCATTGGGCGCCAGACGTCTTACGGCTCGTTTTTGAAAAGCAACACGACTGCGTCCGACACAGTCGCCGGTTGATTGTGCCGTCGGCGCCAATGCGCGAGGTGATCCTGCGATGTTATCCGTGGTGTCCGACGGAAAGGATCACGGTGGTGCCCTGGGGCAATATCGCGCCACCGGTCGCCGCGGAACCGCTGGACGTGGCCAAGGACGACTTGGTGATTGTGACGTTGAGCCGGCTCTCGCCGGAGAAGGGCATCGAACGATTGCTGCGCGCGTTGCGACACGTCCGCCTGCCGCGCGTGCGCGTGTTCATTTGCGGCGCGCCGGCGTACATGAAAGGGCGCGCGTACGAACGCAAACTGCGACGGCTGGCGCTGGGGTTGCCGGTGACGTTTGCGGGTCACGTCAGCGGCGCGCGGAAAAGCGCGCTGTTGCAACGGGCGGATTTGTTTGTGTCAACGTCCCGCCACGAGAGTTACGGATTGACGATCGCGGAAGCAGAGGCGCACGGTTGCCGTGTGATTTCGCACGGTCACTACGGGGCGCGCGGCGTGGTGGTGGATTGTGCCAACACAAGGGCATTCGCAAATGAGATCGAAATGGCAGCGCGCGAAAACCCACCACGGCGCATGGGGTTGCCGGTTTCCACCGCAGCAACGCAAGTCGCGACAGTGTTGGAGGGGATGCTGAAAAGTTGAAGCGGGAGGCGACTTGAATTCGCCTCCCGCCTCAGAAAGGTCAGTGACAACCTGTGTCGGTGCTATTTGCAGGGACCAGCTTCTGCGCCCTGATTCTTGTATTTGTCAACTGCCTTGACATCCACAACGACGACCCGGTTTTTGAAACACATGACAACGCCTTCCGTCCAACCTTCTTTTGGCCCCGGTTGATAACCCTTGGCCTTATACTCGTCCACCTGTGATTTTCTCACGGCGACCTGTTCGTCACCCTTGTGCATGATCACCAAATCATCAGCCACCTGTCCGCCCTTCCGCAGCAGACTTTCCACCTGCCAAATCCGCGCGGCCACGGGTTGGCCGTCCACAATCATCGGGACAATGACTTCCGGCCAGCCAGTCCGGCCCCCCCTCTGCAAATAACCGGCAATTTCGGTGGGCGGCACGAGCAAAATCTCGCCTTGAAACTGCACCGGAACAAGGCTCGGATCGGTCGGCGACCCAATAAGTCCCTTGCCCATCCACGTATTAGGCCCCGGCAACAGCCACATGTCCTGAGCTTGAACGGCTGTCGCTGCAGCAACCTGAAGCACAACCGCGACCACACACAACCGAAAAGCCGAAGAAAACTTGTTGGTTTGTTTCATAAAAGTCTATTCCTTTGTGATTTGCATTTTACCCCCGGTTATTCACAAGTCAACCTCAAAGCTGGGGGACAGGCAAAGCATGTGTTTCTCATGACGGAAAAGAAATGGTGATTGGGTGCGAAATTTGCTATGATGTGAATGTCATGAACTGGATTGCAGCTGCCTTTGCGTTGCCGGACTCGATGAACTGGTGCGATTTCGTCGTGGCCGGCGCGGTGCTGGCCGGGTTGTACGTCGGCCTGCGGATGGGACTGCTCCGTTCGGGGCTGCAAACGGCAACATGGCTGTTGATGATCGTGCTGGCGCTGTTGTTGTACCCGACGCTGGGAATGTGGATGCATGAATTGCTGGACTTGGAGGCTGACTCGGCGAACTTGCAGGCGTTCCTCGGTGTCGGGCTGGTGGTGTATCTGGCCTGTCATTTTGCCGGCCGGGAAATCTTGTATCGCGCGTCCCAACGCGTCCTGCCGGCGGCGGCGGACAATTTTCTGGGGCCGGTGGTGGGCGCGGTGTTGATGGTGGTGGTGATGGCGTGGGCGTGTTTCGCGCTGGCCTTGACGCGCAGCCAATTCTGGCATGAAGAGGTGACGCGCCATTCGTATTTCGGCGCGCGCGTGGTGCAGCCGTTCCCGTCGGTCGCCGCGATGTCCAAGAAGAAACAATCGGACAACCTTTGGTTCATGGACCCCATCAAGCGGCGGGCCGAGCCGACGCCGGACAGCAAAGGC
This sequence comes from Verrucomicrobiota bacterium, assembly GCA_016871575.1. Classification (GTDB taxonomy): domain Bacteria; phylum Verrucomicrobiota; class Verrucomicrobiia; order Palsa-1439; family Palsa-1439; genus CAIKAP01. The sequence goes on from VHCW01000035.1 coordinate 38,306, forward strand.
TCGCGCTAGAGGTCAACACCGTGCCCGGCTTCATCTCCGACCATATCCTCGAACAGGTCCGCTCGGCCAACGACATCGTCGAGGTCATCAGCGGCTATTTCCCATTGAAACGGCGCGGCGCGAACTTCATCGCGCTCTGCCCGTTCCACAAGGAGAAGACGCCCAGTTTCAACGTCCATCCCGTCAAACAAATCTGGCACTGCTTCGGCTGCGGCGCGGGCGGGGACGTGTTCAAGTTCGTCATGCAATACGAGAACCTCCCGTTCACCGACGCGGTGCGCCGGCTCGCGGAGCGGGCGGGTGTCGCGCTGGAGTTCGAGGCGGGCGGGAGCGGGCCGAGCCGCGATGAGAAGGATGCGTTGTTCAAGCTGCACGAACTGGCGGCGTCGTTTTTCCACCAGCACCTGCTGAAACAACCCGCCGACAGCCCGGTGCAGGCGTACTTGAAGAAGCGCCGCATCAGCGCGGAGACCGCGAAACGCTGGCAACTCGGTTTTTCGCCGGACGCCTGGGATGATCTGTTGCAGTGGGCGGCCTCGAAGAAGTACGCCGCCACGGTGCTGGAGTCGGCGGGGCTGGCGTTGAAACGCGACAACGGCGGACACTACGACCGGTTTCGCGGACGGTTGATGTTCCCGATCTGTGACGAGCAGGGGCGCGTCGTCGCGTTCAGCGGACGCATCCTGACGGAGGCGAAAGACCAGCCGAAATACGTGAACTCCCCGGAGACGGCGATTTTCATGAAGGGCAAGATTTTGTTCGCGCTGGACCGGGCCAAGCGCGCCATCCTCGACCAGAAACTCGCCATCGTCTGCGAAGGACAACTGGACACCATCACCTGCCACGAAAACGGGTTCGCGAATGTCGTCGCGCCCCAAGGCACGGCGTTCACCGAACAACACGCCCGCATCCTGAAACGCCACACCGACGAGGTGATCCTGATGTTCGACGGCGACGACGCCGGCCAGAACGCCGCGGTGCGCAACGCCGAGCCGCTCTGGGAACTCGGCGTCAGCATCCGCGTCGCGTTGCTGCCCGAAGGCGATGACCCGGACAGTTTCCTCAAGCGCGACGGCCCGGAGCAATTGCGCGCGCTGCTCGACGCCGCGCCGGGCTTTTTCGATTTCCTGTTGCAGCGGCTCTCCCGTCAACACGACGCGCGCACGGAACGCGGCAAGGTCCAGATCGCCGACCAGATGACGCCGTGGCTGTGCCGGATCCGCGACCCGATTTTGCAGGCGGCGTTCACCCAGCGGACCGCCGCGCGGCTGGAGGTGCGCGAGGAGGTGTTGCGGCGCAAGATGAAGGACGTCGCCCGACACGGCCCGTCGCCGGCGCCGGGAGAACCGCCGCCACCGGAAGAGGAACCGTCGCGTCCCGACGGTTTACCGGCGGAGCTTGCACTGTTGCAGTTGGTGTTGGGCGATGAACAATTGTTGGAGATGGCGACGGAACGGCTCGACCACGCCTGGTTGACGGACAGCGTGGCCGCCGGTTTGCTGGCGCGCGTGGTCAACCTGTACATGCGCGGCCAATGGACGGGGCCGAACTCGTTGCTTCATGGAGCGGACGAGGTGGAATCCCGTTTGTTGTCGGGACTCTTGCTGCAAGCGCACTCCACGAATGAGCCGATGGCGGTCGCGGCTGGGTGTTTGACGACCCTGGAGCGGCGTCATCTGGAGCGCCAATGGCAGGAACTTCGCCGCCAACTGGCGCGGCCCGGACTGCCTCCCGCCGAGTTGTTGCGCTTGCAGAAAGACGCCCTTGACTTGCGTCGGAAGTTGGACAATATTCCGCCACTTTTTAAGAACACATAATCGCGCCGGGATAAATTGCCTCCACGTATGGCCAAGAAAACACTCCAGAAGAAACCTGCTCGCAAACCAGCACCGGGACTCGATCAAGAGGAGAAAAACCTCAAGATCAAGGAACTGATCAAGCTCGCCAAGGAACAGGGCTACCTGACCTATGGCGACATCAGTGATGTCTTGCCCAACAAGATGATTTCGCCGGACGAACTGGATTCGATCATCATCACCCTGCGGGGGATGGACATCGAAATCATTGACGCCTCGGAGGTGGACCGTTTCAAGCGCGAGAGCGAGGAGGACAAGGAGCCGCCCTCCAAGACCGATTCACGCCTCGACATCCTCGACGACCCCGTCCGCATGTACCTCAAGCAGATGGGACAGGTGCCGTTGCTCACCCGCGAACAGGAAGTGGAAATCTCCAAGCGCATCGAGACCGCCGAACTGAAAGTCAAATCCACCATCAACGACTTCGGGTTCACCGCCAAGGAGCACCTCTCCCTTGCCCGTCGCCTCCTGAACGGGCGCGAACGCTTCGACCGCGTCATCATTGACAAGAAAATTGACAGCCGCGACCAGTACATGCGCGCCCTGCCCAAGCTGTGCAAGACAGTGGCCCATGCAGACGAACTCGCCGATGCCCGTTACGTCAAGTCCACGAAGGCGACGCTCACCCAGAAGGAACGCGCCAAGATGCTGCGCGACTTCAAGAAGGCCGACAACGCCCTGCAGAAGCTTTTTGACAAATTCTATTTCAAACAGAAAGTCCTGGAAGAGTTCGTCGAGAAGGCCAACGAAGTCTGTGAACATTTCGATGGCTGCCTGCGCGAAATCGAAGACCTCCAGCAACAACGCAAGACGCCCGCCACGACCAAACAGTTGCACAACGCCCAACGCCGGCTCAAGCACCTCGAACTGCTCAGCCGCATGTCCACCGACGAGTTTCTCAAGACGCACAACGAACTCAAAGTCTGGATGCGCAAGGCCGTTGCCGCCAAGGCCGAAATGGTCGAGGCCAACCTGCGGCTGGTCATCTCCATCGCCAAGAAATACACCAACCGCGGCCTGAGCTTCCTCGACCTCATCCAGGAAGGCAACATGGGGTTGATGAAGGCCGTCGAAAAATTCGAGTATCGCCGGGGCTACAAGTTTTCCACCTACGCCACGTGGTGGATCCGCCAAGCCATCACCCGCTCCATCGCCGACCAGGCGCGCACCATCCGCATCCCGGTCCACATGATCGAGACCATCAACAAATTGATGCGCATCCAAAAAACCCTCGTTCAGGAATTCGGACGCGAACCCGTTCCCGAAGAAGTCGCCGAGGAAATGCAGATGCCCGTGGACCGCGTCCGCGCCGTCCTCAAAATGGCGCAACAACCGATCTCACTCCAGTCGCCCATTGGCGACAGCGAAGACACCAACTTCGGCGACCTCATCGAAGACAAGACCGCCGACAATCCTTCCGACATGGCGTCCTACTCGCTCTTGAAAGAGAAACTCGGCGAAGTCCTCGACACCCTGACCGACCGCGAACGCAAAGTGCTCCAGCTTCGTTTCGGTCTTGGCGACGGCTATTGCCGCACGCTGGAAGAAGTGGGCCGGCAATTCCGCGTCACCCGCGAGCGCATCCGCCAGATCGAAGCCAAGGCGCTCCGCAAGATGCGTCACCCCACGCGCCAGCGCCAGATCGAAGGCTTCCTCCAAGTCCAATTGTAACGTTAAGGGCAAGAACATTCGCGGATTTCGAGTCCTGGTTCGTTAATCTTCTTGCCCCTCCTCCGACAGCCCTACACCCGCTCGCACGCGGTTCTTGTGTTTGAATCGCTCCCTTGATACGCTGCGCGCATGGATACCAAGAAACCATACGCCGAGCCGACACTGGAAAAGCGCGACGATCTCGTGGAAGTGACGGAAATGGCTAAGCCGATTTCCGCCGACCCGTTCTAACGGCTCGCCTGCCCGAGTTGTGCGAGGGTCTCCCGACCCCGCACGGGATTGGCGCCGAACCAAGTGAAAGTATTCATCACGCTCCGCGTGATGTTGGCGGGTATGAACCTCATGCGGAGCGTGAGGAGCACTTTGCCGACGACTACCGCTGCAACGCGTTGATCAGTTCATTGAGCTTGTTCAGGATGTCTTGCACTTCTGATTGCGTAGGCGGATCGCTCACGCTGATGTTCAGCGTATCAACAGCGCCGGGATTGTTCGCCGTGCCGGCGATGGCGTCGTTGAGTTGTTGCTCGGACACCTCGCCGGTATCGCCTTTGTCACCGGTATCCCCCTTCCCGCCCCCGGAATTCAAGCATGAACTGAGCAACTGCTTGGCCTTAACGACGGAGGCATGACGGCAAGAAGATTTCAGGGCAAGAACATGTCCGGATGCGCAAAGGAGCGAACCACGGAAGACACAGAAGACACGGAAGAAAAAGATTCACCACGAAGACACGAAGGAGACAGATGGGATGAACAGCGAAAACGCGAAGACGCAAAGAGCACAAAAAAAAGATTACCCACGGTGATTGCATTTGCGGGAGAGTGGGAAAAGCTTTGTAAGTAGGCCGGGCGCAAGCACTTATTTTGCTTCCGGTTTGGCGGCCGTTATGGTTCAACATAGGGATGCAAAACAAATCATCCTCA
>VHCW01000036.1 GCA_016871575.1 Verrucomicrobiota bacterium
TGCGGCTGTTGGCAGCGGACGGCGCTGATGATTGGCTGCCCGCGCAACGCGAGCGATTGACCACCGATGTTCCCGCCCTTCTGCGCCTCATCCAAGCCAAATTATGAACTCAAAACAAAAAGCCCTGCTTGCGGTACTGTATGTACCGGTCTCCAAACTTTTGAATCATCTCCCGCTCCTCACATCGCCACCTCCACAACAGGAGCGGCACGTACCCGAACAGTGCTAATGCCAATGCGCCAAACGCATTGGCGACCAAGGGCACTGATACAATTTCCAGCATGATTGCACTGTACGCCGGATGACGGACATACCGGTAAATGCCCTCCGTGACTAGACGGTGTTCCGCCCGAATCTCTAGATCCAGACTCCAGAACCGCCCCAGTGTTCGAATCGCCGTCAACCGTACCACCAGCGAGACGACAAATAACGTCACCCCCCCTGCCGTCACCACATAATGGATTGTCCTCGGCCAGAAAAAATACTCCACGCCCGTTACTGCAAAAACTACCAGATACAAGGTGTGCAGCGCCGTGTACGACCATTCCATCTTGCGCTCGCCGCGTTCTGCTTTCTGGCTGAAACGAAATTCATACAGACGCTCACCAAGCGCTCCAATGAGAAACATAACCAGAAATAAACCGAAGTTCATAATGCACATGATTATAATGCTGGCGTTTGCCGGTTCAAATCCATAAATTCGGGTTCGCACACCCGTCATGAGCACGCACAAGAAGAAACGATTTACAGACCGGGTTGTCCTCATTACCGGTGCCAGCACCGGCATCGGACTGGCCGCTGCGCGCGCCTTCGCGCAGGAAGGCGCCCAACTCGTGATTGCTTCCCGCAACGCCGACCGCCTGCGCCAAGCCGCCGAGGGATTCTCCACTGATGTCCTCGGTGTGTCCTGCGACGTCTCGAAACGTTCCGAAGTGGATGCCCTCATCGAGCAAGCGGTGGCCAGATTTGGTCGTATTGACATCCTCGTCAACAACGCTGCCGTCGGCATCCTCGGCCCGCTCGATGTTGTTCAACCCGCCGATGCCGTCGCGTTGTTCGCGACCAATTTCTTCGGTGTCTTCCACTGTTGCCAAGCCGTCCTTCCCCAAATGAAACGCCAAGGTGGTGGGCAGATCATCAACATCGCTTCCCTCGCCGGGCTGCGCGGCATCCCCAATGCCATTTACAGCGCCTCGAAGGCCGCCGTCATTTCCCTTTCCGAGACGTTGCGGCTGGAAACCAAATCCCACCAGATCACCGTAACTGTCCTCTGCCCCGGCCGCGTGCGCGATTCCGACACGACGTTTTTTGAAACCGCAAAGAAGTACGGTCCCGTCGAATTGTGCAAGTCACCCGCGCTGCTCACTGCCGATGAAGTCACCCGCGTGTTGCTCAACGCTGCCGCCAAGCACAAACGGCTCGTCGTGTTCCCCTTCCACGCATGGCTGCTGTACGTCATCAATAGGATCGCTCCGCGTGTTGCCGACGCGCTTGTTTACCGGCAAATGCCACAGTCCAGAGAACACTGACCATGCGCGCTGTCATTACCGGAGCCACCGGCCTGCTTGGCCGACACATCGCCACCGCCCTCCACGCGCAAGGTTACGACATCACCGCCATCGTTCGCGAAACTTCCGACAGGACTTTCCTCAACCAACTCGGCGTCCAGTTCCACGCCGCCGACCTCAGCCGCAAAGGCGCTCTTGTTCCGGAAGTGTTTCGGAATGCCGACGTTGTCTTTCACTGCGCCGCTGCTGTCACCGACTGGGCGCCGTGGCCGTATTTTGTCGCCAACACCATTGACGCTACGTGCCGCGTCTGCGACGCGATGACCGTCGCCGGTTGCCGGCGGCTCGTGCACATCAGCACTGTCGGCGTTTATGGACGTCCGCACACCACCTCGCAGTTGCGCGAAGACCAGCCGTACAGTTCCATCGGACGCTGGGACTACTACACCAACAGCAAAATCGCCGCCGAACAAATCGTCCGCGCCCGGCACGACCTTGATGTCACCATTCTTCGCCCCGCGATGATCTACGGCCCCGGCACGCACGGCCTTGTCGCCCGCGTCGCCGACTATCTGCGCACCGGCAAAGCCGCCATCGCCGGCGATCCCGGGGTCACGTTGCCGTTGGTGCACGTCGAGGATGTCACGCGCGCTGCTCTCCTCGCTGCCACGACGCCGGCGGCGATTGGCGAGGCGTTCAACATCGTCAACCCCGAACCGGTCACGCAAGCCGATTTCTTCAACACCATCGCCAGCCTGCTCGGCTTGTCCTCCGCTACCAAACGCATCCCCTACCGACTTGCCTACACCGCTGGGTTGCTTGCGGAGATTGTTGCGCACGCCACGCGCTCCGCTGTGCCGCCACTGTTCAGTCGCTACCGTGTGTCGCTCTTTGGACACCAGCGCCGCTACGCCATCGAGAAAGCCGTCGTCACGCTGGGCTGGCAACCGCGGATTGCATTTCACGACGGCATCCGCCAAACTGTCGCCACACTATGAACCGACTCCGTTTTTGGCTTCCGGCACTCCTGTGGGCTGCGACCATCTTCGTGCTCTCGTCCATGCCACCCGTGGTCCCGCCGGAGAAAAAACCACCACTGCTTATCATCCCCACCGACAAACTCGCCCACGCCGGCGCCTACGCCTTGCTCGGCGGCCTCGTTCTCTTTGCCTTGCGCCGCGCCCACAACATGCGATTGCCAAAGGCTGTCGTGCTCGCTATCCTCCTCGCATCCGCCTATGGCATCTCCGACGAATGGCACCAGAGCTTTGTTCCCAACCGACAAGCCGGACTCGATGATTGTGCCGCCAACGCCATCGGCGCCGGATTGATGGGGTGTGTTTGGTACCTGTATGAATCGCGCCGATGCCCAAAACCGAATCGCTAAACTCCGCGACGAACTCCGCCGCCACGACCACCTCTACTACGTCGAGGCGCGCCCGGAGATTTCCGATTTCGAGTACGACAAGCTCTACGCCGAACTCAAACACCTCGAAGAACAATTCCCCGACCTCGTCACGCCCGACTCCCCCACCCAACGCGTCGGCGGCGCGCCGCTCAAGGAATTCAAGAGCGTCCGCCACACGGTTCCGATGCTGTCGCTGGAAAAATCCGACACGCTGGAAGCGTTGAGGAAATTCGACGCCGACATTCGCAAACAACTTCCCGGCGAAGACATCGAGTACGTCCTCGAACCCAAAGTGGACGGCGTCTCCATTTGTGTCCGCTACGAAAACGGTCAACTGGTTCTCGGCGCCACGCGCGGCGATGGCCAAACCGGCGACGACATCACCGCCAACGTCAAGACCATCAAAGCCATTCCCCTTTCTCTTCGATCTTCCCCCTTCCCTCTTCCCGCAGTTCTGGAAGTTCGTGGCGAAGCCTACATGCCGCTGGACGCGTTCACCAAGTTCAACACGACACAGGAAAAGCCGTTCCCCAACCCGCGCAACGCGACCGCCGGCTCACTCAAACAACTTGATCCGCGCATCGTCGCTTCCCGTCCATTGAGCGCCGTGTTTTACGCTGTCGTGGGACAACCGTCCCGGTTGTCCTCCCACGCCGAATCCCTCGATCTCCTCAAATCCCTCGGCTTCCCAACGCCACCGTACTGGCCCTGCCGCTCCATGGAGGAAGTCCTCCGCCACTACGACAAAGACATCGCCGCCGGCAACGACGAGACCCGCGATCTCCGCACCAAAGTCCCCTACGAACTCGACGGCATCGTCGTGAAGGTCAACTCACTCGACCAGCAACACCGCATCCCGCCCAAAGCCAAGGCTCCCGGCTACGCCATCGTTTATAAACCCGACCACTGGATCAAACCGGCCGAGAGCATCATTGCTAAGGTAACAATCCAAGTTGGACGCACTGGCACACTAACTCCGGTTGCAGAACTTGAGCCTGTCTTCATTCAGGGTTCAACGGTATCTCGCGCGACACTTCATAATGAAGAGGAGATCAAGAAAAAGGACATCCGCATCGGCGACACTGTGACCATACGGAAGGCCGGCATGGTCATTCCGGAGGTTGTGGGAGCGGTGGTTGAGAGGCGTTCCGGAGATGAACAGTCTTTTCATATGCCCAGAAAGTGTCCGGATTGCGGAGGGCCGGTACACCGCGATCCAAAGTACATTACGGCCTTTTGTCGCAACAAGATTTCGAAGAATCGCAACTGTGGCCATGAAGTGCATGACCCCTGTTTTGAGGTTGGCGAATGCCCAAAATGCGGAGCCAAACTTGAGCGCGACGCAAAATATGTTGATTGGATATGCGACAACATTTCATGCCCTGCACAGCTAAAACGAAGCGTAGAACACTTCGCTAGACGCAATGCGATGGACATTGATGGCCTCGGAGAAGTCCTCGTTCACCAACTCGTGGACGCCAAGCTTGTTCAAGACGTTGCTGACCTGTACGCGCTGACCGTGGAGCAACTGGCCGGATTGGAACGTATGGGCGAGAAAAGTGCTACCAACATAATCAAAGCAATTGCAGAAAGTAAGACACGGGACATCTGGCGGCTGATACACGGTCTTGGCATTAGCGAAGTTGGAGAGGAAGCGGCCCGTAAGTTAGCTGACCACTTTGCTAACCTTGAGGACATTGCCACGGCAACTGTAGCACGCTTACAAGAAGTAGAAGATACTGGGGAAGTGATGGCCAATAGTATCCATGACTTCTTCCAAAACCCAAAGAATCGAGAGGTAGTTCGGAAACTCAAAGCAGCAGGAGTTCGAACGAAAGCTGTTCCATGTGATCTGCCCCCGGCAAACATTGGCCCGTTCACCGGTAAGACAGTTGTGGTTACCGGCACTTTGGGGAAATTCTCGCGAGATCAGGTTCGCGAAACTCTTCGACAAGCTGGGGCGAATGTCACCGATAGCGTTAGTAAGAACACAGATTTCCTCATCGTTGGCGCCGATGCTGGCAGCAAACTCGATAAGGCACAAAAGCTTGGCGTAAAAACGATAAATGAGGGCGAATTGTTAAGAATGTTAGATTCGCAATAGCAATGCGACAGCGAAAGGATCAACATGTCCAAACAAACTGAGCTATTCGGAAAAACCTTTGATCAACAGATTAAGGCCACCGGCGGGAAGCCTTCAGCCAAGGACATCCTCCCTAACGTCTTAGTTCGTGGTGAATTGGTTTTAGAACCTGTATCAAACGGGATTCGCGTAACAGCGCGAGATGAGAACCACCGAATGTTGTGGGGGTTCATCGCATCGCAAGGGATGCTAACCCAAGCTCACTGCCCGGTAGCTATTTACGATAAGTTACAGGAATTGGTTTCTACCGAATTGAAAAAACATGGTCTGCCGTCGCAGGATGAGCAAGACCCCGTTTTGTCTGCCAAGGTCGCTCTTGATGACTTGGAGAGAACCGTTCGAGAACTCCGTGAGTCAATAACGGTTAAAAAGGAATCCGAGGCGACTCGTGAACGTGCAATAAACATTAGAAGGTTAGCGCGTGATGCGAACCGCACCATCAAGTTGGAAGCAGATTCGTTGTAATAACCGATTGAGGCGGAAATGAGTGAAATGCCGCGAATCTACGTCTTGCGACGGCAGCCGAAAACACAGCCATTGGACGATCATGGGCAGCCACTTAACTTTCGGTTATTCGCCAGCAGAGTCAGGCACGACCGGGTGGCAGAGCTGGTAGGCATCTGCAAAGGCATCTTGATGGACAAAGAAGTGTCGGATGGTGAATTAAAGTACCTGCGTGGTTGGTTTGAAAAGAACCCTGAGACCTTGGAAGACCCGCTTGTTCGTTTGCTCTACGATGAACTAACTCAGGTCCAGCAAGCCCAGGGGATGGAGGATGAGGCTCGCAAGAACCTGCAGGCTTTGTTGGAGCGGTTTACCGGTGGATCAATAGATGATTTTGGTAGCGATAACCCCTCGTCTAAACTGCCCTTGGACAACCCTCCACCGGAAGTAATCTTTGGGGGCAAATCGTTTTGCTTAACCGGGAAGTTTCTGTACGGTGGACGCAAAGAATGCATAGCAGCCATAGAGGGACGCGGTGGTATTTGGATGGATAACCCAACACAGGATATAGACTACCTCGTGATTGGAAACTGTGGCAGCCGAGCATGGCTACACTCGACTCACGGACTCAAAATACAACGTGCGTTGGAGCTTCGAGAAACAGGCGGGAGAATAAAGATTATCTCAGAAGCCCACTGGGCAAAGGCTTTGGAGGTCAACCTGCCGCGTGCAGAAAAAATGTTCCTACGGCGGAAATCAAGGCGTCTCAAGCACCGTCCACTGCCGTCTTCGGGTGCATCTAATGGTCATTTCACCGGCAAGACGGTCGTCGTCACCGGCACGCTGGAGCAATTCAGCCGCGCAGAAGCCCAAGAAGCCCTCCGCCGCGCCGGCGCAAACGTCACCGACAGCGTCAGCAAGAAGACAGATTTCCTGGTGGTCGGCGCCGAGGCCGGCAGCAAACTCGACAAGGCGCAGAAGCTCGGTGTCAAAACGTTGACAGAGGCCGAGTTCGTCAAGATGCTCGGATAGATTGCGAACACCATGCTTGTCTTCATTGATGAATCGGGAGACGCCGGGCTGAAGTTGGATGCCGGCTCGACGGAGTATTTCATCGTGACGCTGGTGGCATTTGAGGACAACGAGGAGGCGTTGGCGGCAGATCAGCGAATTCAACTGTTGAAACGGGAGTTGGGGCTGCGACCGGAGTTCGAGTTCAAGTTCAACCGGGCGAAACGGGAGTTCCGCGAGGCGTTTCTGTCGGCAGTGGCGCGATACGAGTTCTTCTACCTCAGCATCGTGATCAACAAGGCAAAGCTCACCGGAACGGGTTTCAAGTTCAAGGAGTCGTTCTACAAGTACGCGTGCAGCTTGGTATTCCAGAACGCCAAGCCGCACCTTGACCGCGCGACGGTGGTGATTGATGGTAGCGGCAGCCGGGATTTCCGGCGTCAGCTTGGTTCCTACTTGCGCCGCCGGGTGAATCCTGACGCGGGCGACGCGCGGCACATCGGCAGGATCAAGATTCAGGATTCACGCCAGAACAACTTGCTGCAACTGGCAGACATGGTTTGTGGCGCGGTGGCCCGCAGTCACGGCCCAAAGGACGACGCGCTGGTTTATCGGCAGTTGATTGCGCATCGGGAAATTTATGTCCAGCTTTGGCCCAAATAGAAGAGCCCCGACTCTATCCTTGCGGAACGCGCACCATACGGTGACAGTTCGAGTCGAGGCTCAATTCCGAGTGAAGGATAACGATTTGCAGGCCAATGTCAACAACTCAACTTGACACAACTCAACTTGCGCAATACCGCCTGACGCTTGACAATTGCCTGCCGGGCCGGGAGAGTTGCCCCATGAATCAGGAATTACGACGCCGTTGGGCAGAGGGAAATCATCAGCGACAACCGACATACTTCCATGACTGATTTTTTGATTGTGCAGCCGCCGGTCAGTTTTACGAACAAGGCGGCAAACTACAACTACGAGTCGGTGGGAGGCATCGGCATGGCCTATCTTCTGGAGATTCTGCGGCGGGCCGGGATCTCGTGCCGGGTGATTTCCAACCACAAAGCCCAACTCAGCATTGACGAGTTGTTGGATGTTTGCGAGCGCGACAAGGTGAAGGTCCTCGGCATCTCCGCGTTCACGGCGCAAATCCGCTCGGCCGTGCTCCTGGCAGAAGCAGCCAAGAAACGGTTCGGCGACAAGTTGCACGTCACGCTCGGCGGGGTGCACATCGGCGTGGACCCGGAGATCGTGCGGCGGTATCCGTGTTTCGACAGCGGCGCCGTCGGCGAATGCGAAGACTTTATCGTGGAATTCGTCAGCCGAATCCTTGCCGGCGAGAACATTACCGGCGCGCACTACGCGAAAAGCCCGCAGGATTTGGATGCGCTGCCGTTCCCCGATTACGAAGGCGTTGAGAACAGCGGATTCAGTTACAGGGACACAGTGGAGATTCTGGCGACGCGCGGTTGTCCGCACCGGTGCGGCTACTGTTGTTCGCCGTTCCTGAAGGAAAAGGTGCGGGGACGTTCCCCGGAGAACATCGTGGCGGAGATGAAGGAACGGATGCGGCACGGCACGCGCGAGATGTTTTTCACGGACGACGCCGCCACGATCAACAAGAAGCGCACCATTGCGATGTGCGAGGAGATGATCCGCCAGCGGCTGAAACTGAAGTTCCACATGATCACCCGCGTGGATTATCTGAACGAGGAGGTCGTGCGGGCGCTGAAGATGGCCGGGTGCCGGTCGTTGATGCTGGGCATCGAGAGCGGCAACGAACGGATCCGCAACGAGAGCATCGGCAAGAAGCTGAAGGACGATTCCATTTTCACCGGCATGGCGCTGTTGCGAAAGCACAACATTCACACGGACCTGTTCTTCATGATCGGCCACCCCGGCGAAACCGAGGATGACATCCGGGACTCCATCGAATTTCCCTATCGCCTGGAAAAGGCCGGGCTGACGAACATCCAACAGACCGGTTATCATCTCAGTTGGCCATTTCCCGGCACGGAGTACTTCCAGTGGTGCGTGAGCAAAGGCCAGTTCAGCGCGTCGCTGGTGGACGAGTACATCGCCGGGAAACTGGGCGACGGTTTCACCAGCCACTGGCCGTACCTGATTCCCGAAGGGTTGACGCTGGAGAAGATGCTCCGCTACCGCGACGAGGCGCACCGGCGGTTTTATTTGCGGCCCCGCTATGTGGCGCGCCGGTTCTTCTATCATCTCTCCGACCCGAAGAAGCTCATCGGCGACGTGAAGAACGGGCTTTCCGTGTTGCGGCGCGGCACTTCGATGCGGGAAGTCAACTACGACGCATAATCGCGCGCCGGGACAAAGCCAGAAACACCTGTTGCCGCAGTGGGCAGGCGTATGATAGGAAAGTCCCCCGCTGACCAGATGGAATCCGATTACAAAGTCAAACTGGAGGTCTTCGAGGGACCGCTCGACCTGTTGCTCTACCTCATCAAGAAAGAGGAGGTGGACATCTATGATATTCCCATCGAGCGGATCACCAACCAGTACATGGAATACCTCTCGCTGATGCAGTTGCTCAACCTCGAAGTCGCCGGCGAGTTCCTCGTGATGGCGGCGACGCTGATGTACATCAAAAGCCGGATGCTCCTGCCGGTGGACCAGCAGGTCACCGACGCGGAGGCCGAGGAGGGCGAAGATCCGCGGTGGGAATTGATCCGCCAGCTTGTCGAATACAAGAAGTTCAAGGAAACCGCCGCCCAGCTTGGGCAACGCGAGGAGGAACAGGCGAACCTGTTCACCCGCGCCGGCGACAGCGGCATCACCGTGGACATGAAGCAGGTGCCGCTGGCCGAGGTCAGCATTTTCGACCTGATTGCGGCGTTCAACGAGGTGCTCAAGAAAGCCAGCGCCCGCGAGGATTTTCACGAGATTTACGAGGAACGATTCACGGTCAGCGACAAAATCGAGGAAATCCTTTATACTCTGCGCGACCGTTCGGAAATACGGTTCGTGGAACTGTTTTCCGAGAACGCAAACCGCGCCGAGGTGGTGGTGACGTTCCTGGCGTTGCTGGAACTGATCCGCCTGAAACGGCTGCGGGTGCGCCAGATGGAAGCATTCGGCGAAATTAACGTGGTGAAAGTGACATGACATTGGAACTGAAACGAATCATTGAAGCGATGCTGTTTGCGGCAGAACGCCCGTTGACGACGCGCGAGATGCGCGCCATCTTCGCCGAGGCCACCGATGAGGAACAACCCGGCGCGACCGCGGCCTTCCGCAACGTGCGCGAGGCCCAGATTGTCGCCGCGCTGGAAGAACTCAAGATTGACCTGCAAACCCAGCCGCGGGCGTTCCAGCTTGTCGAGATCGCCGGCGGCTGGCGTTTGATCAGCCACGCCGAGTATGCGCCGTGGCTGAAGAAACTGCTCGACGAGGCGCGCCCGCACCGGCTTTCCCAGCCGTCGCTGGAGACGCTTTCGATCATCGCGTTGCGCCAGCCGATTTCGCGCGCCGACATCGCCGCCATCCGCGGCGTCGAGGTGGACGGCGTGATCAAGACGCTCCTGGAACGCGACCTCATCACCATCGTCGGGCGCAACGAAAAAGCGATCGGCCGGCCGCTGCTGTACGGCACCACGCAGCGGTTTCTGGAACATTTCGGCCTGCGCAACCTTGACGATGTGCCCAAAGCCGCCGAACTTCGCCTGCAAGCCGCGGCCTTGCGCACGGCAGAACAACAAGTGGAACAGAAACAGGAACAACCGTCGGAGACTGAAGTCATCCATGAAGGAAAACCTCAAGAGCCTACGCAACCAAATTGACACGATTGACCAGCGCCTCGTGCATCTGCTCAACGAACGCACGACGCATGTGCTCAAGATCGGCAAGATCAAACGCGCCGCCGGCCAGGAGATTTACGCGCCCCACCGCGAGGAAGCCGTCCTGCAACGGATCGTGCGCGGGAACAAGGGACCGCTGACAAACCAATCGTTGCGGGCGATTTACCGCGAGGTCATGTCCAGCGCGTTGGCGCTGGAGAAACCGCTGACGATTGCCTACCTCGGCCCCGAAGCGACCTACTCGCACATGGCCTCGGTCAAGAAATTCGGATCCAGCCTCCGCTACGTGCCGCAGTTGAACATCGCCGACGTGTTCACCGAGGTCGCCAAGGGACGCGCCGACTACGGCGTGGTGCCGATTGAGAACACGACCGAGGGCGCCGTCACGCACACCTACGACATGTTCGTCCACAGCGAGCTGAAAATTTGCGCCCAGACGTTGTTGCGCATCCGCCACAACCTGATGTCCAGCGGCGAGCGTCCCCAGATTCGCACGCTGTACTCGATCCCGCAGGTGCTTGCCCAGTGCCGGCAATGGCTGCAGTTGAACATGCCGCGCGTCGAGCTGCTGGAGGTCTCCAGCAGCGCCCGCGCCGCGCAAATCGCCAAGGAAGACTCCTCGTCCGGCGCGATTGCCAGCGAACTGGCGGCGGAGATTTACGGCCTGAACATCCACGAACGCCACATCCAGGATTCCAGCGAAAACGTCACCCGCTTCCTCATCATCGGCCGCCAATCGTCGCCGCCCACCGGCAACGACAAAACCTCGATCATGTTCAGCGTCCAGGACCGGATCGGCGCGTTGCATGACTGCGTGGCCGCGCTCAAGAAATTCAAGATCAACATGACCAAGATCGAATCGCGCCCGAACCGGCAGAAGGCGTGGGAATACTATTTCTTCGTGGATTTCCTCGGACACGCCGAGGACGCGCGCGTCAAGAAGGCGATGGCCGAGCTGGCCAAGCACACGATGTTCGTGAAAGTCCTCGGCAGCTACCCCAACATCAACGGCTGATCGGACAGCGGAACATGACTTGGAAACAGGCATCTCGAAGGCTCCTGCGGAGGGTCGGCTTCGATGCCATGCGGTTCAATCCCCAGAACTCTCCGATCGCCCGGCGCAGACTCCTGCTCGCCCATCACCACATCAATGTCGTTCTCGACGTCGGCGGCAACACCGGCCAGTTCGCAGAACAACTCCGTCGCGATCTTGGTTTTGCCGGACGGATCGTCTCATTCGAGCCGCTATCCGAGGCGTTTGCGGCGTTGCAAGCCGCGGCGCAACGCGACGCGGCTTGGACCGCGCTGAATTTCGCCCTCGGCAATGCCGAGACAACCGGCTTGATCCATGTGGCCCAGAACTCCTACAGCAGCTCGTTGTTTCCGATGCTTGATACTCACACCACTGCTGCCCCAGATTCCAAGATAGTCGCCGGACAGCCCATCCGCATCCGCCGGCTTGATTCCGTCTTCAATGAGTTTTGCGACCCAACCGACCGCGTCTATCTGAAGATTGACACGCAAGGCTACGAAAAACACGTACTGGAAGGGGCGGAACAATCCCTCACCCGCATTGGTCTCGTTCAACTCGAAATGTCACTCACCCCCCTCTATGAGGGCGAGGCGCTTGTTGAGGAATTGTGGGGACTGCTCCGCGCGAAAGGCTATTGCCTTGTCGGTCTCGAACCGGGTTTCACCGACGAACGCAACGGTCACTTACTCCAAGTGGATGGCATCTTCCACCGCCCATTTCCTGTATGAACTACTCCCGATTAGCCAACCAATTCATCTGTGACGTGCCCGTCTATGAGCCGGGACGGCCCATCGAGGAAGTCGCACGCGAACACGGACTGGATCCGCGCCGCATCGTCAAGCTGGCGTCAAACGAAAACGCACTCGGCCCGTCACCCAAAGCCGTCGCCGCGATGCGGGCGGCGCTGAAGACCGCGCACCTCTATCCCGATGGCAGCGGGTTCTACCTGCGCCGCGCGCTGGCGAAAAAGCTCGGCGTTGGAATGGACAACATCATCCTCGGTTGCGGCTCCAATGAAATCATTGAGTTCCTCTACCACACCTTTGTCGCGCCGGGCGATGAAGTCGTCGTGGGCAACCGGGCGTTCGTCATCTACGCGATCATGGCCAAGATGTTTCAGGCAAAATGCGTTGAGGTTCCCTTCCGCCACCTGCACACGCACGATCTGGACGCCATGCGCGAAGCGATCACGCTGAAGACGAAGCTCGTGTTCGTTGCGAACCCGAACAACCCGAGCGGCACGCGCGTCACCAACGAAGCACTCGACAAATTCATCAACAGCCTGCCGCCGCACGTCGTCTGTGTGCTCGACGAGGCGTACTACGAGTTCCTCGACGACCCGCCGTCGTCCATCGGCTATGCGATGAACCACAAAGTCGTGTTGTTGCGGACGTTCTCGAAGATCGCCGGGTTGGCCGGGCTGCGCATCGGCTACGGCATCGCGCACAAGGACTGCATCATCCTGAAGCACCGCGCCCGGCAGCCGTTCAATGTCAATTCCATCGCCCTGACCGGCGCGCTGGCCGCCCTCTCGGATCCGCAACATATTCGGAACACCAAACGACTGACGCGCGAGGGGCTGCGCTTTCTGTACAGCGAGTTTGAGCGGCTCAAACTGGAATACGTGCCGAGCGCCGCGAACTTCGTGCTGGTGCGCGTCGGCCACGGCGCCGCCGTGTTTGAATCGTTGCAGCGGCGTGGCGTGATTGTGCGGCCCATGGGCGGCTACAAGCTGCCGGAGTGGATCCGCGTCACCGTCGGCCGTCCCGAAGAAAACCGCCGGTTCATCCGCGGGCTGTCCCAATGCGTGTAGCCTGGCTCGCCCCTTATCCAGTCGAGACACTCGCACCGGCATTGCGGATCGCACGTCACAAAACCACGGCGGCGTGCAGTTGGATTGTGGCTTTGTCGGAGGCGATCGCGCGCCAACCGGACATCGAATTGCACCTCCTCACCACCAGCCAGTTGGTCGCAACATCGCAAACGATCCGGAAAGAGAACATCACGTTTCATGTGGTGCGCGATGCCGTGCCGTTCGCGCATCGCGGCTGGCCGCCGTGGTTCCCGTGGAACGCGCTGACCGGTTTTGGCGGGACACGCCGGCGCCTTGTGGCCGCAGTGCGGCAGGTGTCCCCCGATCTGGTTCACGCGCACGGCACGGAGATGGCCTACGCGCTGGCGGGAACCGACAGCCGGTTGCCCTGCTTGATTTCCATTCAGGGAATCCTCACGGAATATCAGAAAGTCACACCCTCGTTCTCCGGCCGGTTGATCGCCGCGTGCGAGCGGGCCGCGGTGCGGCGCAACCGGTTTTTCACTTGCCGGACGGAGTTTGACACCCGGTTTGTCCGCTCAGTGAACCCGGCGGCAAAGATTTTCAGCATCCACGAGGCAATGAACCCCGTCTATTTCCAGAACGAATGGAGACCGGCCGATGCAACGGCGATCTTGTTCGTCGGTTCGCTGGACAATCGCAAGGGACTGGGTACGTTACTGTCCGCCATGGCCATCTTGAAACAACGCTTTCCCGAATGCCGGCTGCAGATCGTGGGGACCGGCGATCTCGACGGATGGCAACAACGTTGCCGTGAGTTGGAGGTAGCAGCAATGGTGGACTTTCTCGGATTCCGGGCGGCGAGGGAAATCGCGCGCCTGCATCTTGAATCGCAACTGCTAGTGCTGCCTTCGGCCATGGACAACAGTCCGAACGCGCTTACCGAGGCGATGGTTTCCGGATTGCCTGTCGTCGCAACGGCAGTGGGCGGGATTCCGTCGCTGGTGGAAAACGGCGTCACCGGGGTGCTGGTCTCGGCCGGCGACCCGGAGCAACTGGCGAGCGCCATCACGACTCTGCTGCAAGATCCTGCAAAACGCGCGGCCTTGGGGCGCGCGGGCAGAATGGTGGCGCGGCAACGGCACCGGCCCGAAACGGTCGCGGAGCAGACAGTCCAAGCCTATTGGGAGATTCTCGCCGCCGTGGCCAAAGCTGTTTGAGAGACCATGAGAACGCCTCCCAAAGGATTTACAGCGACAGAGTTGGCCGTTGCGCTGGCCGTGTTGGCCGTCGTTTTCTTGTTGCTGCTCCCGGCGGTAAACATGCAGCGCAAGAAACAATACCGTCAGATCTGCGCCAACAACCTCCGTTTGATCGGCGCTGGGATGTTGATGTACGCGCAGGATCACAACATGCATCTTCCCACAGTGCAAGAGAACCGTCGGGGACTTTGGGATGCCGCATTGGTATGGGGACGGTATGTGCCGCGAGAATCCGTGTTTCATTGTCCTGCTGACCGAATCAAACGAGCAGGAGGACTACCGCGTTCCTATACATACACGATTAATCTCGAACCGAATGGGCGGTTTTGGATTGAGGGATCGCGGTTGCCGTGCCGGTATTTTCCCAACCCAGAGGAGGTAGTGATTGTCACAGAGAGCGCCGACTCGTGTAATATGGTCGGAGAATGGTGTTGTTCGTATCATCCCAATCGCTCTGGCGGACGGTCACAACATACAATCCCATCAGGGGATGGCGTCGCTCCACCGTCAAACTATCTGTTCATGGACGGGCATGTGGAATGGGCGGATGCGCCTTCCACAAACTGGTTTCCTGTCCCCCCGGACGGGGCACCGTTTCGTCCCTGCCCGTGACCGCGCGGGGTGGTAAAGTGGCGAAGTGGCGAAGCCCACAGTTGCAAAGCGGTATGTGATTCCCTATTGTGCACGTTCGATGAAGAGTACAGTCAACGCCTTGTTGGTCAGCACAGCCGCTTGGCACATGGATTTGACCGCCAAAGCGTTCTCTGAGCGTGGCGCCTTGGCCCAGTTGTGGATGACAAGTCGTCCACGTGTGGATCTGCCGACGGGCAAGTTCCGCCGGTGCTGGCCGTTTCACGCAGCGGTTAAGCCGTTTTACGAATGGGCACGACATCATCACTGGGAAACAGCTTTCTACAAGCTGCTGCCGATTTGGCGGGCATGGGTGCGACGGCAACCGTTGCCGAATTGCAATATTGTACACGCGATCATGGGATTTGGCACTGAGATCTTTGATCGGGCAGACCGGATGGGAGCATTGAAGGTGCTGGAGTGTCCGAACAGTCACCCGACCAGCTACTATGGTTTCTGGCAAAGAGAATGTGATATCTGGTGCCCCGACGAGAAAGTGGTAGTGCCCCGGACGATGTTTGCACGCATGAACCGGGAACTGGGACGGGCTGACCTGATTGCCGTCGAATCACAATTCGGATTTGAATCCATGTTGTACAACGGTATTCCGGCAGAAAAGGTGTTTCTGAACCCGCTCGGCGTGGATACCAGCATCTTCACCAAACGCGCCTCCGTGCCGGAAGTGCCCCGGTTCATTTGTGTTGGAACCATCGCCCTGCGCAAGGGGCATCAATACTTGTTCCGCGCATTTGAGATGGTGAAACGCCGGCTCCCCGACGCGGAACTGATTTGTGCCGGCGGCTACAAATATGACTTCCACAAGGAGCGGCCCCGCTGGGAGGGCACGTTCCGTTTGGTGTCCCTGCCCCATTGCGAACTGGCGGCATTGTTGCAACAGTGCACGGCTTTTGTCTTTCCGTCGCAGGAGGAGGGCGTCTCCGAGTCGCAGGTCCAAGCGCTTGCGAGCGGGTTGCCGGTGATCGGAACGCATCCGGGTGGGGCCACCACGTTTGTGGACGACGGTGTGGAAGGGATTATCGTCAACGGGCGCGACCCGCAACAGATTGCCGATGCCATGATCAAACTGGCCACGGATCGCGAACTGAACAAGAAAATGGGGGAAGCCGCGTATCGCCGGGCTGCCATCAACAATACATGGCAGGACTATGGCGACCGCTTCTTGGCTGAATTCGAGTGCCGACTCGCGGAACGCCGTTAGGGGAACTTGACCGCTTATGTCTCGCCTCCAACGTTTCCTGCACTCGGTTGCCTCCTCGTATGCCCGGCTGGTGGCCGACTCGGTGTACCACTTGGCGTCTGTGCCGCTGGCTTTGCATTACCTCAGCAAAGAGGAATTTGGCGTCTGGATTCTCGTTTTGCAGATGGCTGGGTATCTGGCCTTGATTGACTTCGGGATGACAAGTGCAGTGGCGCGCAAACTCATTAACTATAAAGACCAGCGAGACGGCGGCCAGTACGGCAGCTTGCTGCAGACCGGAGAGATCGTGTTTGTCGTGCAAGGTGCCCTCATTATGCTGGTCGGGTTCTTGTTCAGTCCCGCGCTAGGCACACTGCTGCGCATTCCGGAGACGCTTCGTCCTGAATTCATCGCCTTGATGCGATGGTATTGTGTCTTGCAGGGGCTGATGTTCAGCACGCGGATCTTTGACCAGATACTGTTCGCCCATCAACGGGCCGACATCGGCAACTACACAGCGGCACTGCAACAACCGGTCTGCCTTGCGATTGTGTGGGTGAGTCTGTGTGCAGGACAGCGATTGAACAGCATTTTGTGGGCGACCCTGTTTGGCTGGCTGTTTCTGGTGACCGCACAGAGCAGCAGTTGCGTCCGCTTGCAATTGTTGCCGCGGCGCGGCGCTTGGGGGCGGGCCTCGTGGCAGAAGTTTAACGAACTGTTCAGCTTCGGGCGGGATGCGTTTCTGGTGGCCGTGGGTCAACAACTGCTCATGGCCAGCCAAACCTTTATCATCACCCGCTATCTGGGCTTGACGGCGGCCGCAACGTGGTCGGTCTGCACAAAAGGTTATGCCCTTCTGAATCTGCTGGTGTGGCGCATTCTGGATTTGTCAGTCCCAGCGTTATCGGAAATGGTGGTTCGCGGAGAACGGGAACGACTGCGCAAGCGCCTGCAAGAACTCCTGACTTTGAGTGGCACCATGGCTTGTGTGGCGGCAGTTTTATTCGCCTTGTGCAACCAATCTTTTGTCGCAGTCTGGACCAAAGGACGCATCGCTTGGCCGGCGGGTAATGATCTGTTCTTAGCGGGTCAGATGGTGCTGCTCGCGTTGACGCACGGTCATTGTTCATTCATTCCAGCAACTGGTCGAATAGGTTTCCTCCGGTATGTGTACTTCATTGAGGGATTGGCGTTTGTCGTTATCGGAAGTCTTGGAGTCAAGTTCATCGGCATCCCTGCACTCATCGCATCGTCCATAGTATGCACCATGGGCTTCAGCGGCCTCTATGGATTCTGGCATACGGCGCACTACGGCAAGTTCTCATTTCGTGACATCTTGGTGCATTGGCAGTTGCCAACGGTAAAAGTCATTCTGGTTCTGGCACCCATCACCCTCATGCTCTGGTGGCTCTGCCGATTGTTATCCCCGGTGCCGCGCCTGTTGGTGGGCGGCTTCAGTGGTTTGATTGTCGGGTGTTACGTGCTCGTGCGCTTCGGCATGCCACGGTCTTTACAGGAAGAATTCGTAAACCGTCTTCCATCCTGTGTTCGTGGGGTCTTCCAACGCTGGATTCCGATGTCCTGAACTGCGGTCAGCACTCCGAGAAGACCGTCTGTAATTGCGGTTGTCGGCTGTTATGGCACGCAATAACGTTGAGGTCATATTGATAGAGAAACCGATCTTGTGGTTCGAATGGAATGAGTGCAAAACAATCTTGCGGCTCGATCACTTGCATGTGGTTGATCTCCATCTGGTGGCCACAAGGCAGGAAGTAATTGCTTGATGCCAAACTTCTGCGTAGCGCCGGAATGTAGAGGCGATAGCCCATCTCCGTGAGGAATGTCAACGGGGCCAATGTCTTGCCTGGCATCTTGTAATCCCGCCGGTTCTCGAAGATGAGGAATGGCCAAGAAGCCTGTAATGTTTCACGTCCACCTCTCAACACCTCGATCTCGTGCCCTTCCACATCCAGCTTAATCAGGTCAGGTGGAGCCAAGCGCAACGAGTCGAGTCGGCGGATGATGATCCGCGTGGCATTTGGGTCTGCCGTGAGTTCAGCCAAACCGCTATGCAGTTGATCGGGTAACCGGATGAACGCTTCGCCGTCTTGATCCGACAGGGCGCAATTGTGACAAGTGACAATATCTGCAAGGCCGGCTTGCCGAATGCAACTAACCAAGTCGGCATACGACGAGGGGAACGGTTCAAAAGCCTGAATGGTCAGACGGTCATGATTACTGGCGGCATAGAACGTAAAATAGCCCCAGTTACTGCCGATATCGTAGAAGTTCCCCCCCCGCGGCAAGAGCAGGTCCACCAACACGGCATTTTCCTGTTCGTAACCATGTGCGTACGCACCGGCATACAGGGCGTGGAACTGGAGATTGCTCGCATCAAAGCAAATCGTCATGCTCTGACCCAATCGCTCGTAGCGAAAGGTGCCGGATTGTGGAAAGCACCAATGTCGCTGACAGACACGATACAGTTTTTGCAGTGGCAAGCGCAGCAACAACTCGGCACGCCGGGTGGTGTTTTGATAGTGAAACGCACACCGGTACAGGCGGGTCAGCCACGCCAAACGCTCAATGGTCATTGGCATGCGGGTTTGTATGGCAGCGATCAAAACATTGTTCATGATGCGGATTCCTGATGATGCATTTTCTTGGCCGCAAACAGATTGTTTATCCCCTTCCTCACCCTTGGCAGCAAGTGTTTTGTTGCCGCTCCACATCATTCAATATGTTGCGGGCTTGCGGGGAATCCGTCTCTTTTGCATGGCCGTCCAACTTGCGCAGGCCCGACCAGCTTGACATCTTGGTGGCGACCACCACCGTTCGGAATACCCTTGCGAAGCTTCCGGTTCTGGTTTACCAATTTTGTCTCAAATAGATGAAAAGGCTTGGCATCTACATCAGACATGACAGCAGCGCTGCATTGGTATTGGACAGGCGGCTTGCTGTCGAAGTGGCTAAGCAACTTTGTGTTGGAGAAATCCGCTTCTTGATGCATTTATGGGGATTGATGTGAACCTCGAACCACGAATCCAAGACAGTTCCACCGCCGACATGGAATTCCAGATCAAACGCTGGCTGCCCGTGCTGGCTGGCATCGTGCTCGCGATCTATGCGGGTTATTGGGTCGGTAACAATAACTGGACGCCCTTGTGGCGGCTGTTGTGGATCGCCATCATCGTGTTTGTCGCGTTCAGCCTTCAAGACCGTGGCTGGGTTCTGATCCCGATGTTTTGGATGGCACCCGGCTCGATCACGTTGCTGCCGTTGCCGTTCTCATGGCGCGAATCGGCAATCCTGCTGGCGCTAGCCGCCTACGTGGCGCATCGCTGCCTCGTAAGGACGCCACGCATCTCTCTCCGTCATGTGCTGTTTTTCCTGCTGATGATCAATCTTGCATGGGTGGCGCTCATGTGGCTGCGCAGACCAGTCGGTTTCCGGGTCTTCCAAAGCGAATTTATGGGCGCCCGCTTTTACTTCGGGATTTTCATTGCTGGGTTGGCTGGATGGATTCTGCTCCACTTGCCGCAGTCGGCGAAAACACTGACGCGGATTCCCTACTATCTGTTTGCCGGTACTTGGATCGGGGCCATCGCGAACACGCTTGTCTTCCTGCTGCCGGCCACAACAGGGCTGGTGCTTTCTTTTTACGGACAAGCCAGTGTGGATATGGGCGCGCCGGTTCAGGTTCTGCGTTTCAGCGCATTTCGGGAAACCGGATTGATATTGGTGCTCCTGCTTGTGTCGCATTGCAAACCCTTCAATCTGTTTCATTTCGTGCGACCGCACTTCTACCTTTTGGTCGCTGGGTTGGCTGGTGTCGCCATCTCCGGCTTCCGATCCAGCATCGCCACCGCCCTCGCCTACATTGGCCTTTCCATGATCCTGCGCCGGAACTGGCGTCAACTGGTGCTGTTCTCGATTATTGGCTTGACCCTGCTGGCTGGACTCATTGCCGGACAAGGACGGTTCTACTCCCTGCCGCTGGCAGTGCAACGCGCCCTCTGTTTCTTGCCGGGCAACTGGTCAATGGTGGCCGTGCAAGATGCCGCTGGCACGGCCACGGCGCGCTTCGACTGGTGGCGCGACATTATCAAATACCGATTGATTGACAACTGGTGGATCGGCGACGGCATCGGTGTTCGTCGCACCGAAGCCACCGCTGTGTATGAAACCACGCGCAGGGATTATTCCGCAGGCGTCTTTTTCTACGGCGACTTCCACAACGGCCCCTTGACGACGATCCGTTGCGTCGGGTTTGTCGGACTGATCCTGCTGTATGCTTTGATGATCTTCGGCATCGTTCACGCGCTCCGATGCCTCCGACGATGTCGCGAAACCACCCTCGAACCCTTGGCCATGTTCATTGCCATCCCCATCGTCTGGTTCCCCATCCATTTCACCCTCGTGTTCGGCTCCTTCGAATTCGAAATGCCCCAAGTCCTCTTCCAGACCGGCCTCCTGCTCCTGCTCATCCGGATGTTGAACGAACATCCCGAACTCCTCACCAACGAACAAACAACTGCCTGACCCATGCCACAAACCGGCACCGTCCTTGTCAGCGACACCAAGTCCAAGGAAGACTTGGACATCCCTTGGAACGTCATCGTCCTCAACGACCCCATCAACCTCATGAGCTACGTGACGATGGTGTTTCAGCGCGTCTTCGGCTACCCGCGCCACAAGGCCGAGACCCTCATGCTCGAAGTCCATCACAAAGGCCGTTCGCTCGTCTGGTCTGGCGGACGCGAACAAGCCGAACACTACGTCCACCAACTCCACTCCTACCAGCTTCTCGCCCACCTCGAAAAGTCCGAGTGAAACATCTCCGCCTCCAATCCGACGGCCCCCAACGCCTCCGCCTCAGCGGCCTCGATCCTGTCCTCCTCGACTGCCTCCAGAGTCTGCCTGAAATCCTCAACCAACGCGATGCCCCCGGCGTCCGCCACCGGCTTTTTCCCAACCCCACCACGGGCGAGACTGAAACCAACCAAGACTGGCAACGCCTCATCACCCCCGAACTTCATCATCTCTTCGCCGCCGCCGGTGAAACCGTGGGACGCGACTGCGTCACTGTTGTGCCTGACCCGCAGCACAAGAATCATTTCCAAGTCACCTTTGCCGCCGATCACCTCAATGCTTGGATGTGCGCGTTGAACCAGGCGCGGCTCATCCTCGCTGAACTGTTCACCATCACCGACGCCGACATGGCCCACACCGACTTCGACCTTGACCAGCCAAAAGATCTGGCCCTCTTCCGCATCCACATCCTCGGCTACCTTCTTCAACTTCTCGTTGAACAAGCCTCGAGCTAAGTTGCGAGCAGCGTCTTCGCTGTGTTGTACACGTTGTCGGTGGTGAAGCCGAATTGTTGGAGCAGTTCCTTGATCGGGGCTGACGCGCCGAATTTGCTCCGGCAAATCACATCGCCGTCCAATCCAACATAGCTGCGCCAGCCGAGTGACGAACCAGCCTCCACCGCCAGCCGTTTCCGCACTGACGGCGGCAACACTTGGTCGCGGTATTCCTTCGGCTGTTGCTCAAACAACTCCGTGGACGGCATCGAGACGACGCGCGCTTTGACGCCTTCGGCCTTGAGTTTCTCGTACGCACCAACACAGAACTGCACCTCGGAACCGGTGCCGATGAGGATGAT
This sequence comes from Verrucomicrobiota bacterium, assembly GCA_016871575.1. GTDB lineage: Bacteria > Verrucomicrobiota > Verrucomicrobiia > Palsa-1439 > Palsa-1439 > CAIKAP01. The sequence goes on from VHCW01000036.1 coordinate 21,901, forward strand.
GTCGGGCGTGCCCTCGCAATCGGCGAGCACATAGGCGCCCTTGCTGAGACCGCTGGCAGCAGCGTATTTCGCGCGGTCCAGCGTCGGCAACGCTTGCCGGCTCAGGATCAACGCGATGGCGTGTTTCTTCTCCTGCATCGCCACACGCCACGCTTCGGACACTTCGTTCGCGTCCGCGGGTCGGATGACCACCATGTTCGGAATCGCCCGCAACGACGCGATCTGTTCAATCGGCTGGTGTGTCGGGCCGTCTTCGCCGACGCCGATCGAGTCGTGCGTGAAGATGTGCAGCACGGGCAGTTCCATCAACGCCGACAGCCGGATCGAGCCGCGTGCGTAGTCGGAGAAAATCAGGAAGCCGGAGCCGTAGGAGCGGAGCTTGCAGAGCGCGAGGCCGTTGTTGAATGCGGTCATCGCATGTTCGCGCACGCCGTAGTGCATGTTACGTCCGCCGTAGTTGCCCTTCGCGAAATCACCGCCACTGGAAATGAGCGTCTTGGTCGAGGGCGCGAGGTCGGCCGCGCCGCCGAGCAGCCACGGAACGTTTTTCGCAACGGCGTTCAGCACCTTGCCGCTCGACTCGCGCGACGCGATTCCCTTTGCATCCGCCGGGAACACTGGGATTTCCCTGTCCCAACCCGGCGGGAGTTGGCCGGCCTGGAGGGCGCGCCATTCGTCGGCCAACGTCGGGTTGGCCGCCGCGTACGCCTCGAACGTCGCATTCCATTCTTTCTCGGCTTTCTTGCCGCGGCGGAGCGCCTTGTGCATGTGGGCGGCGACTTCGTCGGGCACGAGGAACTTCGCGTCGGGATTCCAACCGTAACGCTCCTTCGTCTTGCGAATCTCGTCTTCACCGAGCGGTTCGCCGTGCGCCGCGTGCGTGTCCTGCTTGGTCGGCGCGCCGTAACCGATGTGGCTGTCCACGATGATGAGCGACGGCTTGTCAGTCTGCTTCTGCGCCTTCCGGATCGCGCGGCTGAGCGCCTTGAGGTCGTTCACGTCGGTCAATCGTTGCACGAACCAGCCGTACGCCTTGAACCGCAACCCGACGTCCTCGCTGAATGCGAGCGCGGTTTTGCCTTCGATGGTGATCTTGTTGTTGTCGTAGAACCAGACCAGCTTGTTCAGACCAAGGTGCGCAGCCAGCGACGCGGCTTCGGAGCCGATGCCTTCCATCATGTCGCCGTCGCCGCAAATCGCGTAGGTCTGAAAATCCACAATCTCATGTCCGGGCTGGTTGTAGCGCGCGGCGAGCCAGCGTTCGGCGGCGGCGATGCCGACGCTGGTCGCAATGCCTTGGCCGAGCGGCCCTGTCGTCACTTCCACGCCGGCGGTCAAGCCGTACTCCGGATGTCCCGGCGTTTTGCTGCCCCATTGGCGGAACTTCTGGAGTTCCTCCAGCGGCAAATCGTAGCCGGTCAAGTGCAGCAGACTGTACAGCAACATCGAGCCGTGGCCGCCCGACAAAATGAAACGGTCGCGATTGGCCCACTGCGGGTTTTGCGGGTTGTGCTTGAGGAATTTGTCCCACAACACAAACGCCGCCGGGGCCAGCCCCATCGGCGCGCCGGGATGGCCGGAATTGGCTTTCTGCACGCCGTCCATCGCGAGCGTGCGGATCGTGTTGATGCAAAGCTGTTCGAGTTCAGTGTTGGTCGGGACATCAAGTGGAATGGCCATGAATAGTTTCTCCTGTTTGGAAGGAACCTCTAGCAGACTTCGCAAAACCGCGCAAGGTTTCCTGTTGAGTTTCCAGCCGCCGGCCAGTACCAATAGAACGTGCGACTCGCCTATGGACAGACCGGCCTCGAAGTCAACCTGCCGCCACACGCTCAGGTGTTGCGCTCGCGCTTCGTCCCTGGCCTCGCCGACGAACCGGCGGCAATCCGCGCCGCGTTGCGGGAGCCAATCCAAAAAGTCCGCCCCGGTGACCGTGTCGTCATCGTCCACACCGACATCACGCGCGCGACGCCCAACGACCGGATTCTTCCCGTGTTGCTGGCCGAGTTGAAGGCAGCCGGCGACATCACCCTGCTCAACGCCCTCGGCACGCACCGACGCCAGACCGACGCCGAACTGCGCCGGATGCTCGGCGACAGCATCGTGGACAACTACCGCTGTCTCCAGCATGACGCCAACGACGGCGCCAACCTCGTGTCGCTCGGCCAGACGTCGCGCGGCCATCCCGTGCGCATTAACCGTCAGTATCTCGAAGCCGACGTTCGCATTCTGACTGGTTTCATCGAGCCGCATTTCTTCGCCGGCTTCAGCGGCGGCCCGAAAGGCGTCCTGCCCTCGATTACCGGCGCCGAAAGCGTTCACAGCAATCACGGCTACGAGATGATCGCGCACCCGAAGGCGACGTGGGGCGTGACCGACGGCAACCCGATCTGGGAAGAGATGCGCGAGGTGGCGCTCCGCACCAATCCGACTTTCATCCTCAACGTCACCCTCAACTCCTCGCGCCAAATCACCGGCGTCTTCGCCGGCGACATGCTCGCCGCGCACGCCGCCGGCTGCGCGTTCGTCAAGGAACACGCGATGGTTCCCGTGGACGCGCCGTTCGACATCGTCGTCACCACCAACAGCGGCTACCCGCTCGACCAAAATCTGTACCAGTGCATCAAGGGCGTCAGCGCCGCCTCTCAGATCGTGCGCGACGGCGGCGCCATCATCATCGCTGCCGCGTGCGCCGACGGCCTGCCCGATCACGGGCGCTACGCCGCGTTGCTCGCCGAAGCCGGTTCGCCGCAAGCTGTACTGAAAATGGTTTCCCAACCCGGCTTCAGCCAGCCCGATCAATGGCAGGTGCAAGTTCAGGCCAAGATACAACTCCGCGCCGACGTGTACGTCCGCAGCGACGGCTTGACCGACGCGCAAATCCAGCGCGCGCTGCTCCGTCCGTGCCACGACATCGAGCGCACCATCGCCGAGATCGAAGCCAAGCTTGGTCGTCGCGCCTCGATCTGCGTCCTGCCCGAAGGCCCACAAACCATCGCCTACGTCCGATGAAAATCGTCGTCGCGCTCGACAAATTCAAAGGCAGCCTCACTGCGCCCGACGCCTGTGAAATCGTCCGTCGCGAATTGCTCCGCATTTACCCCGGCGCGCACATCGTCATCAAACCAATGGCCGACGGCGGCGACGGCACCGCCGACGCCCTTCACGCCGCGCTTGGCGGCGAATGGATCACCAAACAAGTCACCGGCCCGCTTCCCAACATACCTCGTACTGCGAGGTATCTTTGGCTTGCGAAGGATCGCCAAGCGTTCATCGAAATGGCGCAGGCAAGCGGACTGCTCCTCGTTCCGCCGGCGCAACATAATCCGCTCCTGACGACCACCTACGGCACCGGCGAGTTGCTCGCCGATGCCATCCAACGCGGTGCGCAACGCCTCTGGCTCACCGTCGGCGGCAGTGCGACCACCGACGGCGGCATCGGCGCCGCGACAGCGCTCGGCTGGCAATTCCTCGACGCCGCCGGCAAACCAGTCCAACCAATCGGCGGCGAGTTACAGAAGATCACAACACTTCACGCTTCACGTTTCACGTTCCCCGCCATCGAAGTTCTCTGTGACGTTGACAATCCGCTCTGCGGCGAACACGGCGCCGCCCGCGTCTTCGGCCCGCAAAAAGGCGCAACACCCGCGATGGTCGAGCAACTCGACGCCGGTTTGCGGCACTTGGCGACGCTCGTGAAAACGCAACTCGGCAAAGACATCCTCAACGTGCCCGGCGCCGGCGCCGCCGGCGGACTCGCGGCGGGCGCGATTGCGTTTCTCAACGCGCGCCTCGTGCCCGGCATCGAGACGGTGATGCGTGCCAGCCGGTTGGCCGAGGAACTCGCTGACGCCGACTGGGTCATCACCGGCGAAGGCCGGTTCGACGCCCAATCGTTGCGCGGCAAAGTCGTCTCCGGCGTCACGTCGTTGGCGCAACGCACCGGCACAAAAGTCGCCGTGATCGCCGGATCCGTTGAGTTAACCGAAGCGGAATGGAAGAACGCCGGTGTGGCGACGGCGCTCGCCATCAAACCGGCGACGATGAGCACCGCCGAGGCGATGAGGCGGGCGGAAGAATTGCTGGCGACGGCGGCGCGGGAACTTTTTCAGACCGAATCGCAAGCGACCCAGTGATCCTTGCGGACCTCGCGCCACGCGGGGACGGCCTCGCGACAACACGCCACGGCAATCGGACAACGCGGATGAAACGGACAACCGCTCGGCGGATTGATCGGCGATGGCACGTCACCGGGCAGGATGATCCTCCGTCGCTGTGTCGCGGGGTCAATTGTCGGCACGGAACTGATGAGCGCTTGCGTGTACGGGTGCAGCGGGTTGGCGAGCAGTTCGCCAGCTTCGGCCTCCTCAACGATTCGTCCGAGATACATCACCAGCACCCGGTCGCTGATGTGCTCGACGACAGCAAGGTCGTGCGCGATGAACAGATACGTCAGCTTCAACTTCTCCTGAAGTTCCTGAAGCAGGTTGACAATCTGCGCCTGCACGCTCACATCGAGCGCGCTGACCGGCTCGTCGCACACGATGAACTTCGGCTCCACCGCGAGCGCGCGGGCGATGCCGATGCGTTGCCGCTGGCCGCCGCTGAACTCGTGCGGGTAGCGACGCATGTGGTCCGGCGAGAGACCGACGGCCGTCAACAGTTCGGCCACGCGCTCCGGAACATTACCGGAACACAATTTGTGGACGCGCAACGCCTCGCCGACAATGTCGCCGACAGTCATCCGCGGGTTCAGCGACCCGTACGGGTCCTGAAAAATCATCTGCGCCTGCCGGCGGAAGCTGCCGTCTGTTCCGGAAATGTTCCGGCCGTCGAAGTAAACCTCGCCTTCGGTCGGTTCGTAGAGACGGAGGATGGTGCGTCCGAGTGTTGTCTTGCCGCAGCCGCTTTCACCGACGAGGCCGACAGTCTCGCCTTCGTTGATGGCGAAGCTAACACCGTCCACGGCCCGGACCCAAGCAACCGGTTTCTGCAGCACACCGGCGCGAATCGGGAAATGCACCTTGAGGTTCTTGACTTCGACAAGGCTCATGGCGTGTTCCAATACGGGCAACGGACACAGCCTTCGAGCAACGCTGGTTCGGGATCGTGCGCGCAGTCAGGCTTGGCAATCGGACAGCGTGGATGAAACTTGCAGCCGGCAGGGAGGTGCGCGGCGTTTGGCACGGTGCCGGGAATTGCTTCGAGACGTGCAGTGCGGGCGCCGAGGCGAGGAATCGAACGCATGAGCGCCTTCGTGTACGGGTGACGCGGTTGCTGGAGCAGTGCATCAGCAGGCTCGTACTCGACAATCCGCCCCGCATACATGACGGCAACATGGTCGGCGAGGCCGGTGAGGATGCCGAGGTTGTGAGTGATAATGAGGATACTCATGCCGACGGTGCGCTTGAGTTCCTTCAAGAGGTCGAGCACCTGCGCTTGGATGGTGACATCGAGCGCGGTGGTCGGTTCGTCGGCGATGAGAAGCTCCGGGTTGCAGGCGAGCGCCATGGCAATCATAACGCGTTGTTGCATGCCGCCGCTGAGTTGGTGCGGGTAATCGCGAGCGCGCTGCGCCGGTTCTGGAATCTGGACGAGCTTCAGGAGACGAACGACTTCATCGTCGGTCGCAGCGTCGCGCCGATGAAGTTGGAGAACTTCCTTGATCTGGGCACCGATGCGAAAGACCGGGTTCAGCGAACTGGACGGTTCCTGGAAGATGTAGGAGATGCGCGCGCCGCGGATGGCACGGAGTTGATCGCTGTTCATGGCGAGGACATCTTCGCCGTCGAGAAGAATCTGGCCGGCCTTGTAAGCACCCGGTGGTGTTGGGACGAGCTTGGCGAGCGCCAGCGCGGTAACGCTCTTGCCGCAGCCACTCTCGCCGACGAGGGCAAGCGTCTCACCGCACTTGATCGTGAACGACACGCCGTCCACGGCGCGGACTTCGCCGTCGTCGGTAAAGAAGCTCACGCGCAAGTCGCGCACATTGAGGAGCAGGTTGTTGGGGCCGGGCTGCATGTTTGAGGGGCTACTGTAAAGAGCGCCTCTGTCAAAGTCAATGCGCTGCCCGACATCCTCAATTTCAGCTTTCCATAACCACCGTAATAATGCTACATATGTAGCGTTATTACGGTACGACATCTCACAGAAAGGAAATCATCATGGCAAAGGTGTGGAGTGAACAGGCAATAGAGTTTTTGGAGGTCATGCTCTGGGGAATGGAGAAACTATGTTCTCCATCGTTGCGAACCTTGGACGAAAGTTTCGAGGGGTGGCAGTGGCGGCATGGATGGCAGCGCCAAGCGCATCGGCTCGAAGAGAAAGAACTCATCCTTCGTGAGCGAAAAGCCGGCCAGTTGGTTCTCCAATTGACCGAACTTGGCCGGCTGGCGGCCTGTGGCGGGCGCGATCCAGAGGCGCGTTGGCAACGCCGCTGGGACGGCCAGTGGCGGATGATCATTTTCGATCTACCAGGCCGGCAACAACTCGTCCGCCAACGCTTGTTACGCTGGTTACGACAAAACGGCTTCGGATACCTGCAAAACAGCGTTTGGATTCATCCGGATCCATTGACGAAAATCACGGATGCCTTGAAGGAGTTTCGCGACGACGTCGAGTCGTTTACCGTCATGGAGTCACACTGTTGCTCCGGTTATTCCGATGCAGCGATTGTGCATGGCGCGTGGGACTTCGATGAGGTCAACAAACGATACGAAGCGCATCTCTCACAGGCCAACGGCGACCTGCGCAAGGCGGTGCCCTCGCGGGATGGCGCGGCAGAGTTGCGAAGGCGCTTGCGGCAGGAACGTATTGCATGGGCCAACGCCGCGGCGATAGATCCGTTTTTACCACAGATTTTGCTGCCGGAGAATTATCTTGGACAACGCGCTTGGCAGACCCATCGCTCCGTGATGAGCCGCCTGGTTCAGGCACTGATCGCGCAATCGGTCGTACCGTAATAATGCTACATATGTAGCATTATTACGGCACGGAGAAGGCACGGCACAAACAGCGGCCTTGGACGTTCATGGGCGCACGATGCGCGAGGAAATTGCTTCGGGGGCAATTCTAAATCCGCCCGCCGGGATGTTGTCGAATGGCGTGGCGCCGAAGTTTACGGTGACGGTGACGCCGTTGGCGAAGCTGGTCTGTTGGACGGCGCGGTCGGGCGTGAGGAATCGGTGGTCAGTCATCTCGGAGTAACCGGTGGCGCGGGCGACGGGCGCGATGGCGCGATAGCTCTGTACGAAACGATCGCGATTCTTCGTCCAGATGTCGCGATTAAACATGAACATCGGCGGCGTGCCGTAGAGGACGTTGAACAAGTCGCGCTTGTCCCAGATCGCCGGGAGCTTGTTGTTGTAGTCGCCCCAGTACCATTGCGCGATGACGCAGTCGTGATAAACCAGTTCCCACAACGGCAACCGATAACGTTCGCCGACTTGGAACTTCGCGACGCGCTCCGGTACCTCGTCCAGAATCACCTGCATCCGCCGGCCGGCGTCGGGGATGCGATACGGGCCGAGGCTGAGCATGCCTTCGAAGTAATGCAGGAACGGCACCGCTGCGTCGTGGCCGGTTTCACAGCCGACGACGAGTTTGAACTTCTCCGACATCAACCGCAGTAGTTCCATTTTCCAGTGGCGGCTCTCGCTGCGCGTGAGTGGATGTGCGGGCGCGTAACACTCGCGCCACGGTGATGCGGTCGTCGTGTCAATGAACCGGCACTTGTACGGATGCGTCGCGAGATCGGCGGGCACGCGTTTCTCGGCGTACTTGAGGGCTTCCTTGTCACAGGTGACGCCACACGGATACATCTCGCCGTCTTTGCCGGTGACCTGCCAGCCGCGAATCCAATCGCCGCGCGAGTTGATCATGATGTCCTTGGGCCAAGCTTCTGTCGTCCAGTCACCGTGGACGCCGCGCAGCTTCGGGAACGTCGCTGGGTCCATCACGTCCTGATAAATGTCGTAGCGGCTGGTCAATACACCGAGGTCATTCATCGCCGCGATCTCGTTGGGCTTGGCGCTGTGGCTCCAGAGGATCCGCTCGATGCCGGCGGCCTTCAATTCCTTGACGATACTGACCGGGTCCTTGTCCCAACACCAGATATTGGCGGCGCCGACGAGCAAATCCACGTTCGGATTCTCATGGCGTTTGTCGGCGAGTGTCTTCAACGTCGTGGTTTGGCGGTAACGTTTGCACATCGCGACGTGGCCGCCGCGCTCGAAGAAGACATAGCGCAGCTTGCGCTCGTAACCGAAACGTCCCTTCTGCAGGTCCCAACGCGGCGCGATGCAGAGCTTGCCGTCGTGACGGTCAATGCTGATCGAGGCATCGTCTGGTGTTTCGATGATCGTCATCTGGCCGCGCTCGCCGTCGGTCGCTCCCCAGAACGCCATGCAGATGCCGTGGCCACCGTAGGCGACCAAGCGCATCGGCTTGATGCTGTCGTCGTTCACCGGATACGAAATTCCTTCGTTCATCGGCACGACGAGATACGTGCTCGCGTCGGTGACGAATGGATGCGGGAACGCCGGAGCGGATGTGCCGTCGGCGTTGAGTGCGACGGTAAACTCCGGTTTGTCGCCGTCGAGCTTGATCGCGCAGCGGAATGCTTCAGCCGACTCGACATTCATACAATCCAGTTGCAGCCCGCCGGCAACGCGTACTTGTTGGAGCATGATGTTCTCGACGACAGCTTGTTGCCGCCACGTCTGCTTCGTGCGGCGGTCGAGCACCGACAACGTTGCCGTTGCGGTGTCGAGCGTGACGACGAGCGCGGCGTTGGTGATCGCCAGCGTCGCCGGCAAGGCAGCGGCGCGAGATTGCTCGATTTTGCGGCAGGAAAACTCCGAGACCCACACAGTTGCGGGGCCGTGGCCGGTGACGCGAGGTTCGATGGAGACTCCGCGCCGGGGCACGATGAAACGTGACCGGAGTTCCGTCCAGTCGTGTGTGGCGTGCAGGCTGCGGCCACCGTAGCTCCAACTCAACGTTTCCCTGGCTTTGTCGCGGAGAACCGTGCCCGTGGACGCTTCACCGTCGCCAGTAATCTTCACCCACGCGCTGATCTCCCAACATTCGCCGGGCTGCGTTGCAATCTGACCGCTCTTTGCGGTCAGGCTCCAATCCTTGTCGCCGCGGTGCTCGACGCGGATTGACGGCTGTTGGTTGTGGAGAATCGCAGCGTCCGCTGCGGCGGTTCCGGCCTTTGGATCGCGCGTCCATATTGGATTCCACTGTTCTGCCGCACAAACACTGGCAAGGAATAGAACGATTAATTTCATACACTCTTAATGATGGCCAACACCTGTTTATGCAGGCGACGGCTGCCGCCCACGACGGCGTAGTCACGTTTGCCCGGTTCGCCGGTGAGGTCGAAACGGATTGGGGCACCTTCCTGGTCAGTCATGATTCCGCCGGCTTCCGCGAGCATCAACACGAACGGAGCGATGTCCCAGATTTTGGTCATTTGGTTGAGGCAGGCGCCGAACCGGCCATCCACAGTCGAACAAAAATCCACGAGGCAGTTTGTCATCCGCAGGTTACGGGCGCTGGCGAGCATGCGCTGGAACAACTCGGTGTTGCGTCGCGTCTGCCGGCGGTCGGGCGTTGGATCGAGCGCGAAAGAACAGAGCACGTCGCTGAGGCGCGTCGCGTTGCTGACGCGCACGCGCTTGCCGTTGCGGAAAACGCCTTTGCCTTTTTCGGCGAAGTAAAGCGTGTCGGTCACCGGCAGATAGACCGCTGCCATGACGGGCTTTGCATTGCGGAGCACGGCGAGCATGACGCCAAACCACGGCATTCCTGCGGCGAAGTTCGAGGTGCCGTCCACCGGGTCAATCACCCACGTGAATTCCGAGCCGAGATTCTGCCAGCCGGTTTCCTCACCGAGAATGTTATGCGTAGGAAACCGGGCGCGAATCCGGCGCGCCAGAAATCGTTCGGTGGCCACGTCGGCCTCGGTGACGACGCTGGCGTGGCTTTCCTTGCGTTTCACGTGCAACGTGCGCCCGAAATAGCGCAGCAACAGTTTGCCGGCGGACTTAAGGTGGCGAGTCAGTATCGTTTTCATGGTTGAAGGTCTTTTGTCAGCGCCAGTTTCCACGTCTCGCCGCCATCAGGCGACATCAACACGGTGCGTCGGCGTCCGGGTTTGTCATTGCGATAAAACCAAAACGTGGACCAGTAGTCGTAGGAAAGGAAGAGGCGGCCTTTCCGGTCAATGGTGAGTCGGTGATAATAGACGCTGTACTCGGAGAACGGCGGGATTATCAAGACGCGCGGCGCTTCCCACGGTTGGCCGGGGCGTTTGCGCTGGTAGGCGAGCGTTGCGTAGTGGCTGGCGGGGAACGGCTCTTCGCCGTTCTTCCACAATCGGAACGCGGAATGCAGCGTGTCATCGGGACCGCACACCAAGCCGATGTAGGTTTGTCTGAGGTCTTCGCCGGCGGGAACCGCCTCGGTCCATCCGCCGCTGGCGTCATTCGGTTTCAACGAACGCGCGTAGGGGAACGGTCGTCCGTGTGTGCCGCCGAGGACGTGGAGGTAACCTTGTTTGTCCATCGTGATGCTCGGTGAATTGTGGACGTCGTTCGCCGGCGCGCCGTAGCCGACGAGCACGGGTTTGGAGAGTTGTTTCGTCGTGCGGTCGTAGGTGGCGACGTAGGCGGGAAGACCCGGCACCTTCACTTTCGGGTCGGTTGCCTCGCCCCAAGCGACGTGGACCTTGCTGCCTCGGGAGACGATTGACGCGGGAATGCCAGAGTGCGATGCCAACCCGATGCACAGTTTCGAGATAAGGACCGGCTCGCCCATCACCACGCGGCCATCCACCTTCTTCGGTAGAAATAATTCCAGATCATGGATTCGTCGCCAGAATAACTTCTCGTCCTTCGCTCGAAACGTGTAGCGCAGGATCGGGGGCGGTCCGTCGAGGATGTTGTGCCCGGAAAACTGCTCGATGTCAAACGAGCCGGTTCGACGAATGGGGCAGGCGGTAAATGTTTTCCCGCCGTCGGTTGAGTAGGACAAGCCTGCCGATGTGAGGACGTAGATCGTATTGTCCTTGTCGAAGGTGACCTTCGATGTGAGAGCGCTGCCGAGCTTGGTGGTCGTCCACTGGCCGTCGCGCAACGTCGTGATGCCGCTGCCGGTGAGGATGAACGGTTTGTTTTGCGAATCGAAGTAAATCTGGTTTTCCGTTGGGAAATCGGCCAGATGGCCGAACTGCTCATTCTCGTGCTGCCAAGGCTTGAGCACGAGTGGCACCGTCACCGCTGGCGGTTCGCCGGTCTTCACGGTGAGCGTCGAGTAAGTCGTGAACCCGGAATCATCGAGTGGCGTGGCGCGGAGACGATAGACGCCGGGCGACGGGCAAGCGACGGTGATTGTTCCGGTTTTGTTCCGGCCGAGTTTCACCTGTTCCGCTGACAACTTCGCCGGCGGTTCGATGCTCAGTTGGATTGTTCTTTCCTTTCTCGAATCGTTCCGGACTTGGAACGTGACATCCTTCTGCCCGTAGATGGTCCGGCTGTACGGCGTCAACAGCCAGCGGTTCTCCAGAAACGGGAACCAGGATTTCAGGTCGGGCGTCCAACACGCCATGTTGGGATGCGGATCGTGGCTGTCCCAGCGCGTCACGCCATCAATGTTGATCGTCGCCTTTGCCGACGGGAAATGCAGCCGCCACGGCGCGGCAACTTTGGCAATAAACTCATGCGACGGCTTGTCGAGCGTCGCGACGAGCGCGCCGGTCGAGTCGAACATCTGCGGTGGCGCCGCGCCTTTCGGCAACCCGTCCACTTCGACGCTGAAAGCTCCCTGTCGCGGCAGAAAACAGACATCGGCTGGACGGTCCGGACTTGCCAGCACAATCGGCTCCTCGTGGCGCGCATCGCGATGGCCGCGCGCTGTCTCGATGATATACTTCGGGCAGTTCGACCGGAACCCCCAGACCGCATGTTCGCCGTACCGGTCCTGCGAAATGGTGATGTTCAACACATAAACGCCCTTGCGTTCCACACGAGCCGACAACCGGCATCCCTTTGCCGGGCCGAGACCGCTGCCGCGCGGTTTGCCGTCGTCGGGAATCGTCGCCTCCTGCAACACGCGACGGTCCGGTCCCGCGAGAATGGCGCGCAGTTCCGTGCGGGTGTCGCGCCGGTTGTGATCGCGTTTCTCAACCTCGATGACGAGTTCGCCCGGCTCCGCAACGAAATAGACGCCGCCGCAGCCGCCGATGAAAAGCGCCGGTTCGGCGGCAAAACATGTGGAGGCCAACGCGAGAATCAGCGATATGGTTTTCATTCAGTTTGCCGTTTTCAACAGCGATTCCTTTGTGTGGGACAACACGGGCGGGATGCCTTGGAAGCGGACATGGAAATCCTCCATTGCGCTGGCAGACGGCTTGTCCAGACGAAGGCTCCAGATTTCACCGGTGGAATCACTGGTTGGTTTCCCGATGAACTGATGCGCCTCGGCGATGTTGTCTTTTTCCTCGACTGTCTTTCCCGACGGGTTGCGGAGCGCGGCTTTCACGCGCTCGCCGGCGCCCTCACCGGAGACCCTCAATGCAAACTCCTTCGTGCCCGGCGGCACCCAGAAGAAATAGTCGCCGGTCGTGCTGAGGAAATGAATCGCGCTGTTCGCCGCGTAGAGACAGACGCGGTGCGTGGCGGAGTTCACGGTGGCTGTCCATTTGCGCGGGTCGCAAACGATCTTGTGCGCGCCGGTTTCCGTGGCTGGAAATACGTAGGCGGTTTCGCCTTCGCCCTGCGCACTCTCCAATTTGGCCGCCTTGCCGGACGGCGCGACAATGCTGACCGGCACGGGTTGCGGTCCGGCTTTGCCGACACGCCGAATGTGCACGGTAAAAGACACCTCCTGCCCCGCCTCGGCCCACAACAGCCATTCCGACGGCCCGCGCACGCGCGCCGTGCCACGACGTTTGGCGTCTGGCTGCGCTTCGGGAAACAGCGGTTCGAACCGGACATTTTTCATGACGAACTTCGGGATTGGTATGAAACCGGTGACCGGCATCCACTGCGCGAGCAATTCCGTCGTGAGCCGGTGCGTTTTGCCGTTCACGATGAGCGTGCCGGTGACGTCACGCAAGGCGAGGCCGCCGGACATGTCTTGATACGACATCGGCTTCCGGTTCAACGGGTCGGTGATCGTGCAGTTGACGAACCGGATGTTGCCAAGGTCTTCGGTCGCGGTCGAGCGGTTCGTCAACTGGATTGGCGTTGCCGTCGGTTTGTTCGTGGCGGCGTTGATGATCTGGCAGTTCACGAAACTGACGCGCGCGCCGGTGAATGGTTTGTCGCCGACACCGATGCCGGCGTCGAGGGCGCCTTCAAACTTGCAGTTGATGAAGTCCATCGTGCCCTTGACGCCGGCGGTCTCGCTGTCGCTGCACGTGACAAAGCGCGCGGAGCTCCGGCAGCCGACGGCGCGGCAGTTCTCGATGCGGATGGAGATCGGCTTCGAGTGGGCGCGCAACGGTCGCAAGTAGAACACGTAAGCGTCGCCGCGGTTGTTCTCGGAGACGCAATTGCGCATGACGCAGTTGACGAGTTCCTCCGTGTCGTGGTTCGGCTCGAAATCAATCCCGGCCATCGGCGAAGTTCCGCCGGTGTCTTTGAGGACGCAGTTCTCGATGAGCAGGTTGCGGGCGCTGATGACGCTGATGCCTTGGCGGTAGTTGTTGTCGCAGACGACGTCCTTGATGACGAAGTCGGAGCACGGCAGGCCGCGGCGCGCCACGCCGAGGTAAATGCCGTCGCCGCCGCTGTCGGCGAGCGTCAAGCCCAGCACGCGGACATTGGCGCAACTTTTGAAGTTGAGCACGTGCCGCCACTCGGCGTGCGTGTACTGGGTTTTGTCATCGTAGTCCTGCTTCCACATCTTCAACGTCGCGCCGTAGCCGGTCAGCGTAATGTTCGTTTTCAGCGACGCGCTTAACAACGAATCGTTCTTTCCCTTGAACGCGCCGCGCAGGGCCTGCAGGACTGCACCTTTCTCGAAAACAATTTCCTGGTCGCTGGCGAGTTGGAGTTTGTCCACGATCCAAGGCGCGCCCATGTTCTCGACGATGAGTTTGCGCGTGCCGGAGTTAATGGCGGCTTGCAGCGCCGCTGTCGAGTTTGTGGGATTGAATCCAAACGACGAAGCGCGGACGGTTTTGTGTGCGGCCAGCAACGGCATCGGGGCCGCGAGTACAAGGGCGATGAGCAGATGTTTCATAATCGGTTCCTGTGCGAGTGTTGGCGAATGAGGAGTTCAAGCTCCCGCAACTCGGTGTTCACTTCAAGCTCGAAAAGCTCGGCGGAAACCGATTGCGCGCCGAGCGTCTCGACGACCTGACGTTCGAGGTTGTCGGAGGTCACGACGAGAATCAGGCGCCGATGTTCGCTTTCGCCGACCATCCGCTCGATGACATCGTCGGCGGTTTTGCCGGAGCCGGAGTAAATGACCTCGATGCCGCGCGGTCGGTCGGCGGTTTCGGGTTTATGTTTGGCAGCGTAGGCGTCGAAGACAACGGTGACGCGCCGGCCGCTGTGGTCGGCGTACCGTTCGAGGAGCGCGAGCAAGGCATTGCGGCGCACTTCGAGCGAGCGTCCGGCAATCTTGCGCAAACGCGGCCATTGGTGCAGCACGCTGTAGCCGTCCACCAAGACCCAGCGGTCATTCATGGTTTGCGCCGGAAGATGAGTTTGACGGGCGTGCCGGTGGGCGGAACGGCGGCGGGATTGGCTTCAAAACCCTGATCATCGCCCCGATACGGATTGCCGCGGTCGTCGGCGAGATTGATGACGATGGACGGCTGCCACCAGAGCACGATGTGGGCTTGCTCGGCGTCGGCGAGGAAGACGGGTTGTTCGGTGATTGGATTCTTGCTGAAGTAGGAGCCGTTGAACTTCCAGCGCAGACCGGTGGGCGGCTTCTTCGTCTTGCGGTCAATGAGCCATTGTTCGATGGGGACACGCTTGTGTTTGTACTCGGCCTCGATGCGGAGGACGCCGCCGGTTTCGCAGCCGATGAGCAGGAGCGCGAACTGGAGCGCGGACGGTTTGCAGTCGAGCGTGAGCAGGCTTTCGTAATCGCGGCCTTCCGGCTCGACCGCGATGAATTCGAGGAGGTCGTTGGTGCGGGCGACTTTCCCGGCGGCTTCGAGGTACGGGGATGCGACATCGTGGATGACGAGGCCGGGCAGTCGGACAGTTGTGCCGGCGCGCTGGAGGTCATTGGTGTTGACCAGCGGCGGAACCGGTGCGGCCGCCAGCAGAATGAAGAGCAGGAGCGCGTTCATTTCGCAGTGACGCGGGCCGCCTCGACCGCGACGACGCAAAGGTCATCATTCAGCTCCGGGGTGCCGGCAAACTGGACAATGTCGGCCAGCAGCTTGTCGAGAAGCTCGGCAGGCGGAAGTTTGGCGAACCTGGCCGACGCGGCAAAGAGCCGTTCCTGGCCGTAGTAACGCCCGGTGCGGTCGGCGACCTCGAACAGGCCGTCGGTGTAGAGGATGATGAGGTCGTCGGCGTCGAGCGGCTGTTCGCTGCTGACGTAGCGGGAACCTTCAAAGACGCCGAGGGCCGGCCCCATGGAGGCTTTCGAACACTCGATGGGATCCACCTTGGCCTGCTTGCGGCGGATCCGGTACGGGAGCGGATGGCCGGCGCCGGCGCAGCGGAGCTGGGCGCGGCCAACGTCGGCGACGAGATAAAAAGCGGAAGCGAACATTGGCATTTTGGTCTGTTTGAGGATGGCAAACAGGCCGTTGTTGAGCGCGGTGAGGAATTCGCCGGGATCGCCGGCGGCGGGAGTGAATTGTCCGATCAGGGCGCGCATGATGGCGGTGACCAGCGCGGCACGGACACCGTGTCCCATGACATCACAAATCAGGACACCCGCCTCGGTGTCGGAGACTGCAAACACATCGAAGAAGTCGCCGCCGATGGCGACGGCGGGGCGGTAGCGGTGGTGGAAGCGGAGCGCGCTTTGTTCCGTGGTTGTGCCGGCGGGGAAACGGGGATAGCTCTGCGGCAGGAACGCTTCCTGGATTTCGCGGGCCAGTTCGAGGTCGGCCTGCATCTGGTTGTTCTTGATGGCCAGTTCCCCGGCCGTGCGGGCGAGTTCTTCTTCGAGAAGTTTGCCGTCGGTGATATCGCGGCTGACGCCGACCAAGCCGATGAGTTTGCCCTGGCGGTCGCGGAGCGGAACCTTGGTGGCAGACACCCAGCGGACTTTGCCGTCGGGATAGACGACGCGTTCTTCCTTGGCAATGATGGGTTTTCCGGTTTCGAGGATGAGGCGTTCGTCCTCCGTTGTTTCGCGCGCAAAATCCGAAGGGTAAAAGTCGGCATCGCTTTTGCCGACGGCCTCTTCCGGCCGGGCGAGGCCGAGGACGCGGGCATGGGCCGCGTTGATGTGGGTAAAGCGGGAACGCGTGTCCTTGAAGTAAATGTGGTCGGGCGCGTTGTCCATGAGGGCGCGCAAGAGAGCCCGTTCCTCGGCGAGGGCGTTTTCGGCGCGTTTGCGTTCGAGAGCGCCGCTGATGGCGCGCAGGAGGCTGGGCACGTCAAGATGGTCTTTCGAAAGGTAATCCTTGGCGCCCATTTTCATGGCTTCGACGGCGATTTCCTCGTTGCCGATGCCGGTGAGCATGATGACAACGGGGCGGCGCGCCTCGGGCATGAGCTGAATGTGACCAAGGAGCGTCAGCCCGTCAGCGCCGGGGAGTTTGTAGTCGAGGAGAACCATCTCGTAAGGGTGCTGTTCGAGTTCAGCAAGCCCTTTTTCGGCCGTGTCCACCCATTTGACGGTAAACTGGAACCCGGCGCCGAGAGAGGGAATGAGTTGGAGAAGAATCTCGGCGTAGAGGGGGCTGTCCTCGACGATGAGCAGTGGAAGGGGAGCCGTGTTCATCAGCGTGGGGGCAGCTTGGAGAGTTCGAGCCAGTATTGCTGGATGGTGGCGACCAATTTGACGCATTCGTCGAACTGGACCGGCTTGGTGAGATAATTGTTGGCGCCGAGGCGGTAGCAGCGGCGAACGTCGTCATCCCGGTCAGAGGTCGTCAGGACGATGACCGGGATTTCCCGGAGCGTTTCGTGCTGTTTGACCTGTTCGAGCAGCTCCAGTCCGCTGCGTTTTGGCAGATTCAGGTCCAGCAGAATCATGTCGGGACGGGGCGCGTTTTGGCCGCGCGCGTACCGGCCGCGCTGGAAGAGATAATCGAGCGCGTCTTCGCCGTCGCGGCAGACGGAAACGCGTGTTCCGCTGCGGCTCCGTCGGAAGGCTTCGAGCGTGATCTCCACATCTGCGGGATTGTCTTCGATCAACAGGATATCATACGGTCGTCGCAAGGCTGTGGGTTCCTTTCATTGAGGCACTCATCGCGTCAAGGACGGTGCCGGTTTGACTAAACTCGCGTTTCGGAAGGGTGAAGTAAAAAATGGTGCCTTTGCCTTCTTCGCTTTGGAGCCAGATGCGGCCGCCGTGCGCTTCGACAACCCGACGCACAATGGTCAAGCCGATGCCGGTGCCTTCTTCATCGCGGTGCAGGCGCTGGAAAATCTGGAAGATCTTGTCGAAGTATTCCTCCCTGATGCCGATGCCGTTGTCGCGAACGAAAAACTCGTATTCGTGCCGTTGTGTTTCGGGATTGAGTTTTTCCGCGCAACCGACCTCGATGAGCGGATGAGGCTTGTCGTTGTATTTGATCGCGTTGGAAATGAGGTTGTGGAAAACCTCGGTCATGCCGGTCTCGTCGCACACGACGGTGGGCAGTTTCTCCACGCGCAGATCCACCAGTTTCGCATCGAGGGCGTGTTGGAGGCGGACGCGCACATGCAGGATCACGGTGTTCATGCCGATGGGCTGCATGGGCTGGCTCTGCTGGGACAGGCGCGAGAAATGGAGCAGATCATTGATGAGCCGCTGCATGCGCAGCACGGACTTGCGAATGATATCAATGTGGCGCTGGCCTTCCTCGTCGAGCTTGTCGCGGTAGCCGTCAGCGAGAAACTTGCTGAACGCCTCCATTCCGCGCAACGGCTCCTTCAGGTCGTGGCTGATGACGTAGGTGTACTCGTCCATCTCCTTCTCGCTCGCCTTCAACTCCACTTGTGCCCGTTCCAACCCGCGGCGCGCCTCCTCGACGCGATCCATCAACGCCTTCAGTTCGCGCGCGACGTTGTCCACTTCCGCCAGATCGGAATCGAGATACTCGTCGTGACGCTGGCCCTTGGACATGGCGTGGACGTAGTGGAAAAGCCCCTGCAACGAATCCTGCACCGGCTTGGAGATCAAGGCCGATGCGGCCACAAAAATGCCCAACAGCACCGCGCCAAGCCCCATGTCCATCAACAATGAATTCCATAACCGGCGCGCCACGCGACCGCGCCCCATCCCGAACTCGACCTGGCCGACGTTGTTTCCTCCCGACATCACCGGTTCGCTCACCATGACCAGGCCCGACGGGCTTTGATTGTACGGGGGACGATACAACACCTCGCCCTTCGCGTTCAACACGCGCAAGAACAGCACCTCCTCATCCGTGACCGACTGGCCGGCGACGCGGACCAGCGTATTGATATCATTGCGGGCAACGTGCGGCGCCACCGTGCGGGCGAACGATTTCGCCTGGTGTTGCGCCACCCAACGCACCGCTTGTTCTTGATCGTCAATCGCCCGCCAGATGTGGAGAGAGGCGAGGGCCAGCACCACACCGGACGTGACCACGGCAACCCACGCGGCGTATTGGACTCTGATGTTGTATTTCGCAGCCATCCCGTTTGCGCGCCCGCGGCTTCTGGTAACCAGCGCGGGCAACTGCCCTTATTGTCATCTCAGGCCGCCCAAACGTCAAGTGCCGCGTGTTGCGACGATTCATGGACGGAACGCCACCGGCGGGCGGCTATGGCATCGTGATTTTGAGGCGCATGAAGCGGTTGGTGGCGTCGCTCATCAGCACGCCGTCCCGCACGATCACCCGCCACCAGGTGTTGCAGTCCGCGCGGGAGATTTCCGCCAATCCGACCGAACTCCACGTGTTCGACGTGAGGACGCTGCAAGCCTGCACCGCGAAAAGCAGATCGGTGGCCTGTTTGTTTTCACGATAGGTCAACGTCAGGTATCCGTTTGTCGGGGTCGTCACCGGCAAACCGCCCACGCCGGCCGTTTTTGGCGCCAATGCCAGGGCGTACTCCATCAAATTCGGGATA
>VHCW01000037.1 GCA_016871575.1 Verrucomicrobiota bacterium
GTTCGTGATTTCGTGCGTGTGCGGGATGATCCAGATCCGAAACCAGTTTCCCCCGAACGCCGCCACCGTCAGGCTGATGCCGTCCACCGAAATGGAGCCTTTCTCGACAATGTATTTCATGATCGCCGCCGGTGCTTTCACTTCCAGAACGTAATCCGACCCCGACTTCTCGTACCGGCGCACCACGCCCGTGCCGTCCACGTGCCCCTGCACAAAATGACCGTCCAACCGGCCATCCGCGCGCAACGGACGCTCCAAATTCACGAGGCTGCCATGCTCCAACTCGCCGAAGTTCGTCCGCGTCATCGTCTCGTTGAGCACGTCGAAGCGCAACAGGCTGCCGCGTTTGGCCGCGACGGTCAGGCAGGCGCCGTTGACCGCAATGCTGTTGCCAACGCGCAGCGACCGGTCAACCGTATTCGGCCGCACATAAAGTTCAGTGGACTTCGGTCCTTGACGGATGCGCTCGACAACGCCCGTCTCCTCGACAATTCCGGTAAACATGGGCGCACCTTACAAAGCCGACCGCCGCTTGTCTAGCATTCACACAGCAACCGCCGCACATCCGCTGCGCGCACCACACCGGCGGTCTCCGTCAACGCATTGGCCGCGCCGCAGGCGACACCCAGCCGCACGGCTTCCCTCAAGTCCCAGCCGCGCCGCAGTCCCGCGACGATCCCAGCCAACATCGAATCGCCCGACCCAATCGGGTTCAACGCTTTCACACGCGGCGGATGAACCACCCATCGTTCACGGCCATCGAAGCCGACCACCGGCTTCGCTCCGCTCGTAATCACTACCCGCTCCGCGCCAAACTTCCTCAACGCTGTAACTCCTCCCTTGCCTGCCGCCGCCGCCAATTCCGCTCGGTTGATCTTGACCAGACTCGGATGCTCGCGCACCGCGCCCATCAACTGCGCTTTCTGGGCGTCCACTGCCACCGGCACACCGGCCTTGCGAGCCGCCCGCGTCAGCCGCGCGTAAAAGTTGTCACCGCAACCGCGCGGCACTGTCCCGCTCAACACCAATATCTTCGTGCGTTTCAACTCCTCCTCAAACGCATCGAAAACAGCGCGCACTTCCGTGCGTTGCAACGCCGCCGATTCTTCCACCACCTCGGTCGCCGCGTTGCCGCCAACGAGCGTCTGGCAGAACCGCGTTTCCCCGCGCACCGGCACGATCCGCGCGCGAATGCCATTCGCTGCCAACGCCTGACAAAACAATTTGCCCCGACGACCACCTGCCACGGTCAACAGACGCACTCTTTCTCCCAACGTCATCAGGACCCGCGCTACGTTGACGCCCTTGCCCGACGCAGTCTCGACCACCCGTTGTACCCGGTTCACCTCGCCAAGAGAAAACTCGTCAAAAAAAAGCGTCCGCTGCCATGCCGGCGACAGATTCACCACCAAAATCATTTGACATCTCCCTCAAAAAGCATGTCCGAGCCGGTTCTGCGCCACATTCCGTGCACCATCTTAGCTTTGGCCATCGTTGCTGAACCGGCGATCACCTTCGGCGCAAAAAAGAAAGCTACCTTGTCCACCACACCGGCATCGAACGCCGCACGCAACAGCGTCGGCCCACCCTCAATCAGCACGCTCGTGACTCCCATCCGACCCAACTTCCGCAACACCAACCGCAGGTTCCGTGTCGTGAAATGAACGGTCCGTTCACGGTGCGCATCCGTGAATACCCTGGCAGTTCGCGGACACCGCCCGACCACCACGCGCCACGGTTGCCGACCGCGCACGCCGTGCCGAAGCGTCAACTGCGGATCATCGCGGATGACGGTGTTCGCGCCGACCATGATGGCGTCCACCTGCGAGCGCAACTGGTGCGCTTCCCGGCGCGCCGCTTGGCCGGTGATCCATTTCGAGTCGCCGGTGCGCGTCGCCATTTTGCCATCGAGACTCAGCGCCGCCTTGGCAATGACCCACGGCATCCCGGTGACGATCCATTTATTGAACCCCGGGTTCAACGCAGCCGCCTCCTCCGCGAGCAAACCAGCCCCGACTCGGATTCCTGCGCGCCGCAACAGACGCAGGCCGCGACCGCGATGTTTCGGGTTCGGGTCCGTCGCCGCCACTACCACACGGCGAACACCCGCAGCAATAATGGCATCCGTGCACGGCGGCGTTCGGCCGTGCGTGCAACACGGCTCCAGCGTGACGTAGAGAACCAGTCCTGAGTCCCTGGTCCTGAGTCCTGAGTCATGACTACGGACGCTGGACGCTGGACGCTGGACTCCTGCGTCCCGCAGCGCATTGATTTCAGCGTGCGCATCACCGGCGCGACGATGCCAGCCTTCGCCGATGATCTTGCCGCCGCGCACCAACACGGCGCCAACAGCCGGGTTCGGGCTGGTCTTGCCGATGCCGCGACGGGCGAGCGCCAGCGCGCGCCGCATGAATCGTTCATCTTGTTCGGTGAAGCTCACGTGCAGCAGGATAGCGGTTCCGCTGCGCGAATCAAACTTTCTCTTGCATTTGACGGAGCCTGCCGCTACAAGTCCACCCCGTTTCAACTTCCAGGAGCCTATCAATGAACCCCATTCGTATCATGTGTCTAGCCAGTGTGTCGGCGTTGCTTTGCCTTGATGCCCGCGCCGCACAGAAACCGGATCTGCAGAACCTGACGCAGGAGAACACACAGTTGCGCCAGCGCGTCGAGCGTTTGGAAAACGAACTGGCCGAGATCAAGGCATTGCTCAAGGAGCGCGCTCCCGCCCCGGCCGCCACGGCCACCGTGCCCGCCGGCAAGAAACCGATTGTCGCCGGACTCGACATGGAGTTCTACGGGTATGTGAAGCTCGATGCGTCACATGACAGTTCCCCGGCCTCCATTGGCAACTACGCGCGTTGGGCGGAATCCCACAGCGGCGCGAATGTCCACGACGAATTCAGCATGACCGCCAACCAGACACGGCTCGGATTGCGCATCAAGGGACCTGAATCCAAGACAGTCCAAACCGGCGGCTTGATCGAAATGGATTTCTACGGCGGCGGCACGGAAAACAAACCGAACCCGATGATGCGCCATGCCTATCTCACGGCGTTCTGGCCGGATCTCCAGCTTCAGGTGCTCGCGGGACAGACCTCCGACGTGATCTCGCCGCTGTTCATGCCGACGATCAATTACACCGTCGGCTGGTGGCAGGGCAACATGGGCTATCGCCGTCCGCAGTTGCGCCTGAGTGAAACCTTCAAACCCGCCGACAAAGTCGAAATCAAACTCGAAACCGCCGCCACGCGCACCA
Organism: Verrucomicrobiota bacterium; assembly: GCA_016871575.1. GTDB lineage: Bacteria > Verrucomicrobiota > Verrucomicrobiia > Palsa-1439 > Palsa-1439 > CAIKAP01. Next base: position 3,260 of record VHCW01000037.1, read on the forward strand.
TCTCCGGGCGCACCCTCGGCAGCACCAGCAGCGGCGACACCGGTCAGGAATCCGGCATCCCAACCTTTCAGGGCCGCGCCAGCGTCGGTTTTCCGTTGCTGACGGAAAAACCGACTGTGATCGGCGTCTCCGGCCATTTTGGACAGGAGCGATTCACCGGCAACAAACGGATTGATTCGTGGTCCATCAACGCGGACATGACCTTCCCCATCACCAAATGGCTCGCGTTGCAGGCAGAGGGGTTCCTCGGTCAAAATCTCGACGCCTACCTCGGCGGCATCGGCCAGGGCGTCAACACGAACACGATGACAGCCATCCGCAGCATGGGCGGCTGGGTCGCGTTGGCGCTGACGCCGTGCGAGAAATGGCAGTTCAACGCCGGCGCGGCGATTGATGATCCGCGCGACTCCGACCTTGCCACCAAGAACCGCACCTACAACACCGTCGCGTTCGGCAATGCCACCTACTTCGTCACGCCGAATCTCTCCATCGGCATCGAGCTTTCCTATCTGCACACCGGCTACAAGGACCAGCAAGACGGCGACGATTTTCGCAAGCAACTCTCGCTGATCTACAAGTTCTAAGTGCCGTCATGGAACAGATCGCCAAAGGAGTCGCGCGTTTCCAACGGACGAAGGCGCCGCAGTTCCGTGAATTGTTTGCGCGCCTTGCGCGCGAGGGGCAACACCCGCGCGCCTTGTTCATCACTTGTGCCGATTCGCGGGTGACGCCCGATCTGTTGACCGACAGCCAGCCCGGCGATCTTTTCATCATCAAGAACATTGGCAACATCGTGCCGCCGGTTGATTCGGCTTCGCACTCCGTGGCGGCGACCATTGAATACGCCGTCAACGTTCTCCGTGTGCCGGACATTATTGTCTGCGGCCACACGCAATGCGGCGCGATGCATGCGTTATTGGACGGCCTCCCGGCTGCGCCGCCGATGCCCCATCTTCGTCAATGGCTCGATCAAGGCGCGTCGCTTCTTGACCGCGTTCCCGTCACGGTCACTGACCGGTTGACGGCGCTTGCGGAAGAAAATGTCAGAATCGCGTTGCGGAATCTTGCGGGCTATCCTGCCGTGGCGGAATGTCTGGCTGCCGGCGCGCTCCGTCTCCACGGATGGATGTTCAGCATCGCCACGATGAAGATGAGCGCGTTGGACGCGGCCACGGGAGAGTTCCGTCCCTTGTTGGACGAAAAATAAAACGGGCTGACCGTGCGACGCGGCCAGCCCGTTCTTGTTTGCACGAGTTGGTCAGGCTTTCTTGATTTGCGGCGCTTTCAACGTGAGCGCCAGTGCCGATGCCACCAAACAGGCCACGCCTGCCGGGATAAACGCCCACATCCACGCTTTCGCGTCGCCCATCATGCCGCCGAGCACGGGACCGACCACGCCGCCGACGCCGTAGGAGAGGAACACCCACGGGTAGTTCGTGCCGACAGTCTTGTTGCCGAAGTAATCGGCTGTGGCCGCCGGGAACAGGGCGAAGTTGCCGCCGAAGTTGAAGCCGATGATTGCCGCGCCGAGGTACAACCCCCACTCGGTGCCGCCGATGAAGTAGAACACAATCATCATCACGCCCTGCAACGCGCTCATCAACACAATCGAATTCTTCCGGCCCAGTTTGTCGGAGAGCGATCCCCAGATGATCCGGCCAAGGCCGTTCAGCAGCGCGTAGAACAATCCCATCGCGGTCCCGGTGATGACGGCAGCGCGCGCTTTCTCAACGCCGTTCGCCAGCAGCGCGTCCGTGCCAAACAATTGAATGACGCCAATCACCATCAACCCCGATGTCGCGCCTACAAAGAATGAAAAGAACAGTGTCCAATACTGCGGGGTGGCCACCATCTCGCGGACGCTGAACTCATGGTGTCCCGCACCGGCGGTTCCCGCCGCCGGCGGAGTCCAGCCGGATGGTTTCCAGCCATCGGGCGGGTTGACCATCACCAGCGCGCCGAGTGTGACGAGCACGGCAAATAGTACGCCATAAAGCATGAAGATCTGGCTCGTAGTCCATCCCATTCCGTACAATCCCGTCCAGCCGGGCGTCAGGTCAACCGGGCCGAACTTGAAGCCGCTGGTCAGCTTGATCCAGATCAGCGCGCCAAATCCAAACCCGGCCACGGCCAGCCCGGTGATCAAACCTTTCTTGTCGGGAAACCACTTCACCAGCGCAGCAATGGGACAGACATAGGCCAAACCGATTCCCGCGCCGCCCAACAAGCCGACGCCGATCAGAATGCCCCAGAAGCTGTTGCCGGCCAATCCGCCCAGCAAATAGCCGATTCCCAACAACACGCCGCCGGTGATCGCGACGATGCGCGGCCCGACTTTCTTCTGCCAGTTGCCCGCCACCAACGCCATCACCACGGCAAACGACAGCAGGCCGAGGGAAAAGATGACCTGCGTCTGCGTCTTCGTGAACTGGAACAGGCCGTCGGCCGCCGTCAGTTTGCCGGTAAACGCCGACCACGCGTAGATGGCGCCCAGGCACAACTGCACGAGGATGCCACCGACGACCACCCACCACCGATTCATCACTTTGTTTTCTGACATGATTGGAGTCTCCTAAAGGGAAGACGCCGGGCGCGCACTGGCACGCCCGGCGTTGTTCCGAGGGTTGGTTGTTACAAGCGGTTCTTGACGAGCACTTCGACCACGTGCGGGTCGGCCAGCGTGGTCGTGTCGCCGATCTGGTCCACGGCGTTCTCGGCGATCTTGCGCAGGATGCGGCGCATGATCTTGCCCGACCGGGTCTTCGGCAGCGCCGGCGCGAACTGGATCTTGTCCGGCACGGCAATCGGCCCGATCTCTTTGCGAACGTGGAGCGCGAGTTCCTTGCGAAGCTCTTCGCTCTCGGCAACGCCTTCGTTCAGCGTCACGAACGCGTAGAGGCCCTGGCCCTTGATGTCGTGCGGCATCGGCGCCACGGCGGCTTCAGCCACCTTGGCGTGGCTCACGAGCGCGCTCTCGACTTCGGCGGTGCCAATGCGGTGGCCGGAGACGTTGACCACGTCATCAATGCGGCCCATCAGCCAGTAGTCGCCGTCCTGGTCGGTGCGGCAGCCGTCGCCGGTGAAGTACAGGTTCTTGTACATCGTGAAGTAGGTGTCAATGAAGCGGTCGTGGTCGCCCCACGTGGTGCGCATCATGCCCGGCCACGGTTTCTTGATGCAGAGCTTGCCGCCTTCGTTGGCGGAGCACTCGCTGCCGTCGTCGCGGAGCACCACCGGCTCGACGCCGAAGAACGGACGCGAAGCGCTGCCAGGTTTGAGCGTATGGGCGCCGGGCAGCGGTGTGATCAGGTGGCCGCCGGTTTCGGTCTGCCACCAGGTGTCCACGATGGGACAACGCTCCTTGCCGATGACCCGGTAGTACCACATCCAGGCTTCGGGGTTGATCGGTTCGCCGACGGAGCCGAGGGTCTTGAGTGAACTGAGGTCGTATTTGTTCGGCCACTCCTCGCCCAACCGGATAAGTGAACGGATGGCGGTCGGCGCGGTGTAGAACTGGGTGACTTTGAATTTCTCGACCATTTGCCAGAACCGCCCGGCATCCGGGTAGGTCGGCACGCCTTCGAACATCAGGCTGGTGAAGCCGTTGGCCAGCGGGCCATAGACGATGTAGCTGTGGCCGGTCACCCAACCGATGTCGGCCGTACACCAGAACATGTCGCCGTCGTGGATGTCGAACACGTACTTCGTCGTCAACGCGCAATGCAGGAGGTAGCCGGCGGTGGTGTGGACGACGCCCTTCGGTTTACCGGTCGAGCCGGAGGTGTACAGGATGAACAGCGGGTCTTCGGCGTTCATCGGTTCCGGCGCGCACTCCGCGCTGGCCTTGGCCATTTCATCGTGCCACCACACGTCGCGGCCGGGGGTCATGTTGCACGGCTCATCGTTGCGCTTGAACACGATCACCTTCTCGACGCAGCCGGCCTTCTTGCAGGCTTCGTCGGCGATTTCCTTGAGCTTGATGTGCTTGCCGGCCCGCAGCGAGACGTTGGCGGTGACAAGCATCTTGCAGGTGGAATCCACGATCCGGCCCGCGAGCGACTCGGCGCTGAAGCCGCCGAACACGATCGAGTGGATCGCGCCGATGCGGGCGCAGGCGAGCATGGCGATGGGCAATTCGACGACCATCGGCATGTAGATCGAAACGCGGTCGCCCTTCTTGACCCCGTGCGCTTTCAGCACGTTGGCGAATTTGCAGACCTCAGCGTGAAGTTGGCGGTAGGTGACTTTCTTCACGTCGTCTTCCGGCTCACCCTGCCAGAGGATGGCGACCTTGTCGGCAGTGGCAGTGTTCAGGTGCCGGTCGAGGCAGTTGACGGTGACGTTGAGTTGGCCGTCTTCAAACCACGTGTGTTTGATGACGCGGGTGTCGGTGTTCCATGTGTACTTGCGTGAGACAGTGGGTTTCTTGAACCACTGAAGCGTATCGCACTGCTCCAGCCAGAACTTGTCGGAGTCCTTGACGGAGCGCTCGTACATTTCCTTGTATTGGGCGGCGTTGATGTAGGCGCGTTTAACGATTTCAGCCGATGGAGGGAACGTTCGATTTTCCGTCATCAGCGATGCGGTTGATACAGTCTGCGGTTGTTGGCTCATAGTTATTTTCTCCTGATGCTACCCGGTGTTCGTGGGGGGGTGAAGCACGCGGGATAAGAGCAAATCCTCTTGGCACTGTCAAGCGCACTCGCTCGTTTTTTTACGTTCCCCTTTCTTGACAGCACCGGGGTCTTGCATCTATAAAAGCGCGCCCCGTTTTTTTCAACCAAGGAAACCACTCACAATGCTCGAATCTCTATTTTATCCGCAGACGGTCGCGGTCATCGGCGCCTCGCGCGAGCCAGGTAAGGTCGGCCACGAGGTCGTCGCCAACCTGATCAACGGCGGGTTCGCCGGCACGATCGTGCCGGTCAACCCCAAGGCCACGGACGTGCTCGGCGTGAAATGTTACCCGGACTTGAACGCGTTCGGCGGCAAGGTGGACCTTGCCGTGGTCGTCGTGCCTACGAAGTTCGTGCAGGCTGCCGTCCAAGGCGCGCTCGACGCCGGCACGAAGGGCGTCATCGTCATCACCGCCGGGTTCAAGGAGGTCGGCGCGGAGGGCGCGGCGCGGGAACGCGAACTGGCGGAGGCTTGCCGGGCTGCCAGCGCGCGGTTGATCGGGCCGAATTGCATCGGCGTGATCAATACCGACAACAAGATGAATGCCACGTTCGCCCCGCAGATGCCGCCGCCGGGCAAGATCTCCGTCATCTCGCAGTCGGGCGCGCTCTGCGTCGCCATCCTCGACATGGCGTGTCATCGCCGGATGGGGCTGGGAAAAGTCGTCAGCTTCGGCAACAAAGCCGACCTCAACGAGGTGGACCTGCTCCAGACGCTTGCCGACGACAAACAAACCGCTGTCATCGCCGGTTACCTCGAAAGCATCACCGAGGGCGACGAGTTCCTGCGCGTCGCCGAGCAGGCGGCCAACGTCAAACCGGTCGTCATCCTGAAAGTCGGCGTCACGCAAGCCGGCGCGAAGGCGGCCTCGTCGCACACGGGCAGTCTTGCGGGCGCAGACATGGCGTATGGCGCGGCGTTCAAGCGCAGCGGCGTCATTCGCGCGGAAAACTTCGAGGCGTTGTTCGATTACGCGACGGCCTTCGCGATGCAGCCGTTGCCCGTGGGCGAGCGGGTCGCCATCATCACCAACGCGGGCGGCCCCGGCATCATGGCCAGTGACGCGGCGGAGATGGCGGGATTGAAGATGATCACGCCGACAGAGGAGACGCAGCAGAAGTTGCGCGCCGGGCTGCCGGTGACGGCGGCGGTGGGCAACCCCGTGGACGTGATTGGCGACGCCGACCCGGACCGGTATGCGAAGGCGTTTGAGATTTTGCAGGACGACCCGAACGTGGACGCGATTGTCGTAGTGGTCACGCCGCAGAACATGACGCAGCCGCTGGTGCTCGCCGAGAAACTGGCAAAGGCGCACCACGGCAAGAAGCCGATGCTGGCGGCGTTCCTCGGCGGCCAGGAAATGGTGACGGCGCACGCGCGCCTGATGGAGTTGAACATCCCGAACTATCCGTCGCCGGAACGCGCGATTGGCGCGTTGCGGGCGCTGTGCGATTACGCCGCATGGAAGAACCGTCCACCCCGCGTGGTGGCGCGTTTCCCGGTGAATCGCCGTCGCGTGGACCGCGTGATTGGATGGCACGGGCGGATGGGCATCAAGCAGGTGGGCGAAGTCGAGGCGAAGGAAATCCTGCGCGCCTACGATTTCAACATCCTGCCGGGCGGCTTGGCGGAAACACCGGCGCAGGCCGTGGAAATCGCCGAGCGCATCGGTTATCCGGTGGTGCTCAAGATTTCGTCACCGGACATCATTCACAAGTCCGACTTTGGCGGCGTCCGCATCAACCTCGCCAACCCCGAGCAGGTCCGCGACGCGTTTGACCTGATGATGCTGCGCGTGCAGCGCCGCGCGCCCAACGCGCGAATCCGCGGCGGCTACGTCGAAAAGATGGGCACGCGCGGCCGCGAGGTCATCCTCGGCATGACGCGCGACCCGCAATTCGGGCCGATGTTGATGTTCGGCCTGGGCGGCATCTTCGTCGAGGTGATGAAGGACGTGACGTTCTACCTCGCGCCGATCACGGCGGAGGAGGCGATGCAGATGTTGAAGAACACGCGCAGCTACGCCCTGTTGCAGGGCGCGCGCGGCCAGGCGCCGGTGGACATGGAAGCCATCGCCACCTCGCTGCAACGCATCAGCCAGCTCGTCACTGATTACCCCCAGATCGCCGAACTCGACATCAATCCGTTCATCGTCGGCGAAGTGGGCACCGAGGCCTATGTCGCCGATGCCCGCATTACCTTGATCAACAACGCCATTCCCTCCCCGGAGCAGCATGACCACCACTAAACGACCTTCTTACGACACCGATTGGAAACAAAAATACGCCGGCATGATCGCCACCGCCGACGAAGCCGTGCGCCGGCTCCGTCCCGGCCAGCGGGTATTCATCGGCACCGGCTGCGCCGTGCCGACCACGTTGGTCAGCGCGCTCACCCGACGCGGCGCGGAACTGACCGACACCGAAATCGTCCACCTCCTGACGTTCGGCGAAGCCCCTTACACCACCCAGGAAATGCAGCAATACTTCCGCGTCAACAGTTTCTTCATTTCCCATAATGTCCGCGATGTCATCCAGAAAGGGTTGGGCGATTACACGCCGATCCACCTGTCCGATATTCCGCGCCTGTTCAACTCCGGCCAATTGCCGCTGGACGTGGCGCTGATCCACGTCACACCGCCCGACGCCAGCGGCATGTGCAGCCTGGGCGTGTCGGTGGACATCGTCAAGAGCGCCGCCGAGAACGCCTCCCTTGTCATCGCCGAGGTCAACCCCAACATGCCGCGCACCCTCGGCAACTCCTCGCTGCACGTCTATGACATTGACCTCCTTGTGCCGGTCGAAACGCCCTTGATAGAGGTCTCCCAGCTTGAGCCGTCGGGCGAGGCGCGCCAAATCGCTGAACATCTTGCTGCGCTCGTGGAGGACGGCTCGACCGTGGAGTTTGGCATCGGGCGAATCCCACAGGCGTTGATGAAACTGCTGACCCACAAACGCGACCTGGGCATCCACACCGAGATGTTGACCGACGGCATCGTGGACCTCGTCGAGTCCGGCGCCGTCACCGGCGCGCGCAAGAAGATTGACCACGGCAAGATCGCCGCCAGCTTCTGCCTCGGTTCGCGCAAACTCTACGACTACATTGACGGCAACCCGCTCTTTTCCTTCCACCCGACCGAGTACATCAACGACCCGTCCATCATCAGCCAGCAACCGAAGATGGTCGCCATCAACACCGCGCTGGAAATTGACCTCACCGGCCAGGTCTGCGCCGATTCGCTCGGCGAGAAATTCTACTCCGGCGTCGGCGGCCAGGTGGACTTCAACCGCGGCGCGGGCAAAGCCCCCGGCGGACGCGCCATCATCGCGCTCCCTTCGACGGCGCAGGGCGGCAAAGCGTCGCGCATCGTCACGCACCTGACCGAGGGCGCCGGCGTCGTCACCACCCGGGCCGGAGTGCACTACGTCGTAACGGAACACGGCGTCGCGTACCTGCACGGCAAGAGCGTCCAGGAACGCGCTCTCGCGTTGATCAGCATCGCAGCCCCGCAATTCCGCGCCCAACTGTTGCGCGAAGCCATCCACTCGAAATTCCTTCCGTCCGATTTGCTGGACAAGGAAAGCAAACTCACCGGCGGTTCGCGCGAACTGCGCACCACGATGCTGCTCAACGACGGCACGCAATTGTTCTTCCGCGCCATCCATCCGACCGACGAACCGCGGATGCGCACATTGTTTTACACCCTTTCGCAGGAGACGATCTACTACCGATACATGCAGCACATGCAGGCGATCCCGCGCAAGGAGATCCTCGACATGACCTACATTGACCCGCGCACTGAGGTGGCGATTCTCGCCACGGTGCCGGAGGCGTACGGCGAAGATGTGGTCGCCATCGGGCGTTACTACCTCGACCAAAAGACTAACCGCGCCGAAGTGGCGTTTGTCGTGCAGGACAAATGGCAGCGCAAAGGCATCGGCACCTTCATGCTCAACCATCTCATCAAGATCGCCCGGCGCAGCGGCATCAGCGGGTTCACCGCCGAGGTCCTGCGCACCAACCGACCGATGCAGGCCGTCTTCAACCGCGCCAACTGCAAAGTCCGCAGCAAACTCCAGGACGACGTCTATCATTACGACCTCAACTTCGAGTAAGACCAACAACCAGCACGGCCAATGGATCGCGCCCCGGCATTCATCTACTCGCCCGCACTGGCGGCGCTGAGTTATCCGACGGACTGCCCCTTCAATATCAGCCGGGCCAAACGGACACGGCAACGCATTCTCTCGCTCGGCCTTCCCTGCAACGAAGTCACGCCAACGCCGGCGACTCAAGCCGTTCTGGAAAAATTCCATACACCCCGCTATCTCGACGAACTCCAACGCGCCTCCGCCGGCGATTTGCGCGTCGAGGGACTGCACATGGGACTCGGCGCACCCGATACACCCTTGTTTCACGACCTCTGGCAGTATGCCGTCGGCGCCGCAGGCGCATCGTTGACGGCGGCTGAACTGATTCTGGACGGCAAAACCCGCGCGGCATTCACCCCGTGGGGCGGCCTGCATCACGCCATGCCGGAGAAGGCGGCCGGGTTCTGCTACATCAACGATGTCGTGCTCGCCTGCATGAGACTCGCCGATGCTGGCAAACGTGTGCTTTGCCTTGATGTTGATGCCCACCACGGCGACGGCACACAAGCCGCCTTTTACCGTCGCAACGACGTGATGACCATCTCGCTGCACGAATCCGGCAAGACACTTTTCCCGTGGGGCGGTTTCGAGGACGAGCTGGGCGAAGGCCCCGGCCTCGGCTACAACGTCAACATCCCCTTCCCCGCCGAAACCTACGACGACGCCTACCTGCTTGCGTTCGACCAAGTCGCATCTCCGCTACTGCGGGCCTACGCGCCGGATGTTGTTGTGTTGGAACTGGGCATGGACGCGCTCGCCGGCGATCCATTGACGCACTTGCGCCTCACCAACAACGTGTTCGTGGAAATTCTCAACCACCTCTTGCGCCTGAACGTGCCGCTCTTGGTCACCGGCGGCGGCGGTTATCACGTCGAGAACACCGTGCGCGGCTGGACGCTCGCGTGGAAGACGCTCACCGGCGACAATGAGCACGACCTCAGCATGGGCATGGGCGGTGTGATGCTCGAAAGCTCCGAATGGCTCGGCGGCTTGCAGGACCGCGTCCTGCCGGTCAGCCCCGCGCAACGCGCCGTTGTTGAACCAGCCGTGCGCGAGACGATTGCCAAACTCAAGCAGTCGGTGTTCCCGCTACATAACCTGCCGGCAAATTAAAACCCCGAACAAAACGTTCTTTTGATTGTAGCGGCGTCCGTCCCGGACGCTTTGTTGTTTCATCCAAAACCGACCTTGACCCGTTCTCGCGGATTCGTACAATCCCGCCCAACATAAAAGGATCACCATGCTCATCGGAATGGATTTCGGCGGCACGAAGAAAGTGGACGGCGTCATTGACCCCTCCAAGGCGCAACCGCTCACCCAATCGCGCCGCTACAAGACCAAAAACATGGCGTCCAACGCGGAACTGCTGGACGAAACCCGGCAGTCGTTGCGCGAGTTCGGCGCCACGCCGGAGAGTTGCGTCATCGGCATCTCCGCCGCCGGCGCGATTGACCGCGACAAGCTTTGCGTCCTCCACTCGCCGAACACCAAGATTCCGCCTCCCATTGATTTTGGCGCTCAACTTCAGAAGGACGGCTACCGCGTCGCCATCGGCAACGACCTCGCCATGGCCGCGTACGGCGTCGGCAAGCTCAGCGGCCACGGCAACGCCGTCGTCATCACCTTCTCCAGCGGCCTCAACACCGGCGTCATGGTCGGCGGCCAGCTTCTCGAAGCCGAGACCGGCCACACCGAGTATCCCTACGCAGCAGACTGGTCGTGGACAACGCCGCCCTCGTGCAACTGTCCCGGCAATCCCGTCAAGAAATGCGTCGAGGCGTTTGCGTCCGGCAACGGCGCCGGCAGGATGTTGCGCGCCGCGTTCCTCGATGGACAAGTCAAGCCCGCCCATCCCGTATTCCAACATCTCATCAACAAGATGAACGAGGAAGAAACCGACGGCGCGCCATTCAGCGCCGAGGATTTGTTGCGCCCTGACCGTCGCGACAAGATTCTCGACCAGTTGGCTTCCGAATCGGTTTACGCGGCGCACACCCAGAAACCCGACGACATCACTGAGCGCATCCGCGCCATCCAAGAGCGTGCCATCGCCCATGTCCTGAAGAACACTGTCCTGCATTACGGGCGTCAGAGAATCACGTTGATCGGCGGACTGACACACTGGTGGACTCTGTTGTTTGTCCCGGCGATTGAGCGGGCGCAACGGGAAGGCTCCACCATCCTGAAGATGCCGGTCGTAGAAAAGTGTCCCTACCCCGAACCCTGTCTTGTCGGGGCCGCCTTGCACGCACAGGACAAGTTCAACGTCGCCGGCTGAAGCAGCCTTTGTTTGTCATTCTGAGCGAAGCGAAGAACCTCTGAACCGACTTGTGTGAGACACGCGAATCTTGCGAGATCCTTCGCTTCGCTCAGGATGACAAGCTTTGGGCTGAATGTCCTGAAATAAAGACGGAACGCGGAATCGGATTTGTAGCCGCAGGCCTTACGTCTGCGCGAGCATAAAGCCAAGTTGTGCGTGGGTCTCCTGACCCCGCACTATCCTCGACCGAAGGTCTTCCACTTGTTGCTCTACAGGCAGACCATTCGGTCAAACGAAACGACGCGGTCAGGAGACCTGCGCCGAACGGAGATCTCCCGGACTGATAGAATCTGTTCGCCAGTTATGGGAACAGAACAAGGCAGCCTTCTCGCGAAAAGACTACGCCGCCGTCAAACCGCCGAAAATGGTGCGGCTTCCGGAGAAACCCGCCGCGACGAATCAAACGCCATCCACTGTTGTTGCTCCGCCAGCCAAGCCGTAGCTGACCCCACAAAAACGCCCTTCGCCAGCCCCATAAATCTGCGTTTTCCTGTGGAAACTTGCATTTTATTTCCAGCTTCGAAGCTCTGGGGTGGTGGAAGATTAGGGCACCTCCGGTAACTCTCAAATCGTTGTAGGCCGACTCTGCGAGTCGGCGATTTCACGAAGGATTGCGCCGCTTCGCAGAAGCGGCCTACACCAGAAAAGCAGTTGCCGGAGGTGCCCATTATCTTCCAGCAGGTTTCGGATGCTTCGGGGTGCTGGCGGATTGTCGTCTGGTGGGTTCTGGTCGCCATGGGGCACTGGAAGATTATCGTCCGATGCCTTGTTTCGGAGCAGCCTTCAACGGTTGTCAGCGACGACCCACCGGGTCGTCCGCCGCCACTCGACCCTACCTACCACCTCCCACCTTCCGCCCCTACCCTTCATCAGACCTGTTTGACTTCGGTGACGAGGGCGGCCAGCATCTTCGCGGCGTCGCCGAACAACATGCTGGTCTTTTCATTGTAGAACAGCTCGTTGTCAATGCCGGCAAAGCCGGGATTGAGGCTGCGCTTCATGAAGATGATCTGTCGCGCCTTGTCCACGTCGAGAATCGGCATCCCGTAAAGCGGGCTGCTGGGGTCGTTGCGCGCGGCGGGATTGACCACGTCGTTCGCGCCGACCACCACGACCACGTCGGTGCGCTCGAAGTGCGGGTTGATGACTTCCATGTCGAGCAGCTTGTCGTAGGGGACATTGGCTTCCGCCAGTAAAACGTTCATGTGCCCCGGCATGCGCCCGGCCACGGGATGAATCCCGTAAGTCACCTTGACGCCGCGTTTCTCCAGCAACTCGCCAAGTTCGCGCGCCACGTGTTGCGCCTGCGCCACGGCCAGACCGTAGCCGGGAACAAACGCCACCGACTCCGCGTAGGCCAGCGACGCGGCGGCGTCCTCGGCGTTAATTTGTCGAACGGTGCCCTTCGCGGCCGTGCCGGCGGGGCCGCCGGTGGTCGAAGCCGCGCCGAATCCGCCGAACAGGACGTTGGCCAGCGAACGGTTCATGGCCTTGCACATGATCTGCGTCAGGATGATGCCCGAAGCGCCGACCAGCGCGCCGGTGATGATGAGGCCGTGGTTGTTGATGATGAACCCGGTGGTGGCCGCCGCGATGCCGGAATAGGAATTCAAGAGGCAAATCACGACCGGCATGTCGGCGCCGCCGATGGGGATGACCAGCAACACGCCGAGCACCAAGGCCAGGATGTTCAGCGCAAGGAATGCGTAGGGATTCGCCGTGTGCATCGTCAGATAGGTCGCCAAGCCCAGACAGGCGAGGAACAACACGGCGTTCAGGATGTGCTGTCCCTTGAACAGCACCGGTCGTCCACTGATGATCTCCTGCAATTTGCCGGCGGCCACAAGACTGCCGCTAAAGGTGACTGCGCCGATGATCGAACTGGCATAGATGCTGATTGCCACATTGGTCGGGAACGGGAAATCCGACAACGCCAGCCGATGCCATTCGCCCGCGGAAACGAGCAGCGACGCGAGGCCGCCAAAGCCGTTGAGGATGGCCACCATCTGCGGCATGGCCGTCATCTTCACTGTGCGTGCCGCCCACGCACCCAACGATCCGCCCACCACCACACCGGCGAGGATGCCCCAGTAGCTCAGGATGTGCTTGTCGAACAACGTCACCAAGATCGCAAGCAACATGCCGAACGACGACAGGAAATTGCCCTTGCGCGCCGTCGCCGGGGCTGAGAGCCATTTCAAACCGGTAATGAACAGAACTGCCGCTGCCAGATACGCAAAATCCATCAAGGCCACCTTCATTTCGCGTCGCCCCCTTCCTTCTTCTTGAACATCTGCAACATCCGGTCGGTGACGAGATAGCCGCCGACCACGTTAAACATCGCAAAGGCGACCGCCACGAAGCCCAAGATTGCCGCCAATGTCGTCTTGCCCCAGCCCAAAACGATCATCGCGCCGATGATGGTGATGCCGGAAATGGCGTTCGATCCCGACATCAACGGCGTGTGCAACAGCGTCGGGACTTTCTTGATGACTTCAATGCCGACGATCATCGCCAGCACGAAGATCACGATCAGTGTAACCAGTGTTTCGCTCATTTCGTCATCACCTTTCCGTCGTGGGTCATGCAGGCGCCCTTCACGATCTCATCGTTGAAATCCAATTTGAGCTGGCCGTCCTTGACCAGCACTTTCAGCAGTTCCGTGACGTTGCGCGCGTACATCTGGCTCGCATGAACCGGCATCGTGGCGGCAAGGTTGATCGGGCCGCAAATCGTCACGCCGTGCTGCACCGTCATTTCGCCGGGCTTGGTCAACTCGCAGTTGCCGCCCGTCTCGGCCGCCAAGTCCACAATCACACTGCCGGGCCGCATGCCGGCCACGGTTTCCTTGTTGATCAGGCGCGGCGCCGGGCGACCGGGGATCAACGCGGTCGTGATGACCACGTCGAAGTCCTTCGTTCGCGCCGCCAACGCTTCCTGCTGCTTCTGTTTCGCCTCTGCGGACAATTCTTTCGCGTAACCACCGGCGCCCTCGGCGTCTTTCACGCCAATATCGAACTCCAGAAACTTCGCGCCGAGACTTTCCACCTGTTCTTTCACGGCGGCGCGCACGTCGTAGCCCCACACCGCCGCCCCAAGCCGCCGCGCCGTGGCGATGGCCTGCAACCCGGCCACGCCGGCGCCGAGCACCAATACTTGTGCGGGACGAATCGTGCCCGCCGCGGTGGTCAACATGGGAAAGAATTTCGGCAACGCCTCCGCTGCCACGAGCACCGCCTTGTACCCGGCCACGCCGGCCTGCGAGGACAGCGCATCCATGCTTTGCGCGCGGCTGATGCGCGGCACGGCATCCATGGCGAATGAGGTCACTTGGCGCGCCGCGAGTTGCTGGACGAGATCCGGGTTCGTGGCTGCGTACATGAAACTGATGAGAACGCTGCCTTCGCGCAGGCGCGCGACTTCGGCTGAGGTGGGTTTGTGGAACTTGGCGACGAGATCGGCCTCGGCCAATGCGTCCGGGACGATCCGCGCACCTGCCTTTTCGTAGTCGGCGTCGGCGAACCATGCGCCGCTGCCGGCACCGGCCTCCACGATCACTTCGAGCTTTGCTTTTGCCAGCGCGCCGGCGGCGTCGGGTGTCAAAGCCACCCGGCGTTCGCCCGCGACCGTTTCTTTAGGTATGCCAATTTTCATGATGATGAGTTGGGTAGTTCCAATCCGCGAAGGCGCGCACTATACGAATCCACCCCCTTCCCCGCAACTAATAAATCCAGCCTTGTCAACGGAGTTCGATGATTCGATCACCACGCCGCAATGCGGCTTGCAGTCGAGGCAATGCAGCAGAGAACGCGGTCAAGAGATGTTGTTTTCGACAATTCCCCAAACGCACCCAAATCCACGGCGTTGTCTTGCCGACGCGGTTGGCAAGGGGAAGAAAATCCTCATCTTTGCTGACAAGTACCATCCGATGGCGAACGGCGTAATTCCACACAACCTTGTCGGCAGCTTCGTCCAGGCCTATATCAGTAACGTGGCATGAGTTGTGGCCTTTGGAGGCCAGCAGCCGCGCTAACGCTTGCGGCAATTGGTTGTCCACCAGAAATGTCACGCGGTTTGGAGCACAACATGGTCGGTTTGACGTGCGGCATACTCAATCGCCGCAAGGATGTCCTCACGCTCCAAGAACGGATAGTCCTCTAAAATCTCATCAAATGAAGCACCAGCGCTGAGCAACTCCAACACATCAGTGACGCGAATGCGTTTGCCACGGATGCAGGGACGCCCGCCACATTTCCCCACCTCAACCGTAATTCGTTTCAACAGCGCGGTTTTCATGGGTAAGAGTATCGCAGACGCTAACACGGTTTTCAAGCACAACGGCTGCGGACGCGCCATCTGAACAGAAGCCGATGCAATGAAATTAAACAGCCACTTCCGGATCACTTCGAAGTCGTTTCCGGCGCGGAGGGCGGTTCCGGGGGACGGTTCAATTCATCCAGCTTCGTTTGGTAGTGACGAACCTTGTCTTGATTGCCAGCCGCGCGGGCCAGGTCGCGCGCTTTCGTGTAGAAACGGGCCGCCACGGCGGGGTTCGCCAGATTCAACAACTGCGCCTCATGCCGCGCCAGCGCCGCGGCGGGTTGTTTGTCGGCCAGCAACACGTTCACGAGTTTGTCGGTCACTCGAACGCGCGTGAACGCGTCCGCCGTGTGCTGCAACGCCTGTTCGTAGGCGCGGACCGCAGCGCCGGCGGAAAGCAGGTCGCCAAGTTTTTCGTGGAGAACGGCGCTGCGCAATTCCCCGGCCTTGGCGCGGCACAGTTTCAACGCTTCGTCCCGCGCCGAGAGATTAACCTTGCGCAGCCACGCCCATTCCAGTTCGGGACGATTGTCCGCCTTCAGCGAGATAATCTGTTCTTCCAGCGACACCGCGAAGGGCCGGTAGAGCGGGTCGCCCACAAAGACGGTTTGCCAACTCAACGACGGGCTGGCGGCGTATCCGGCCTCCAGAAACGTCCATCCTTCCACCAATCGCTTGAAAAACAAATCCACTTGCGGCGTCAAGGCCAGGTACGGCTCAAACACGCAGCCCATGCTGGCGGCAGCGCCCTTGAGCAGCAACGGACCGACCCACGCGGCGACCTGTGTGCGCACGCTGTGCGCGCTGGTCGAGTGAATGTGATACGCCACCGCGCCCCGGCGGAACCGGAAGTCGGGCCGCTGAAACGGGCCCGTCAGGTTCGACGCGTACCAGCCGGCATAAACGGCCACGTCGGTCATCGGGTAATTGTCATCGTAGAGTTCTTCGCGCTCGTCGAGTTCACATTCGTAGCCGGCGGCGCGCAACGCCTCGTGCGCGCCTTTGATCCACGTGTCGCCCTCGATGTAGCCTTTGTCCTGGATGCCGCGCGCGTCGAAGTAGGCGCGACCGTGCAGGCCGTATCGTTCTGCAAACAACGCATCGTCAATCATCCGTCGGACGGCGGACGCATCGGGACCGTCGAGCCGTCCGACAAGGAACATGCTGCGGTTCAGCGGCGGCGCGAACCCAACCTTGCTGCTGAAGAACGGATTGCGGAGCGGCCCGGCGATGGGCAGGCCGTGCACGGGCAGCAAAGCCAGTTCGCTGTCCACCGACGCTTCGTTGCGCGTCATCTCCGGGCGCGCGCCTTTTGTGTAGGGAGTTTCCAGAACGGTCGGGTCTCGCTCGATGCGCAACGGCACGCCGCAGATGAGCGCGAGACAGGAAACGCGGCTGCTCACCGTGTCAATGCGCGGCCTGCCGTTCTCGACGCTTGCCCGCTGGGAGAGCCATCCGTTGCCGATGAGGAACCGGAGAACCGGCTCGCGCACTTCCTCGTTGAACTCCCGGCGGGTAATCGTCTCGGCTGGCCGGGCGCTGATGGCGCAGAGTTGGTTGGTCGGGATGCCGCGCCGTTGCGCGTAGTACTCGGCGAGCGAACGGCTTTCCGGGTCGCGCTCGTTATAGACGATCACAACCTGCCGCGCACGGTCCTCCGCGGCGACAGCGTGGCACGCCGTCAACAAAACTATCAGCAACCAGAACATGCGGGCATCATCGGCGAGCGGCGCGCCAGCGTCAAGGCGCGTGAAATGGAAAAGCGCGCCCACCCACGGCACTCCGCTCCGCTTCGTGCCTGACTACAAACTCGTTCGTAGTAAGCCACGAAGCGAAGCGCAGTGGCGTGGGGCTGCAACGCATTTTTGGTGTCGCTTGCGTGACGGTTTCGTGTCAGTGTAATTGGCAATGCTGATCGTGTTCACCATCACCGTTTTCCTCGCGGCGGCGCTGTTGTTTCTGCTGCAGCCGATGTTCGCGCGAATGCTTCTGCCGATGCTCGGCGGGTCGCCGTCGGTCTGGAACACGGCGATGATGTTTTACCAGATCATCCTGCTTGCCGGGTATGCCGCCGCGCATT
This sequence comes from Verrucomicrobiota bacterium, assembly GCA_016871575.1. GTDB lineage: Bacteria > Verrucomicrobiota > Verrucomicrobiia > Palsa-1439 > Palsa-1439 > CAIKAP01. The sequence goes on from VHCW01000037.1 coordinate 20,808, forward strand.
TGCTCGTCCGACGGCTTGGCGCGCGTCGGCAAGTATGGGCGTACCTTGCTGTGGCGTTGGCGGCGTTGCTCGTCTTGCCGGTGGCCGTGCCGCGCGGTTGGTTGCCGCCGACGGAGAGCAATCCCATCCCGTGGCTGCTGGCCGTCATGCTTGTCGCCGTCGGGCTGCCGTTCTTCACGCTCGCCGCCGCCAGTCCGTTGCTGCAACGCTGGTTCGCGGCCTGCACGGCGAAAGACCCGTACTGGCTTTATGCCGCCAGCAATCTCGGTAGTTTGCTGGCGTTGCTTGCCTACCCGGCGTTCATCGAGGCGCGCCTCGGACTCGCCCAGCAAAGCCGGTGGTGGTCGGTCGGGTTCGCGGTGTTGGTCGTGCTGCTGGCAATTACCGGCTTTTGGAAACGGCAAGAGGCGACGGCGACGCCGGTCAGCCCGGCCGCAGACGAACCGATTGCGCTTCGCCGGCGATTGCGCTGGTTGCTGCTGGCGTTTGTGCCGTGCAGCTTGATGTTGAGCGTGACGACCTACCTGACCAATGCGGTCGCGCCGATTCCGCTGTTGTGGGTGGCGCCGCTGGCGATTTATCTGCTCACGTTCGTGCTCGTGTTCGCGCGGCGACGGCTCGTGCCGCACGGGCTGATGTTGTGGACGATGCCGCTGGTGTTGCTGGCGATGCCGTGGACGATGAGCGGATTGTTGCTCGGTCTGCCGATGGAACCGCTCGACGTGTATGTCGTGGCGCACATGGCTGTCCTCTTTGTGGTGGCGATGGTTTGTCACGGCGAACTGGCCAAAGACCGTCCGCCGCCGGCGCAATTGACGGAGTTTTACCTCTGGCTCGCCACCGGCGGGGCGCTCGGCGGTGTGTTCAATGCGCTGCTTGCGCCGCTGTTGTTCCCGACCGTCTGGGAATATCCGTTGACGTTGGCGCTGGGGTGCGCGCTGTTGCCGCGACGCGTTGCCGCGGAACATCGCAAGTGGCCCGGCAACATCGCATGGGCGGCGCTGCTGGGATTGGCAACGGCCGGCGCGGTGTTCTGGCTGCAACAACATCCGGTGTCGCCTCAATGGCTCCACTACACGCTGATGTTTGTCGTGCCGACCTTGTTGTGTCTGGCGTTCTTCCGGCGACCAGTACGGCTGGCGCTCTGTTTCATGGCGGTGCTGGCCGCGACGATGTGGCCGTTGTGGGGACGAGTCCGGACAATCCATCTGGCGCGCAGTTTTTTCGGCATCCACCAAGTCACGCACGATGTGTTGCGCAACACGCACTCGCTGAAACACGGCTGCACGACCCACGGCATCCAGAGCCTCGATCCGGTGCGCCGTCGCGAGCCGCTCTCGTATTTCTCGCGGTCTGGCCCGCTGGGCGAAGTGATGGTCATCGTGCCGGAGAAATTGAAGCGGCACGTGGCCGTCGTCGGCCTCGGCGCGGGCACCGTGGCCTGCTACGGGGAACAAGGCCAGCAATGGACGTTTTTCGAGATTGACCCGGAGGTGGAACGAATCGCGCGCAACCCGCGCCTGTTCAGTTTTCTCGCCGATTGCCCGGCGGAGGTGACGGTGGCGCTGGGCGACGCGCGGCTCTCACTCGAACGGGAGCCGGATGGCCGGTTCGGCGTGATGATTCTGGACCCGTACAACTCGGACACGCCGCCGCTGCACCTGCTCACGCGCGAAGCGCTGGCGTTGTACCGGCGCAAGCTCGCCCCGGAAGGCGTGATGGCGTTTCACATCAGCACGACGCATCTGGACCTGAAATCGGTGCTGGCGAATCTGGCGCAGGACGCGGGATTGTTTGCCGTGCAATGGATGGACTTTCCCAACCGCGAACGAAGAGCGCGCGGCGACGCGCCGTCGCGCTGGTTGGTGATGACTCCCCATCCGCCCAGCGTGGAACGTCTGGCCAAGTCCGGTTACTGGAAGCCGCTGCGCCCGCACCCAGCCGTCGGGTTGTGGACGGATGATTACGTCAGCGTGTTCCGTGTCTGGAGTTGGGGCTGGGACTGAGGCGGCAACGCGGGGCTTCACGACCCGTTGATTTTTCCGTCTTGAATCTCCAAGACGCGTTCACCGCGCTTGGCGATGTGCTCGTCGTGCGTCACCATGATCATGGTGCTGTTGTGCGCCGAGCGAAGACGCCAGAGCAGATCGAGAATGGATTCGCTGGTCTTGGAATCGAGATTGCCGGTCGGTTCGTCGGCAAGCAACAAGTCCGGGCGGTTCACCAACGCGCGGGCGATGGCAACACGTTGTTGTTCGCCGCCGCTCAGTTCGGCGGGACGATGTTCGAGACGGTCGCCGAGGCCGACGGCTTGGAGCAGTTCCGTTCCGCGTTCCGTCAAGTTGTCGGTGCGCCGCGCGCCGAGCAGGCCGGGCAGGCAGACATTCTCCAGCGCGTCGAGTTCGGGCAACAGATTGTAGGATTGGAAGACAAACCCGATCCGCTCATTGCGCAGGCGCGTCCGCTCGGCGGCGGACTTCTGGAAGAGCGGCAACCCGTCGAGCATCACTTCGCCGGCCGTCGGCGCATCGAGTCCGCCGAGCAGGTGCAACAGCGTGCTTTTGCCGGCGCCGGACGCGCCGACGATGACGAGCACTTCGCCGCGTTGCACATCGAGGCTGATGCCTTGCAGGACTTCGACGGCGCGACGTCCCATGGTGTACGTCTTGTGAAGATCGCGCGCGGCGAGGATCAGGTCACTCATGGCGCAACGCCTCCACGGGTTCGAGCTTGGCGGCCCAGAGCGCGGGAATCAGGCCGCCGAGCGTGCAGATGGCCAGCGCCGATATCGTGATGGTCAACGCGTCGCGGAACGCCAGGTGCGCGGGAATCTGGGTGAAGTTGTAAATCTCGCGCGGGAACACCTCGATGCCGAGCACGTGCGACAGGAACGTCTGGATCGGCGTGAGGTTGTCTATCGTCAGCAAACCCAATGCGGCGCCGGCCAACGTGCCGAAGACGCCGACGAGGAAACCCTGGATGAGGATCAGGCGCGAAATTTGCCCGGAAGTCGCGCCGAGCGCCTTGAGGATGCCGATCTCGCGCGTCTTCTGGACGGTCGAGGTGATGAGCGTGCTCATGATGCAGAACGCCGCCACGACCACCAGCAACAGCAGGATGAAAAACATCGTCGTTTTCTCGACCTGAATCGCGCCGAGGATGCGCTGGTTCTGCTCGGCCCAGGTCTGCGCGCGCAATTCGCCGGGCAATTTCTGGTTCAGCTTGTCGGCCAGTTCCTTCGCGCCGACGAACGGGTCGTCGGTCATCAACTCGATGCCGTGGACTTCGCCGTGCAGGTTGTAGAGTTCCTGCGCCGTTTCGAGCGACGTGAAGATGAGGCCGACATCGTACTCGAACATCCCGGAGTGGAAGATGCCGGTGACGGTCAGTTCCATCGGCAGATAGACTTCCTCGCCTTTCTTCTCGATGTTGCGCGGCGAATAGACGGTGATCTTGTCGCCGAGATAAATGCCGTGCTGCGCCGCCATCTCGCGGCCGATGACGACCTTTTCGCCGTCGAGTTCGAGCGCGCCCCGGCCATCGGCGATATACTCGCCGAGCTTGCTGACCTGCACCTCGCGTTTCGGGTCAATCCCCTTCATGTACGGCGTCGCCACGCGCTTGTTGAACTCGACCAGCACCAATCCCATCACGAACGGCGAAGCCGCCTTCACGCGCGGCTCTTTCACGAGGTCCTGAATCAATTCCTCGCTCTTCGGGATCAGGCCGCCGGTGACGCTGACGTGGGCGTGCATCCCCATGAGCTTGCTGCGCAACTCGCGGTCGAACCCGGTCATCACCGAGATGACGACAATCAGCGCCCATACGCCGATGATGACGCCCGCCAGCGAGATCAACGTGATGACCGACACAAACGTCCGCTTCGGTTTCAAATACCGAAAGCCGAGGAACAGTTCGAAGGGAAGACGCGTCATGGAGAAATAAATCCGAAATTCGAATTTTGGTCATTCGAATTTGCTTCGGATTTCGGATTTCGGATTTCGGATTTCATCCTATGCCTGGGGACGGAGAAGCGGGAACAAAATGACATCACGGATGCTCTCGACGCCGGTCAGCATCATCACGAGCCGGTCAATCCCAACGCCCATCCCACCGGACGGCGGCATGCCCTGTTCGAGGGCGGTGAGGAAATCCTCGTCGAGTTTCTCGGCGTGCCCCGCGGCTTGATGCAGGAGACGATCGCGCTGGACAACCGGGTCATTCAACTCGGAGTACGCAGGGGCGATCTCCTGCCCGTTGATGACGCACTCGAAGACGTCCACGACGGACGGGTCCTGCTTGTTCTGTTTGGCCAGCACGACAATCTCCGTGGGCAGGTGCGTGACGAATGTCGGGTTGAGCAGCGTCGGCTCGATGGTTTTCTCATAGACGGCGTTGGTGACTTCGTAGTCGGGCGAGTTCGGCGGGAATTCGACGCCCATCTGCGCGGCGCGCGCCTTGCGTTCCTCCGGCGAGATGGCGAACCAATCCTTACCGAGTCGCTCCTCGACCAGGTCGCGGTAGGTCACGCGTTTCCACGGCGGCCGCAAATCAATCTCCACGCCGTCGTACCGGCGCACGACCAACGTGTCGAGGACGTGCTCGGCCACGGTGACGACAAGCCCCTGCAACAAGTCCATCATCGTCTCGTAATCGCCGTACGCCTGATAGACCTCCAGCATCGTGAACTCGGGATTGTGCCGGCGGGAAATGCCTTCGTTGCGGAAGTTGCGGTTGATTTCATAGACCCGCTCAAAGCCGCCGACCAGCAACCGTTTCAGGTAAAGCTCCGGTGCGACGCGCAGGTACAACTCCATGTCGAGCGCGTCGTGGTGGGTGACGAACGGCTTGGCCGCCGCGCCGCCGGCGATGGGTTGCATCATCGGCGTCTCGACCTCGACGAAACCGCGCTCGTCAAGGTACCGGCGAATCTGGCCGATGACGCGGCTGCGCAGGAGAAACGTCTGGCGGACGTTGTCATTCAGGATCAAGTCGAGATACCGATGGCGGATCCGCGTCTCGGTGTCCTTGAGCCCGTACCATTCCTTCGGCAACGGACGGATGGCCTTGCAGAGAATGACGAAGCTTTCGACGCGCACGGTGAGTTCGCCGGCGTGGGTGGTGAACATTTTGCCCGTGACGCCGATGATGTCGCCGATGTCCACGGAGTGCTTGAACAGGTCGAACTGTTCGTCGTTGAGCACTTTTTTCTGGACGTAAAGCTGGATGCGCCCGCTGGAATCCTTGAGGTCGCAGAACATGCTCTTGCCCATGTCGCGGTGGCTGGTGACGCGCCCGGCGAGGCGGACATCGTCTTCCGCCTTGCGATTGGCGCGGGCGTCCGCGACGGACTCGCTGGTCTCGAAGCGGCCGCCGTAGGGGTCAATCCCCTGCTCCATCAATTTGAGGCGCTTTTCCAAGCGCGGTTTCATCAACTCGTGAATCGGTTCCATGTCGGCGGAGAATACCCCCATGCCGCAGCACGGGCAACGCAATAATCATCGTGAACGGAACAGAATTCAATGTGGGAGCGGCCTTCTGGCCGCGCTTTGCAAGCACCGGATTGCCCGCCGTAGGCGGCAACAAAGATTGGATTGCCGCAAGAAGGCGCAAGAGAGCGCCAACAAGAATTAGATTGCCGAAGTCCCCTCCCCCTGCGGTATAACTCCGCCAACATCGGGCAAAGGAAACAGGACAATGAACCACACAATCCGCCAGCGCCATTATGTTTGAACAGGCTTTCAAGAATATTGATGACGTTCTCTGGAAAGAAGCCGGTTGCACCACGGAACTCGACTACGCGGAGCAGACTTCGTGGTTGCTGTTCCTGAAATACCTCGACGGTCTCGAACAGGACAAGGCCACCGAGGCCGCGCTGGACGGGAAGAAATACGCTTACATCCTCGACAAACCCTACCGGTGGGAAAGCTGGGCCGCGCCCAAGGGCAAGGACGGCAAGCTCGACCACAACGCCGCCCAGACCGGCGATGACCTCCGCGATTTCGTCAACCTCAAGCTCTTTCCCTACCTCCACGGCTTCAAGCAACGGGCCACCGGGCCGAACACCATCGAGTACAAGATCGGGGAAATCTTCGGCGAGATTAAGAACAAGATCCAAAGCGGCTACAACCTCCGCGAGATCATTGACCACGTGGACGAACTCCGCTTTCGGTCGCAGTCCGAGAAATACGAGCTGTCCCATCTCTACGAAGCCAAGATCAAGAACATGGGCAATGCCGGGCGCAACGGCGGCGAGTATTACACCGTCCGCCCCCTCGTCCGCGCCGTTGTGCAGGTGCTGCGCCCGAAACTCGGCGAAACCGTCTATGACGGCGCGGCCGGCTCGTGTGGCTTCCACTGCGAGACGTTCGACTACCTCAAGAAAACCTATCCCAACCGCACCGTCGCGCAGGATCGCTTCCTCCAGACCCGCACCTTCTACGGCAAGGAAAAGAAGTCGCTGGCCTACGTCATCGGCATCATGAACATGATCCTGCATGGCATCGAGGCCCCGAACATCATCCACACCAACACCCTCACCGAAAACCTTGCCGACATTCAGGACAAAGACCGGTACGACATCGTCGCGACCAACCCACCCTTTGGCGGCAAGGAACGCGCGGAAGTGCAGCAGAACTTCCCCATCCGCACCGGCGAGACCGCCTACCTCTTCCTCCAGCATTACATCAAAATCCTCAAAGCCGGTGGCCGCGCCGGCATCGTCATCAAGAACACCTTCCTCTCCAACACCGACAACGCCTCCGTCAGCCTCCGCCGGCACCTGCTCGAAAGCTGCAACCTCCACACCGTGCTCGACTGCCCCAGCGGCACGTTCCAAGGCTCGGGCGTCAAGACCGTGGTGCTGTTCTTCGAGAAAGGCGCGCCCACCCGCAAGATTTGGTATTACCAACTCGATCCCGGCCGCAGCCTCGGCAAGACCAACCCACTCAACGACGATGACCTCATTGACTTCATTGACCGTCAGAAGACCTTCGCCGACTCGCCGAAGTCGTGGACGGTGGATGCCAGCCGGTCACTGAGCACTGCCGAAGTGGATCTCTCCGTGAAGAACCCGAACGGCGGCGAGGAAATCAAGCACCGCACCCCCGCCCAGATCATGGCCGAAATCGCCGCGCTCGACGCCGAGAGCGCCGCAGTGCTGGCCGGTATCAAGAAGCTGCTATGAAGAAGGGGTGGCAATGGAAGACGGTTGGTGAGATGTGCGAGGTCTTGAATGGCGGCACGCCAAAGACCGGCGTTGCCGAATACTGGGACGGCAAATATCTCTGGATCACCCCGGCCGAAATGGGAAAGCGTCTCAGCCCCTATGCCGATGACACCGAACGTAAAATCACAGACGCGGGCCTTCAGAATAGCTCGGCGCGTATGCTGCCGCCCCATTCTGTGATTCTGTCATCGCGTGCGCCCATCGGCCATCTGGTGATCAACACCAAACCGATGGCCACGAACCAAGGCTGCAAAGGTTTAGTTCCCGGCAAGGAGCTTCATCACAAATTCCTCTATTACTATTTGAGCAGCATCGTTGATTTGCTGAACGAGCTTGGAACTGGAGCGACATTCAAAGAGTTGTCAGGCGGCAAGCTCAAGGAAGTCACTATCCCGCTGCCCCCGCTGGCCGAACAGGAGCGGATCGTGGGGCTGCTCGACGCGGCGTTTGCCGGTCTGGCCACCGCCCAAGCCCACGCCGCCACGAACCTCCAAAACGCCCGCGCCCTCTTCGCCAGCCACCTCCAATCCGTCTTCACCCAACGCGGCAAGGGCTGGGTGGAGAAGACATTGGAGAGTTGCTGTGAGCAGATTTTTGCGGGTGGCGATGTTCCGAAAGATCGCGTTTCGAAGGAGCGGACACCGAAATATAGCATCCCGATTTTCGCAAATGGTGAGAAGGACAACGGCCTATACGGTTTCACTGACGTTGCACGGGTGACCATGCCCAGCATCACGGTTTCTGCCAGAGGCACACTAGGCTTTACAGCAATCAGAACCGAACCCTTTTTTCCCGTGGTTCGCTTGATTGTTCTAGTTCCTAACGAAAAGCTGATACTACTATCATTCTTGTATTATGCGGTAGTGGGGATGGATTTCGGAAATACCGGCACGTCGATACCGCAATTGACCGTGCCAAATTTTAAGGAGTCCAAGCTCCACGTTCCGTCACTTTCGGCGCAAAAATGTATTGTAGAAAAACTCGACTCTCTCCGCGCCGAAACCCAGCGGCTCGAAACGATCTACCGGCGGAAGCTGGGGGCGCTGGCGGAATTGAAGAAGGCGCTGCTGCAGCGGGCGTTTGCGGGGGAGCTTTAGGCAAAGGATGAATTAGGAATTATGAGGGATGAAGACTGACACGGACGGACAAGGGTAAGAATGAATCACACCTCACTCCACGGCTACGAAAGTCAGTTGGTGACAAATTGTAACCAACTGAAAACCGACTGCCTCGGCATCAGTCAACCGGTTACAAATTGTAACCGGTTGAAAACTCCAACAAACCCACGCAAACTCATCCCACTACCATGAAAAATGACCTAGCCATTTTTGAAGGATACAGAATTCGCCGCATCTATGACGAGCCGACCGAGACATGGTGGTTTTCGGTCGTGGACATCATCCGGGTGCTGACCCAGCAACCGAATTACAAGGCGGCTCAGAACTACTGGAAAGTCCTGAAACACCGGTTAAACAAGGAAGGGTCCCAGTTGGTTACAAAATGTAACCAACTGAAATTAGAAGCCGCCGATGGCAAAAGCTATCTCACGGAGGTCGCCACCGCCGAGACCCTGTTGCGCCTCGTCCAAAGCGTTCCCAGCCCCAAGGCCGAACCGATCAAGCTCTGGCTGGCCAAAGTGGGCTATGAGCGGATGCAGGAACTGGCCGACCCCGCCCGGTCGCTTGCTCGCGCCCGCGAGACGTGGCAGAAACAAGGGCGCAGCCAGAAATGGATTGAGCAGCGGATGACCGGGCAGGAAACCCGCAACAAGTTGACCGATTACTGGGCCGGGCACGACATCAAGGAGGGCGAGGAATACGCCATCCTGACCAACATCATTCATCAGGAGTGGTCCGGGGTGAGTGTCAAAGCCCATAAAGACCTCAAGGGGTTGAAAACCCAGAACTTGCGCGATCACATGAGCGAGGCCGAACTGATCTTCACCGCGTTGGCGGAGTTGTCCACCCGCCAGATTGCGCAGAGCGTTGAGGCCACCGGCATGGGCGAAAACACCGCCGCCGCCAAGACCGGCGGGCGCATCGCCAAGAAGGCGCGGCGCGAACTGGAGGCCAAGACCGGCCGGAAGGTGGTCACTGGCGAAAACTATCTCCCCCCGTCCTCCCCCACCAAAAAGCTCAAATGAACGCCGCCGAAACCCAACGCCTCGAAACGATCTACCGGCGGAAGCTGGGGGCGCTGGCGGAATGGAAGAAGGCGCTGCTGCACCGGGCGTTCAGCGGAGAATTATGAATTATGAAGGATGAAGGATGAAAGCGGAGACGGACAGACTGTTTGACAAGCACGGCGGGTTTCGGCGGCTGCACTCGTTCACGCTGGCGACCATCGTGCAGCTCGAGACGCTGCGGTTCTGCCGCCGGTTCCTGACGCACGATCACCGGGAAGCGGGCGGGAAGTTCTACGATCCGAAAGGCCGGCAATACGACCAGATGACCCAGGCGGCGCGGAGCGGCCGGCAGAACATCATCGAGGGTTCGGAGCGTGCCTCGACCTCGAAGGACACGGAGATGAAACTGACCGACGTGGGACGGGCAAGCCTGAGCGAGTTGCGCGGCGACTACGAGATCTTCATCCTAGACCGGGGCGAGTTGCCGTGGTCGGTCCATTCGGCGGAAGCCCGGGCGGTGAACGCGGTCTCGCTGGACCCGGCGCCATTCACCGACGACATGGTGCATGAGTCCGCGAAGCACGCGCGGGAGCAGCGCCGCAAATATGCGCGCTGGCTGGACGCGGAAGACCCGGTGGTGGTCGCCAACGCGATGCTGATCATCATCAGTCGCGCGTTGAACATGCTCAAGAGCCAGATTGCGGCGCAGGGGGAAGCGTTCGAGCAGGCGGGCGGGTTCAGCGAGCGGTTGAGCACGCGGCGGCTCGCGGCCCGCGAGGAGCAGCGCCAAGACGAAGCCGCGCCGGTCTGCGCGAAATGCGGCCAGCCGATGCGCCGACGGAAGTCTGCAAAGGGGGAGTTTTGGGGGTGTACTGGATACCCGGCATGCAAGGGGACGCGGCCGTTATGAGGGAGGGCGGAATGACCCTATTGACAGTAGAGACCTCGTTGACGGGGATGTCAGTGCGGTCAGCCCGGTCAATGGCGTCACCCTTCGGGCGAAACCCATGAATGAAGCCGAGACCAGAGCCGAGCACATTGACAAGCAACTCGCCGCGGCCGGTTGGGGCGTGGTCGAAGGCAGCCGGATCCGCCGCGAGTACCCAATCACGCCGGGCCGCATCGAAGGGCTGGGCCGACGCGGCAAGCCGCTCACCGCCGATTACGTGCTGGAATACCGGAACCGGAAGCTGGCCGTGGACGAGGCCAAGGCGTGGGATGTGGCGTTGACCGAAGGCGTCGCCCAAGCCAAGAACTACGCCGGTAAGCTCGCCGTCCGGTATGCCTATGCCACCAACGGTCAGGGTATCTACGCTGTGGACATGCAGACCGGCACGGAAGGCGAGATTTCGCGTTACCCGACCCCGGACGAACTCTGGCAGATGACGTTCCCTTCGGCAGGCTCAGGGAGCGGGGTCAGTGAGCTTGCCGAACTGTGGCGGGACCGGTTTGCCGCGGTGCCGTTCGAGGACAAGGGCGGTTCGCATCCGACCCGGTATTATCAGGACATCGCCATCGAGCGGGTGATGGAAGCCATCGCCGCTGGCAAGGATCGCATCTTGTTGACGCTCGCCACGGGGACCGGCAAGACGTTCATCGCGTTTCAGATTGTGTGGAAGCTGTTCCAGAGCCGGTGGAACTTGAGCGGGCAGCCGATCCGGCGTCCGCGCATCCTGTTTCTGGCCGACCGGAACATTCTGGCGAACCAAGCGTACAACGCTTTTTCGGCGTTCCCCGAGGACGCGATGGTGCGGATCAAGCCGGAGGACATCCGCAAGAAAGGCAAAGTGCCCAAGAACGGCAGCCTGTTCTTCACGATCTTCCAGACCTTTATGTCTGGCCCGAATGACACGCCGTACTTCGGAGAATATCCGTCGGACTTCTTCGACTTGATCATCATTGATGAGTGTCACCGGGGCGGTGCGAACGACGAAAGCAACTGGCGCGACATCATGAAGTACTTCGCGACGGCGGTGCAGCTTGGCCTCACCGCCACGCCGAAACGCGACGAGAACGTGGACACCTACCGGTATTTCGGCGATCCCGTTTACATCTACTCGCTCAAGGACGGCATCAATGACGGTTTTCTGACGCCGTTCAAGGTGAAGCAAATCCAGACCACGCTCGACGAGTATGTGTACACGGCGGATGACACGGTGATCGAGGGCGAGATCGAGCAGGGCAAGCGGTACGAAGAAACGGACTTCAACCGCATCATCGAGATCAAGAAACGCGAGGAATACCGGGTCAAGCTGTTCCTGGAACAGATCAACCAGACCGAGAAGACGCTGGTGTTCTGCGCCTCGCAAGACCACGCCTTGGCCGTGCGCGACCTCATCAACCAGATGAAGACGAGCACCGACCCGAACTACTGCCAGCGGGTGACCGCCAACGACGGCGAACTCGGCGAGCAACATTTGCGCGATTTTCAGGACAACGAGAAAACCATCCCGACCATCCTCACCACGTCGCAAAAGCTCTCGACCGGCGTGGACGCCCGCAACATCCGCAACATCGTCCTGATGCGCCCCATCAAGCGGATCATTGAGTTCAAGCAAATCATCGGACGCGGCACGCGCCTCTACGACGGGAAGGACTATTTCACGATTTACGACTTCGTGAAGGCGCAGCAACATTTCAGCGATCCCGAATGGGACGGCGAGCCAATTGAACCGGAGCCGACATACCGGCTCGTTCCTCCCCGACCACCCACTCAAGTCCGCGAAGTATCACCGCGCCCTCAAAGGATCAAAGTCAAACTCGCGGACGGCAAGGAGCGCACCATCCAGCACATGATGATGTCGAGCTTCTGGCATCCGGACGGCACGCCGATTTCCGCGCCGGAGTTCATGACGTTGCTGTTTGGCCAGTTACCGGACTTCTTCCAGAACGAAGCCGAACTCCGCGTCCTCTGGAGCGCCCCCGACACGCGCAAGAAGCTCCTTTATGGATTGGCCGAAAAGGGGTTCAGCGCCGCGAGTCTGGCCGAAATGCAAAAGATCATTGATGCCGAGAAAAGCGACCTGTTCGATGTCTTGGCTTACGTCGCCTACGCCTTGCCCCCGGTCACCCGCGAAGTCCGCGCCGCGAATGCCCGAGTCCACATCAACACCCGCTTCGACGCCAAGCAGCAAGTCTTCCTCGATTTCGTCCTCCAGCATTACATCAAGGACGGCGTCGAAGAACTCGACCAAGAGAAGCTCACGCCCCTGCTCCGGCTCAAGTACCACGACTCCATTCAAGATGCCGTGGCCGACCTCGGCGGCAAGCCCGAAGAGATCAACCAAGCCTTCGCAGGCTTCCAGAAGTATCTTTACGCCACCGCAGTTGTATAAGCATTGATGCGCGCCGTCGCTGAAACAACTTTCCGCAAGGACAGGAAGGGCAGGAGGCAGGAGGCAGTTCTCAGTAGTCGGAACGGCTCTGCGTTTTGTGGTGAATCTTGCTTCGCGCCTTCGCGTCGTCGCTGTTGATCCTTCCCCTGCCGTGCTTTCGACAGTCGGGGTTCCGGTTTGCCGAGAACGCCGTCTCGCTTCCCTCGGTTTGGTCCGCTCAGGTGAGCTTGTCCATCCAGCGATCGTCCACGAGGACGTCGAGGTCGAGGAAAATCTTCCGATTCATGGCGACTTCGAGTTCTTTGCGCGCGAAGCTGCCGATGTCCTTGATTTTGCGCGCGCCCTGCCCGATGAGCATCCGTTGGTGGCGGTCGTCGGTCGTCAGGATGACGGCCTTGATGTAGAGCATCGGTTCGCCGGCCTTGGTCTTGCGGTCCTCGATCTTTTCCAACTGGACGGTGGCGGTGTAGGGCACTTCCTGGCTGGTTTTGAGGTACAGTTTTTCGCGGATGAGTTCGCTGATCCAGAATTCGTTGGTGACGTTGGTGACCTGGCCTTCCGGGTAGTGCGCGGGACCCACTGGCAAATGGCGGAAGATGGCTTGGATGACCAAGTCAATGTTCTTGCTCTTGATGGCTGAGACTTCAATCACGCTGGCATAACCCGGAGCCGGTGTCGTGGCGCCCGTCCCGGTCGCCTGGGCGGGAGCGGGAGCCGCCGGGACGGCAGCCGCGACACCGCCTTGCGCGAGGCGCAGCCACGTGGCACGGAACGGAAGGGACGGGAGGTCGAGCTTGTTGAGAACCAGAATCTTCGGGCGTGGCGCGTGGGCGACCAGTTCGAGAACGCGATGATCCTCGGCGCCGATGGGACGCGACGGGTCGGCGACATGGACAACAACATCAATCCCCTCCAGCGCGTCGCGGACTTTGTGGTGGAGATTGGAGACGAGTCTGCTGGGCTGGGTCTGGAAAATGCCGGGCGTGTCCACGAAGACAATCTGGCCTTCGGGCCGGGTGACGATGCCGTGATAGGTGTCGCGCGTGGTCTGCGGTTTCGGGGTGACGATGGCGATCTTGGTGCCGACCAGCGCGTTGAGCAGCGTGCTCTTGCCGACGTTGGTGCGGCCGACGAGGACGGCGAAACCGGATTTGAAGTTGGGATTGCCCATCGGGGCGGAGTCTAACGCAAAGGTTGCATCGGCGCGAGGATGTTTTATCTTCGGGCACCATGACGGATTTGTTGCCAGCACATCGGAAGCACCCGCGCCAGTTCGAGGACTTCAAGTTCGTGTATCCCGTCCTCTCGCGGCGCAGCGGCGGCCTTTCCATCGGGCTGAACGCAAACCCGGACCGCCACTGTTGTTTCGATTGCATCTACTGTCAGGTGGACCGCGCCACAGCGCCGGCCGTCAAACGGTTTGATCTGCCGACGGCGGAAAATGAGCTGGCCGCGATGTTCCAACTGGCGGCGTCGGGCGCGCTGGCGCGGCATCCGCAGTTCCGCAAGACGCCAAAAGCGCTGATGCAGGTGAAAGATGTGGCCCTCAGCGGCGATGGCGAGCCGACCCTGCTGCCGAACTTCGCCGCGGTCATCAAGATGGTCGCGAGGCTCAAACCACAAGAGGTCAAGCTGGTGTTGATTACCAATGCGGCAGGGCTGAATCGCGCCGAGGTGAAACGCGGCCTGGCCATCATGGACGCCCACAACGGCGAGGTCTGGGCCAAGCTGGACGCGGGCACGGAGGCGTATTTCAAGTTGATTGACCGCAGCGCGATTCCGTTTGCGCGCATCCTGAACAATCTCGCCGAGTGCGCCCACGCGCGCCCCATCGTGATCCAGAGTCTGTTCATGAAGGTGCATGGGCACGGTCCGTCACCGGAAGAGATCGCTGCTTATTGCGAAAGATTGCAGGAGATTCCAGCCGGCGGCGGGAAGATCAAACTCGTCCAAGTCGGCACGGTCGCCCGTCGTCCGCTGGCCATGATCAACGGGCGGCCCGCCTGGCAATCGGTGACGGCGCTCAGCGACAGGGAACTCGACGCCATCCGCGACAGCGTGCGGCACCGGACGGGGTTGATCGCCGAGAGTTATTACGGCAGCGCGCGTCAGTCAACAAAGGCGCGTTTGACGTAGGCGATTCCTTCCATCTCCACCAACAGGTCGGACCGGCAGACGCCGGCGACGGTGTAGATGATGGGAACCTTGCCAAACCGCTTCTCGCACACGGCGCGGCAGATGGGATAGTCCTGAGGTCGTTTGACGTACACGCGCAACCCGGCCACGTCGGAAAGTTTCGCGCCGGTGCCGGCAATGCCGTGCTGGGCCAGGTTGTCCGCGGAAATCAAGCACTCGATGTTGTCAATGGTTTGCTCGCTCTGCCGGCGCGGGTCGTCGAGATGAACCGTCTTGGAATTCACAATGCTCGCGGTGCCGGAAATCCACACGGTGGCCGCGCCATCGGCCACCAGCGCCATCGCGCGGGAAAACTTCGGGGACTTCGGCGAATAACAGGTCTCGTAGTGATACACCGGTGTCTGCTGCGGGTTTTCGATCGGCTGGAGAAACACGTCGTTGCGTTGCGTGTCCATGGCGGTGCAGTTCATCACGATGCCGGTGCCGTCCATGCCAATGCCGGTGCTGGCGGGGTAAATGCCCTCGCGGGTCTCGTCAAGCAGGTGCCCTTTGCCAAAGCGAATGTGCTCGAAGAAATCGGTCCGGGCGCGGTTCAATTCCATGTAACGTTCCAGTTCGCCCTCGGCACCGGTGATGTCGCCCAAATAAAGCCATGTCCGGAGGACCCGGTCAAACGTGACGCCCGCCTTCGAGAGTTTCACCTTCATCTGGTTGAAGGAGTCGAGGGATTTTTCATAGACGTTGCCGGTGGCGCAACCGGAAGCGACGCCGCCGCAATAGGTCATGCTGATGCCGTGGTGGCTGACGGTGAGCGTGTCGGGAGCAGGACGACCCAGCCGCACGGAGGGGCCGCCGATGGCGCACAATTCAATGGCGAGCGCGGCGCCGTTGCAGGGCGGCTGGTGGACGAACACGCTGACGGGGCCGGCCTTGCGGTAGTGTTTGACAAAAAGACGTTCACAGGCAGCCTGATCCCCGGCATGCTTGAGAAACACAGTCTGGACGGTGGGCTGTTGCGGGACGGATTGCGCGTCGAGCGTGCCTTGGATGGCGTGAAGCGCCTCGGCAACCTGATCGGCAAGGGAACCCTGCCCCCGCGGCGTGACCATCAACATCAAGCGCGTGATCTCGCCGTGTTGCACGACCGCGTGCCGGATGATCGGGGCACCGGGTGCATTGGAATAGTCGTTGGAAGACATTGTGTCGCCGGTGGCGTCTTGGCTGGTGGCGTCAGCTTGGTTCATTATTTTTCTATTACTCCCTGTTTGTGGGGATAGACGGGTGCACAGTTTTCTTATTCGTTTTTTTCTCGGTTTACTGTCAGGCCGGTGAAGATAACGGGCGGCATTCAGCGGTCAAGCAACAAAATCGCCATTGCCAGGCGCGAGTTGCGGCTGCGGCAATGCCCCCTGTCAACTGAACTGCCAACCGACGCCAGCGACTCAATCAGGCCGCCTTGAACACCGAACCGATGAAGACGAGGATGAAGAGCGCGATGGTCTCGATGATGCCGAGCACCATCAGGTAGTTGCCGAAGCCCTTGCCGGTTTCGGCCAGCGCATCGCAGCCGGCCGCGCCGGCCTTGCCCTGCCACCAGGCGGAGGCGCCGATGGCCAGTCCGCCAAAGAGACCGGTGCCGAGCATGGCGCCCCAGTTGTTGAACCCGGCGGCGTTGCAGATCGCCACCATCTGGTTCATGAGGATCATGCCGTAGATGGTTTGCGACAGCGGCGCGCCGGCGAACACGATGAGGATGAACGGGGCGGTCTTGTTTTGCGCGAAGCATTTCTTCCATGCGCCAATCGCGGCGGGACCGGCCGAGCCGGTGCCCAGCACGGAACCGATGGCCGCCAACCCGAAGGTGGTGGCCGCGCTCATTTTGCCCAGTGTGACTGCTGTTTGTGGATCCATGTTGATTTCCTTTCGATGTGATTAGTCTGTCTGTGGTTGTTTGACACTGCGAAACGGCTGGAACGGGACGCCCGTCCATTGCATGCCGACGTGGCCGGAAAACTCCAACGTATTGAGGCGCACCCCGTGCACCATCACGCCCATCAAGCAGAGGATGATGTTCAGCGCGTGCGCCAGAAACAGAAAGAGCACCGCCGCCAGCCCCGACATCCAGTGCCCCAACATCGGCGCCAGCGCCGCATTGAAACTGTTGGCCACGGCAAACGACGCCGTCCCGACCGCAAACAGGCGGATGTAGGAGACGACGTCCACGAAATTGCTCACAAGGCTCAACGGCAACATCGCGTGGTTGAACCATTCGCCTTTCAATTTGCGCGGCGGCGTCATGAACAACACGATGAGGGCCACCCCGGTCAGGAACAACGGCATCGTGAATCCCGGCACCGGCAGGCCGAGCACCATCTTCAGGGCGACGAAATACATCGTCCACGTCGTGCACAACCAGCCGACTTGTGCGAGTGCTTGCAGGCTGCGCGGGTTGCGTGCAACGTTCCAGAGATGGGCCAGCGAGAGATGCACGGCGCCAATCATAAAGCAGAGGCGCTTGACGTGTTCCGGGTCGCTCAGCCAGTCAACGCGCAGCCGGGCCAGGGGTCCCTGTTCCACGGCGACGCCGAAATACGCGCCGGTCAGCACGCCCCAGATGATGGTCGTCACGCTGACGATGTTGAGCAGGACGAACACTTTGCGGGGCGTCTTTGGCAGCAGGCGCGCCGCCACCAGGCTCGTAATCAGAAACAGCGCGCCATACCCGGCGTCGCCGACCAGCACGGCAAAAAACAGCGCAAAGAAAATCAGGAACGCCGCGCTGATGTCCACCTCCCGGTAACCGGGCAGGATGCCCACCAGTTCAAAAAGCGATTCAACCGGTTTGACCCATCGCGGATAACGAACCAACGTCGGCACCGGGTCGTCTTCTGCCGGTTCCTCGATCACCAATCCCCAGCCGTGTGACGGCGCGGCGTTGTTCAGCCGGGCAACTTGCTCTGCCGGGCAATAGCCCTGCAAGTACGCGATCGTCTCACCTGCTCCCGCCCCCATGCCCGCGCGCGCGGCGGCGAATCGCCATTGGTCTTCCGCGTCGGCCAGCAACGCCGCGACCCGCGGATGATCGCCTCCGAACTGTCCGATCTCCTCCTGGATCGCGCGTTGACGGGCCGCGATGGCGGCCAGGCGTTCGCGCACCTCCGCAAGCGACTGCTCCGGCAACGGGACTTCCTGCGCGTTCGGAATCTCGACAGGACTGCGGCTGATGACGGCGAAATGGACCGCGTTCTTGTCGCGGTGCAATTCCACATACACCGCGTCCTCCGTCACCATCGGCGGCGGTTTGGGCGACGCCTGATACAGCCGCACCAAAATGCCGCCGGCCTGCAACGCCTGCACGGCGGCCGGATCGAAGTTGCCGAACGGGGCCATGTGTTGTTCCCGGTGCGTCAGCGCGCCCTGTTCGTCATTGAGCGCGCGCCGTTCGTGGATGAGCTTCCACAATTCTTCGACGACCTCGCGGGGCGCGCGGCCGGAGGGTGCGCGGTCGGGTTGCGGCGTGAGAATCTCAAGGGCGTTGCGGACGTATTCGTATTCGCGGCGGGCAGCCTCGACGCTCTCGCTTTCCTGCTGGCTGACCGGCCGCAGATGCACGATGCCGAGGTCGCGCAACTGTTCGAGCGTCGCCTCCCGGCTGTGGGCGAGGCAGAGCAGCGTCACTTTTTTCATCGGCACGATCATGCGGTGGCCCTCACTTTTTCGACGGTCTTGGCCTTGGCGAGTTTCGAGCGGACCACGTCGGCGGTCATCTGGTCGCCGAGGAAAATGCGGATGACACGGATGTTCTCGCGCGTCTCGGGTATCTTGACCTTCTCGAAGAGATTGACGCGCTGGGTGGTGATCCGGAGTTCTTCGCGAAGCCGGTGGAGTTGCTCCTCAATGATCTGGGTCTCGACGCGCACACGGAGGAGGTGTTCGAGCATCTTGATTCCGTCGTCCACCCACGGCGGCGTGGCGAACAGGTCCGGCGTCGTCCGCTCAAACTCAATGGACTCGAACACCGGAAAATTGACGCCGGCGATGTTGCCGGTGGAGGTGTTGATGCGGGTGACACGCAGGTACTGAGCGAAGTCAACCGGCTCGGAGAAGAGTTTGACCCACGACGCGAGTTTCTGGCGCGCCGCGATTTCCTCGCCGCGTTTCGCTTCGAGGGCCGCCTCGGCGTGGCGCACTTCGAGTTGCATTTGCTGTTTCTTCAACTGCAGCGTCGGGAGATAACGACGAAACCGCGCCAACGCGTCGCGTTGCGCTTTCAACTCATTCTTCGTGTACTTGATCTTCGCCATCAGCCCAAGGTTGTAGGCCGACACTGTGTGTCGGCGGACGTTTGTGCGCGCCCGGTAGCGCCGACTCGCAGAGTCGGCCTACAAATGCGACTTCTCATTGCGCCCCCTTCTTCGGCCAGAACTTGCTGGTCAGCTTGGTCGG
>VHCW01000038.1 GCA_016871575.1 Verrucomicrobiota bacterium
GGTGGAGTGGGTGGTTTTCATAGGTGATTGATCATCACCTATTTGACCGGCCTCCCCGGCCTTCGTTCAATCAATCAGTGAATTATTCAGGCTAGGCATGGCTCTCGGTATCTGGCTCGTCTTCATGGGTGTGCAGATGTCACGCGCCACATATGTCACGAAAGAAGACCGCCCGATTGCTGGCACGAAAGGACGAAATGCCGCACTTGGTGCGGCGGGCGGAGCAGTCCTTGGAGGCGGTACTGCTGCCACTGTGGGTGGAGGTATCGGGGTCGCTCTCATGGGCACCGGTGTTGGTATCCCCTTTGGCGCGTTGATTCTCCTTGGTGTCGGTCTTGGTGCGGGTGCCGGAGGTCTTGCCGGAGCCGCATCGGGGAAGTCTGCGACGACCGTGGTTATCGTGTCGAATCCGCTCCCATTATATTCTCCATGGTATTGGGGAGCGATAATCATCGCTGGGATTTTGCTGATGATGTTTTCCGTCTCCTATATGCGGAAGCTCCACGATCAGTTCGTGACACCGCAATAACGGCCAACAATTCGTGGGAGTGAAAGGACGCATGCGCCCGTCGCTCCACTCTGATCCCCATACCGCCGAAAACCAAACGGGAGGCGGTGTCTGTCGAGACTCAGTCCTGCCTCCCGTGCGTACCGGGCGTGATGGAACGCCCGAATTGTTGGTTTAGGGTTTCTCGATGGGCGTGACCGCATCACAGGTCACGTTCAGCACGCCTTGCCGCCACTGCATCTTCGTGATGCCCGTCAGCACGACGTACTCCGGTTGGGCGGCTTGCAAGTCGCGCGCCATGTGAGTGCTGAGTGAGTGCTGAGGGCTTGTGCTGAGGGTGCTGAGGGTCAGCTCTTGAAACTTGAAAATGACGCTGTTTGTTGCTCATCGGAATTGAGAGAAAAGGGGCAATCCCAAGTATCTTTGAAAGCCGCGAAAAGGCACAAAAGACGCAAAGAGTTTCTGTGTGCTCGCACGCTCGATTTTACGATGTGAATAGGCAATCGCCACCCCCTCATACCCCGTGCGCGGTCAGGAGACCCGCGCACAACGTGCGGAGACCTGCGCAAACGCGTTTGCTCTCCATTTCCACGCAACTCAATTCCCGTTTATCATGAAACAATTGTTTCAGTCAAAACGGGAATTGCTCGGACCGCGCCGTGGCCGCGCCCGCCGGGACGGCGGCGTTCCGTCGCTTCCCGCTCTCCGCTCCCCGTGTTTCCGCCGCCACGGCAAACCCGCGGACGCAGCAGAACAAACTCGCATTCGACACGGTATTCGCTGTATCTTGACGCGACAGGACCAATTAACCTAGAAATGAGCAAAACAGAATAGCAACGAGTCCGCCCCAGCGCCAATTTTTATGCGTTATCCACTTTTCCTCGATCTCACCGGTCAACCCGTCACCATCATCGGTGCCGGCAAGGTGGCCACCCGCAAAATCCGTTCTCTGCTCAAAGCGGGCGCGCTCGTCACGGTCATCAGCCCGACGATCACCGTTGCCATTCGCCGCATGAAAAATGTCCGTTGGATTCGACGATCCTATCGGCCCGGCGACCTGCGGGGCGCTCGCTTGGTCGTGGCCGCAACGAATGACCTCGACGTTAACCGCCGCGTCTGCGCCGAGGCGAAACGACGGCGCCTTCTCGTCAACTGCGCCGCCCCGCCGGAAGCCGGCAACTTCATCGTGCCGTCCGTTGTCCGTCGCGCCGGTGTCACCATTGCCATCTCCACGGGCGGAGCGGCGCCGTCGCGCGCGAAAGCGTTGCGCAAGCAATTGGAGAAGGCGCTTCGATGAATGAGAGGCTTCTCTTTTGGTTCGCGTTGGCGTGTTACGCCGGTGCCAGCGCCCTGACCGCGCGACGGCTCCAACGCGGAAGCCCGGAAGGCACACTGCATCATGCCAGTCTCGGCTTGATGGTGGCGGCGTTTGCATTGCAGACGCTGGCCATGCTGTGGCGCGGCCAGCATCTGGGCCGGTGTCCGTTGACGAACCTTTTCGAGGTGCAGGTGTTCATTGCGTGGTCGGCGGTGTTGTTTTACCTGTTGATCGGGTCGTCCTACCGGGTGTCGTTCCTCGGCGCGTTTTCGGCGCCGTTGGTCGCCGTGGTGCTGGCGATGGCGTTGCTGGCGCCGATTGATGTTCCGGCGAGGACGCCGGATAAACACAGCGCGTGGGTCGAATTTCACGCTGCCATTGGCATCCTCGCTTGTGGCGCGCTCGCGCTGGCGTCCGTCGTCGGCGCGATGTACCTGGTTCAGGAACGCCAGTTGAAATCGCGACGCCCGGGCCGCCTGTTGTTTTTGTTGCCGGCGGTGGACCAATTGGATGTCATCGGCTTTCGCCTGTTGCTTGTGGGTTTTGTGTTGTTGACGGTTGGAATGGCCGGCGGCGTGGTGTCGCAACGGATCGTCGAGCCGTGGCCGTGGCCGAAGACGGTGTGGGCCGTGGTGGTTTGGTGCTGGTACGCGTTGTTATTGGGCGGACGCGCGATGAATTGGTGGCGCGGGCGCAAGGCGGCTTGCGGCGCCGTGGCCGGGTTTGTGTTCACGTTGGCGTCGTACTGGGGAGCGACGTGGCTGGCACAATGAAACTGATCGTCGCCGGCCTGAATCACCGGACCGCGCCCGTCGAAGTGCGCGAGCGGATCGCGTTTCCGAGCGCGGCGCTCGGCGAAGCGACGTGCGCGTTGCTCGGCGCCGCGCCGTTGAAGGAAGCCGCCATCATTTCCACCTGCAACCGCGTGGAGTTGTACGGTCTCGCGGCTGACGCCGAAACGGCAATCGCCGGGATGCGCCGCTATCTGCACGAGCATCACAAACTGGCGGATTCCATTGATCCGTACCTGTACGAGTTTCACGGCCGCGATTGCATCACGCACCTCTTCGAGGTGGTGGCCGGACTCGACTCGATGGTGCTCGGTGAAACTGAAATCCTCGGCCAGGTCAAGGCCGCCTACGCCGCCGCCCAACATGCCGGCGCGACCGGCCCGGCGTTGAACCGGTTGTTCCAGAAATCGTTTGCCGCCGCCAAACACGTCCGCTCCAGCACCGGCATCACGCAAGGCTCGACCTCGGTTGCCAACGTCGCCGTGGATCTTGCCGAGCATATTTTCCGCGACCTGCGCGCCAGCACCGTCCTGGTCATCGGCACCGGCGCGATGAGCGAGGCGACCGCCAAGGCGCTGCGCAGCCGCGGCGCTGGGACGCTGTTGGTGTGCGGACGCGACCGTGAACGGGCCGACGGACTGGCCGGACAACTCGGCGGGCAGGCCATCCACTACGACGATTGGCTGGCGGAGTTCCCCCGCGTGGACGTTGTCATCAGCGCCACGGCTGCGCCGCACCCGATCATCACGCCCGTGAAACTGGAGCCATTGATGAAGGCGCGCCAACAACGGCCGCTGTTCCTGATTGACATCGGCGTGCCGCGCGATATTGACGGCGCGTGCGGCGGCATGGAGAATGTGTTTCTCTACAACATGGACGACCTGCAACAGATTGCACAGGAAAACCTCGCGGCGCGCGAACGCGAAATCGCCGTCTGCCGGGCGATGATCGCTGAACGCGTCGCTTCCGTGGCCGCGTGGCTCGAACAACATTTCCCATGAACGCGCTCCTCATCGGCACCCGCGGCAGTCCGCTCGCCCTCGCGCAGACGGAACTGGTCCGCACCCTTCTGCAACAGGCGCATCCGGGCCTGGCCATCGAGATTCGCATCATCAAAACGAGCGGCGACATGTTCGGCGATGTTTCCCTCAGCAACGCCGGCGGCAAGGGGCTTTTCACAAAGGAAATCGAAGACCAACTTCTCGACGGCGCCATTCACCTTGCCGTCCACAGCCTCAAGGATTTGCCGACCACCTTGCCGGAGGGGCTGTGTATCGGGGCCACGCCGTCGCGCGAAGATGCGCGCGACGTGTTCATTGCCAAGACCGCGCGGCGCGTGGCCGACCTGCCGATTGGCGCGCGCGTGGCCACCGGCAGCATTCGCCGGCGCGCCCAACTGATGGCGCGCCGCCCGGATTTGCAGGTCGAGGAAATGCGCGGCAACATCGGCACCCGGCTCCGCAAGTTTGCCGAGCGCGACGAACTCGACGCGATGGTCCTGGCTGCCGCCGGTCTCAAACGCCTCGGCCTCCTCGACGCGCGCTGGCCGTTGCTCGACATCGCCGAGATGGTTCCCGCCGTGGGGCAGGGGATCATTGCCGTCGAAGCCCGCGCCGGCGACGAGACGGCGCTCAGCCTCCTCAACGCCATCAACGACGCCGACACGTTTGCCTGCGGCGAAGCCGAGCGCGCCTTCCTCCACGCGGCCGGCGGCGGTTGCCAGTTGCCCTACGCCGCGCACGCGACCGCGACCGGCGACCAACTCGATCTCATCGCCGCCAAGTTCACACACGACGGTTCCCGCGTCCGCCGCGCCAACGTCACCGGCCCAAAGACCGAAGCCCTTAAACTCGGCGAAGAAGCCGCCCGAAAGATCTCAGAATGAAAATCACCGGCAAAGTCTATCTTGTTGGCGCTGGCCCCGGCGATCCGGGGTTGCTCACGTTACGCGGGCTCGAATGCATCCAGCGGGCCGACGTCCTCGTCTATGACAACCTCGTCAACCCACTATTGCTCCGCTATGCACGGCCTGACGCCGAGTTGATCTTCGCGGGCAAGTCCGCCAAGAAACACACGCTCAAGCAGGACGAGACCAACGCCCTCCTCATTGCCAAGGCTCGTGAAGGCAAGATCGTCACGCGCCTCAAAGGCGGCGACCCATTCGTCTTCGGACGCGGTGGCGAGGAAGCGCAGGAACTTGGCGAAGCCGGCATCCACTTCGAGATTGTGCCCGGCATCAGTTCCGCCATCGCCGCGCCGGCCTACGCCGGAATCCCGGTCACGCACCGCGCGGTCGCTACCGCGTTCATGGTCGTCACCGGGCACGAGGATCCGACGAAGGGCGAGTCGCAAGTTGACTGGAAAAGTGTTGCGCAGTTTTCCGGCACGCGCGTCATCCTGATGGGCGTCGAACGGATCGGCGAGATCATTTCGCAGTTGATCAACTACGGAATGACTCCTGATACGCCGGTGGCGATGGTGCACCGCGGCACAACGCCGCAACAGAAAACCATCACGGGCACGCTCGCCACGATGATCGAGGTCGCGCGCGCCGCGGAGTTCAAGCCGCCCGCCATCACGATCATCGGCGAGGTGGTGCGGCTGCGCGAGAGTTTGCAGTGGTTCGAGCAGCGGCCGCTGTTCGGCAAACGCATCGTCGTGACCCGCAGCCGTGAACAAGCGAGCGAACTCACCCGCCGCCTGCTGGAACTTGGCGCGGACGTTTTGGAAATCCCGACCATTGCCATCAAGCCGCCGAAAGATTCCGCGCCACTGCGCGAAGCCGTCCAGAGCATCGGCACCTACGACTGGCTCGTGTTCACCAGTCCCAACGGCGTGGACGCTTTCTTTTGTGAATTCTTTGCGCACCACGACGACATCCGCGACCTTGGCGGCCTCAAGATCGCCGTCATCGGCGCCGCCACGGCCCAGAAACTCGCCGCGCTTCACCTCCAAGTGGACCTCCAACCGACCGAGTTCACCGGCGAAGCGTTGTTGGAGACGTTCCGCAAGGAAGTCAGTTGCGAGAACCTCAAGTTCCTGCTGCCGCGCGCTGATCTCGCCGACGAAAAACTCGCGCGCTGCCTCGAAGAACTCGGCGGCATCGTGGACGACCTCGACGCGTACCGGACCGTTCCCGACCCCGATGATCGCACCGGTCATCGCGCGAGGTTGCTGGTGGAGGGCGCGGACATCATCACGTTCACCAGTTCCTCGACCGTGAAGAACTTCTGTGAGTTGCTCGACGTGCCGGAGTTGCTGAAGAAGTGTCCGGGTTTGCGCATTGTCAGCATCGGCCCGCAAACGACAGCCGCCGCGAAAGCGGGCGGTCTGTCAGTTGCCGCCGAAGCAAAAGAGCACACGATTCCCGGTCTGGTGGAGACGCTCCTCAGGCTCGGCGCAGGCTAGCGAGGCTTACTGGAACATATACGCCGGCAGGAAGTAGAGTTTGCCGGTTTCGAGCTTTGGCAATGTCGGGCCGACTTGGATTTGAATCTTGCCGGATTTGCTCTCGCCGAAGAAACGAAATAGCCGGCTCAAGGAAAATGGGGCTTGGTAGGTGATGACTTTGGCTTTTTTGAGATTGGCGAGTTCCATCGCCTTGTCCACGGCGTCATCAAAGTAACCGATCCCGTCAATCAGCTTGCCCCGGAGGGCTTGGTGGCCGGAGAGGATGCGCCCGTCGGCGAGGGTGGACTTCAGTTCGTTCACGTCGAGTTTGCGTTCGTTGGCGACGATGCCGACAAACTTGTCATAGACCTCCATGATGAGTGTGTTGACCATCGCCTTCTCGTCCTCGGTCGGTGCGCGGGTGGGATTGAGGAGGTCTTTGTATTTGCCGGATTTGAAGGTGTGGGACTTGACGCCGACCTTGTCCATCAGGCCGCCGAAGCCGAAGCTTTGCATGATGACGCCGATGCTGCCGGTGATGGTGAGGTCGGTGGCCATGAGATGGCTGCAACCCATCGCGGCGTAGTACGCGCCGCTGGCGCCGACCGATTCGATGCTGGCGACAATCGGTTTCCTGTGGTCATCGCGGACTTTGACGAGCGCCTGGTAAATGGCATCGGAGGCGACCACTTCGCCGCCGGGGGAATTGATGCGGAGAATGATGGCTTTGACGCGGGTGTCTTCCACGGCTTGGGCAAGCTGCGCCTTGATGTCGCCAACCATGCCTTCCTGGCTGATGTCGCCATCGTAGCCGCCGGAGATGATGCCGGTGAGATAGACGACAGCGATCTTGTTGCGCGTGTCGGTGTCGCCTTGCAGGTAGCACTCGTAGTAATGCCGGTGACGTTTCCCTTCAAAGAGGGTGGGGCCGTCGTCGGCCAGCAGGCCGAGCAGGACGAACCCGGCCAGCAAGCTCAGGAAAAGAAAGAAAGTGGCGATCACGGAATACACAATCCAGCCGGTGCGTTTTGGCGCGGACGGCTGGATGAGAGGGGGGATGGGTTGTTCCATGGCGGGAAAGATGCAGCACGTTGCGAATCACGGCAAGCGAATTGTGGAGGCGGATTTGGCTTTGACGAAAGGCGTTGCTTCCTCGTACAATGCGCACGAAAGAGGTGAAACTTTATGGCAGCGGAGTTTTTGACAAAGAATGTTCTGGGCGTGATCATGGGCGGCGGCGCGGGAACGAGGTTGTTTCCGCTGACCAAGGAACGGTCAAAACCGGCAGTGCCCATCGGCGGCAAATACCGTTTGGTGGACATTCCAATCAGCAATTGCCTGAACTCCAACATCCGCCAGATCTATATCCTGACCCAGTACAATTCCGCCTCCCTGCACCGTCACATCCACTCGACGTACAGTTTCGACCGGTTTACACGCGGGTTCATCGAGGTGCTCGCCGCGCAACAGACCAACGCCGGCGGCAGTTGGTATCAAGGCACGGCCGACGCCGTGCGCCAGAACCTCCGGTACTTCACCCAGAACGACCCGGACTGCGTGCTCGTTCTTTCGGGCGACCAACTCTACCACATGGATTTCCGCCTGATTCTGGAACAACACATCGCCACAAAGGCGGCGTTGACGGTGGCCACGATTCCCGTGTCGCGCAAAGACGCCGTCGGGTTGGGAATCATGGAACTCGATGCTGACAAGCGGATTATCCGCTTCGCTGAGAAACCCAAGGACCACGCGTTGCTCGACCAACTGAAGATTGCGCCCGACATGGTTACGTCGCTTGGTTTGCCGGAAGGCAGCGACTGGTTCATGGCCTCGATGGGCATCTACCTGTTCAACACGGACGTATTGTTGCGCGCGCTCGACAACGACAAGGCCGATTTCGGCAAGCACATCATTCCCGACTCGATCTACAAGGAGCGCGTGTACGGCCATGTGTTCCAAGGCTACTGGGAGGACGTCGGCACCATCAAGTCGTTCTTCGACGCCAACCTCGCCATGTGCCGGCTCCAGTCGCCGTTCAACTTTTTCGAGCGCAACCGTCCCGTCTATACGCACGCCCGTTTTCTGCCGCCCTCGAAGATTCTCGATTGCCAGATTGACCAATCGCTGATCGCCGACGGCTGCGTGATCTTGAAATCGCACATCGAGAACTCCATCGTCGGCCTTCGCTCCTTCATTGGCAGCGGTTGCAAAATCAAGGAAACCATCATCATGGGCTGCGACTTCTTCGGCACGCGCCTCGAAACGCACGACCGCGACGAACGCTCCTTCGGCATTCCGCACGCCAGCATCGGACGCGACTGCCACATCGAGCGCGCCATCATTGACAAGAACGCCCACCTTGGCGACGGCGTAATCATCACTGACAAGACCGGTCATCCCGACGAGGACGGCTCCAACTACTACGTTCGCGACGGCATCGTCGTCATCCCCAAGAACGGCGCCGTGCCCGCCGGCACGCGGATTTAGTTGCGATGCTTGCCGATAGCCCGTTGATAGACTTCCACGTAACGCGCGGCTGACTTTTTCCACGAGAAATCCTGCGCCATCGCTTGCTGGCGGAGCTTGGCAATGTGGCGCGGCCGGTCGTGCCACGTGGCGTTGGCCCAGCCAACGGTGTTGTACAACGCCGCCGAGGTGTCCGCCCAGAACTTGAAGCCGGTACCCGAGCCGGTGGTCTCGTCGTAGTTTTGCACCGTGTCGTCGAGGCCGCCGGTGGCGCGGACGATGGGCAGCGTGCCGTATTTCAGCGAATACATCTGGTTCAAGCCGCACGGCTCGTACCGCGAGGGCATCAGGAAAAAATCGCTGCCCGCCTCGATGAGGTGGCTCAGTTCGACGTTGAAACCGATGTGCACGCCAACCCGTCCGGGATAGTTCCGGCTAAGCCAGTTGAAAAACTCTTCCGTCTGATGGTTCCCATTGCCGAGGACGGCCACTTGGACAATCATCGTGTTCAAGACGCGCGGCAGCGCGTCCATCAACAGGCTGAATCCCTTCTGCGGCGCAAACCGGCTGACGATTCCAAAGACCGGCGGTCGCGCGTCCACTTCCAGCCCCAATCGCCCCTGCAATGCCGTTTTGCAGATCGTTTTGCCGGTGAGATCGCGGGCCGTGTAGCGATGTGGAATCAACGGGTCGGTGGCCGGGTTCCAGTGTTCGTAGTCGCACCCGTTGAGGATGCCGCAAAAATCGGCTCCCCGATTGTTCAGGTACGGCGCCAGTCCCTTTCCCCCGGCGGGCGTGAGAACTTCCTTGGCGTGCGTGGGCGAAACGGTGGTGATGGCATCGGCAAAATGAATCCCTCCCTTCAGGAGATTGATCCGTCCGTGGTCCTCGAACTTGTCAGTGGTAAAATGTTCCCAGCCGATGCCGAGATAGTTCATCACGCCGGCGTGATAAACGCCCTGGTAGCCGATGTTGTGAATCGTCAACACACTGGCCGTGTGCGACAGGGGCGAAAGGATCCGGTCCCACGTCTTCAACAACGCCGCCGTGACCGCCGACGGCCAGTCGTGGACGTGAATCACGTCGGGAATCCAGCCGTTGTCCTTGCAAATCTGCATCGCCGCCTTCGAGAGCAACCCGAAACGAAACGCGTTGTCGTCGTACTCGCGGTTGTCCTCATCGTAAATCCCGCGCCGCCCGAAAAAACGCTGGTACTCGACGAACCAGACTTTCACGCCGCCATCAAGCGCGCCGGCATGGACGCCGACCCAATGCTCCTCGCCGCCTCCCATGTGGACGCAGGCGTTCTTCTCGAACTTCAGATTCCACCGTGCGCGATCCACCGACGCGTACAGCGGGATGCAAATCCGCACGTCGTGTCCCGCGTTCTCCAGCGCCTTCGACAATCCGGCGACCATGTCGCCGAGGCCGCCTGTTTTTGCAAACGGCGTGCACTCCGACGCGATCATCAACACTTTCAGTCCAGGTTGTTTCTTTTGTGATTTGCGCGGCGCGCGTTTGGTTGTTGTCTTTCGTGGCATATCGGCGCCGAAAATAGCAGGTGACGGGAACGCTTGCAAGTGCCCGCCGTTTCGCTACGATGAATCCATGACACCGATCATCATCCAGACATCCGAAGCTGAAGCCAACATCTACCAGCACGGCGCGCACATCGCCCATTTCCAGCCGAGCGGACACAAACCCGTCCTCTTCATGAGCGCCAAGAGCTGGTTTGAACCTGACAAACCGATTCGTGGCGGCGTCCCAATTTGCTTCCCGTGGTTCGGTCCCGGTCGCGATCCCGCCGCGCCAAAGACTCCCATGCACGGCCTTGCCCGTCTCCGCAAATGGGTCATCGAACGCACGACCGCCAACTCGATGCTGTTCAGCCTCGCGCTTCCCCCGTTTGAAGCGAAGTTCAACGTCGAAATCGGTCCTGCGCTGAAAATGGCGTTTGAAGTGCGGAACACCGGCGCGCAACCCGAACAATTCGAGGCAGCCCTGCACACCTACCTGGCCGTCGGCGACATCCGCGAGGTCACCGTCACCGGCTTGGAGAACACCGAGTACCTCGACAACCTCGCCGGCCTCGCCCGCAAACGGGAGGGCAGCGAGCCGATCCGTTTCACCGGTGAGACCGACCGTGTCTATCTCGACACCCGCGCCACTTGCGTCGTGCATGACCCCGTGCTGAAACGCAAATTGATCGTCGAGAAGAAAGGCTCCGACGCCACCGTGGTCTGGAACCCGTGGATCGCGAAGGCGAAAGCGATGCCCGATTTCGGCGACGACGAATGGCCGTACATGCTCTGCATCGAGACCGCCAACTGCAAACAACACGCCGTCACCCTCGCCCCCGGCACCACGCACAAAATGGCGGCTGTGGTTACAATACAATGATTACTCGACGACATTTCATTCAAGGAACGGCTGCGGCAGCGCTCGGCGGTTGGATGACGGCTTGGGGCGCGGGGAAACGTCCGCGGCGGATGGTGTTGCGGTCGTCGTGGCAGACGGTCAACATCGGCGATATCGGCCACACGCCGGGGGTGTTGACGTTGCTGGAACGGTATTTGCCGGATGTCGAGGTGCGGTTATGGCCGAGCAATGTGGATAACGGCGTGGCGGAGATGTTGGCGAAGCGGTTCCCGAAGGTGGCGTTGGTGCAGGGTGCGGCAGCGGTCAAGGCCGCTTTCGATGAGTGCGATTTCCTGCTGCACGGGTCGGGACCGTCACTGGTCGCGGCGAAGGACGTGGCCCGATGGCGCAAGGAAACGGGGAAACCCTACGGCATCTACGGTATCACCGTCACCAACTTCACGCCCGACAGCATCGAGCTGATGAGCGGGGCGAAGTTCGTTTTCTTCCGTGACTCGGTCTCCATGAAGCTGGCGAAAGACAATGGCGTCCGCAGTCCGGTGATGGAGTTCGGCCCCGATGGGGCGTTTGCGGTGGACCTGCGGAACGAAGCGCCGGCGAAGGCGTTCCTCAAGGCGAACGGCTTGGAGGAAGGCAAGTTCCTTTGTTGTCTTTCCCGGTTGCGGTTCACGCCTTACTGGAAAGTGAAGAAGAACGTGGCGTTCGACGAGAAGAAGCACGCGCACAACGAGGCGATGAAGGAACACGACCACGCGCCCTTGCGCGCGGCGATCATTGCCGTGGTGCGCGAGACGCCGTTGAAGGTGTTGCTCTGTCCCGAAGACGCCACGCAAATGGCGGTCGGCAAGGAAATGTTCTACGACAAGTTGCCGGCCGACGTGAAAAAGAAAGTGGTCTGGCGCGAGAAATATTGGCTGACCGACGAGGCGCTCAGCACGTATGTCCGGTCCGCCGGGATCTTCGGGTCGGAGATGCATTCGCCGATCATGTGCATCGGCAACGGCATTCCGGCGATTGTGTGCCGGTTTGCGGAACAGACCAGCAAAGGCATCATGTGGCGCGACATCGGTCTCGGCGACTGGTTGTTCGATCTCGATGTCGAGGAGGAAATCCCGCGCATTGTGCCGACGGTGCTGGCGATGGCGAAGGATCCGGTTGCCGCAAAACAAAAAACAGCGAAGGCGCGCGCGTTCGTCGAGCAGCGGCAGCGCGAAACCATGGCTATTCTTGGGAGCGTTCTGAAATCATGAGATTTTCAATCCTGATATTCTTGTCGTTCTGTTGCTGCGTTGGCGCGGTGGAAGCGAATCAAGGGCTGCTCTTGTTGCGGCCCTGCGTGTCAGAGTCAGGCAAACAACCGGAAACGTGGGAATTGGACCTGACATCGTTGGATGCGAAAGCGGCGATTATCGCAGCGAGGGGACTGAGCACACGTCTCTACGGCCCGTCATCGCAATTGCACGCGCCGTTGGTGATCAAGACGCGCTTTGACAAGGAAAAAATCTTCGGCTTCAAGGTCAGGTACGTTTCCTCAATAGGCGGAACGTTGACGGTGACGTGCAACGGCAAGGTGGTGTTCCGGAAGACATGGCCGCCGGTGAAAGCGGAACACGAAGTTGATACGCTGTGGTATTTCCCGTTACCTGCCGGCCCGTCGAAGGTCGCGCTTGAAACTTCGCGCGGCACAGTCCGGATCGAGGCGTATTACCTTGCCGATTCGATTGAAGAGTTGCCGTCGGGTTCCCCAAAGGCTGATGTGGATGTCCCTCCCAAAGCAGTGATACGGCCCATACTTTCAGGCACGATTGGCGGTTATCGCGGAATCTGGTTCACGCTCGGCCAGTTCACCCAGCACGGCGACAAGTATTCCGGCGGTCTCGGCACCTACACCGCCAATCATAATCCGCTCGCCGTCTATGCGCCGAAGGTGAACAAGACATTCTTCACCTACGGAGGCACAACGGCGAAGGCGGATCGTCGTCTGTTGATCATGGCTTCCTACTACGATCACAAAACCGGGACTGTGCCGCGTCCCGTGATCGTCCACGACAAACAAGGCGTGGACGACCCGCACGACAACGGCAGCATCAGCATTGGCCCGGATGGTCACGTCTGGATTTTCGTCAGCGGCCGCGGCCGGCACCGTCCCGGCTTCAAATATCGCAGCAAAGAACCGTACAGCATCGCGGCGTTCGACCGCATCACCGAGGAGGAGATGACCTATCCGCAGCCGTGGCCGTTGTCGGGGCTTGGCTGGTTGCACCTGTTCACCAAGTACACCAAGGGCCGCGAACTCTATTGGGAGACCAGCGCCGACGGCCGGACGTGGAGTGACGACCAGAAACTCGCCGGGTTTGGCGGGCATTATCAGGTCAGCGGCGCGCACGGCAAAAAGGTCGGCACCTTCTTCAACTACCATCCCGGCGGCAGCGTGGACAAACGCACCAACCTCTACTACGTCCAGACCGAGGACGGCGGCAAGACGTGGACAACCGTCGAAGGCAAACCGCTCGCCCTTCCGTTGAATGAGATCAAGAATCCCGCGCTGATCATTGACTACGAAGGGCGAGGCACATTGATGTACACGTGCGACCTCAACTTCGACCGGGCCGGCAATCCGTTGTTGTTGTATGTGACCAGTCGCGGCTACGCGCCGGGGCCGGAGAACGACCCCCGCGACTTTCGCCTCACGCGCTGGACGGGCCGCCGCTGGGAAACCAGCGCCATCACCAAGACCGACCACAACTATGACTTGGGGAGCATCTGGGTTCGCGGCAACAACTGGAGCGTCATCGTCCCGCACTTGCCGGGTCCGCAGCCATACGGCAGCGGCGGCGAGGTTTGTCTCTGGACCAGCGCCAATCAAGGCGTGAAATGGACGCTTACGAAGCAGGTCACGCGCAACAGCCCGCGCAATCACAACTACGTTCGGCGCCCGGTGAACGCACGCGACCCGTTCTTCGCGTTCTGGGCCGACGGCAACCCGGACAACTTCAGCGAATCGCATCTGTACTTCTGCGACTCCACCGGTGAGCGCGTCTGGCAATTGCCGTACGACATGGAAGGGGAGACGGCGAAGCCGGAGCGCGTTCGCTAACGGCTCAGCCATCCGAGGCTGCGCATCCAGTCTTCGGCGCGTTTCGGCCACGTCGTGACAACGCTGTCCGTCGGGCGCAATCCGTAGCCGTGCCCGCCGGTTGGGTAAATGTGCATCTCGGCGGGGACTTTCGCCTGCTTCAAGGCGAGATAGTACAAGATCGCATTCTCGACTCGGATGTTGTCGTCCTGCGTCTGCACCAAAAACGTTGGCGGCGTCTGGCTCGTGACCGTCACATCAGGCGCGAGTTTGTCCGGTTGCTTCTTTTCCACGAGGTACGCCGGGTAGATCGGCAACGCAAAATCGGGACGGGCACTGAGTTTGTCGGCGTCGTCAACCGGTTCGTACACTTTCTCGTTATGGTTGTTGCTGAGGTTGACCGTGAGATGCCCGCCGGCGGAGAAGCCGAGGACGCCGATGCGCTGCGGGTTGATCTTCCATTCCGTCGCGCGGGACCGGATCAGGCGCATTGCGCGCTGGGCATCGGCCAGCGGCAACAAATGTTTGTCGTCGCCGGGACGTCTGGGGACGCGATACTTGAGCAGCACGCCGGTGACTCCGATGGAGTTGAGCCACTCACAGACTTCCGTGCCTTCGAGGTCATAAGCGAGGATGTTGTAACCACCGCCAGGACAGACGAGAACGGCTGTGCCGGTGTTTTTGTCGGCGGGCGGCGCATAAACGGTGATGGTCGGTTGGCTGACGTTGCCGATGCGGGTGACCCGTTTGCCGGCGACCGTGCGGCCATCGGGTTTTGTGGTGTCGCCCTCGGCGCTGATTTCGCCGGTTTCGCCGGGCGCGCCTTTCGGCCAGAGCAGCATCGGGTCGGCTGCGTGCGCGACCGCCGCCAGCAGCAGTGCTGCGAGAAAAAGATGCGGCTTCACTGTCTGCCAAACTCGGCGGCCACGGCGTCCCAATTGACCACGTTCCACCACGCGGCCACGAAATCGCTGCGCCGGTTCTGGTAGTGGAGATAGTAGGCGTGTTCCCAGACATCCACGGTCAGCAACGGAATCTGTCCGTGGCTGAGCGGGCAGTCCTGGTTCGGCGTGCTGACGACAGCCAGGTCGCCTTTGCGGTTTTTCACCAGCCAGCCCCAGCCGCTGCCAAAGTGACGGGTGGCGGTGGCGCTGAACAGTTGCTTGAACGCAATGACGCTGCCGAACTTTTTCTTGATGGCCTTGGCGAGGTCGCCGGCCGGTTCGCCGCCGCCGTTGGCTTTCATGCAATTCCAGTAGAACACGTGGTTGTAGTGGCCGCCCCCGAAATTGCGGACGGGAGTGCGAAGTTTTTCCGGCACGTCGTTGAGATTCTTCAGGAGTTGCTCGATGGGTTTGCTGAGCAGATTGGCATGGCCTTTCAAGGCGGCATTGAGGCTGTTGACGTAGGCTTGGTGATGTTTGCCGTAATGGATTTCCATCGTGCGGGCGTCGAGGTGCGGCTCCAGCGCGTTGTCCGCGTACGGCAGCGGCGGCAAGGTGAATTCGGTGGGCGGCTGGTGGAGCGGTTCGCCGGCGGCTGCCATGACGCGGTTGAGCGGACGCGCCGTGAAAGCGGCGACGCCCAAGCCCAGATTGCGAAGCAAATTGCGTCGGGTCACTCGTTCATTCATGTCGGGTGTGTTCATGGTGTCGTTTCCTGTCGGGGCGAAAGATACTCTCGTCGCCGCCAAATCACAACTGCAACCTGCGCGGCCACGACGACGAACAACGCCGCCGCGCTGACGAAGTACGGCGCGCGCACCCCGAAGGCGTTGCCGGCCCAGCCGGCCAGCAGCGGCCCGGTCAGGAGACCGCCGGCGAGGAACGCCTCGTGCAAGCCGCTGCCTTTGCCTTTCTCCGTCATTTCCTGCAACGTGAAAAAGATGCTGGCTTGGTACGAGTATCCTGCCACCACGCCGATCACGGCGAACGCCGCCAGGAAAAGCCCCATATTGCTGCTCAGGCCGATGACGACCGCGGCGAGCGCGCAAAGCGCTTGCGCCACCCAGAGCGGCCAAAGGCGCGTATGCCAGAACGTCAACACCTGCATCGCCGCGATCATCAACATCGCGGTGAAATTGATGAGGGCCAGCAGTCCGCCGTGCGCGTCGGCGCCGATTCCGAGACGCCAAGCCAGTTGCGGAAACAACGCGGCCACCCCGGCGTTGGCGAGGCGGACGCCGAAGTTGGCCAGCCACGCTGTCTTCCGAAAACCGCGCCCCGCCGGCACGGACGGCAAATCAAATGTGTTTTCCTCCCTGGTGTGATGCGGCCGGGCCGGCAACAAGAGCAGGACGATGATCACCACCAAACTAAGCGCGGGAATGTCGAACGCCAGTTGCGGCCAGTGACGGAACACCCAGCCGGTGAGCGCGAAGCCCAAGAGCAACCCCATGTTCCACGCCACGCCAAACTGCGTCAATCGCTTGTGCAGCGCCGCCCCGCGCGGCCCGTCGCTGATCCACGCGATGACCGGCGGCCAGAAAAATCCAATGCCGAGTCCGAACACCGCAGTCAGGCCGATCAGCAACGGAATGCTCGTGGTGCGCGCGCACGCAAACGTGATGATGCAGGCCACCACAGACCCGATGACGGCAATGTTGCGGCGCCCCATTGTGTCCGAAAGCCGCCCCGATGTCAGCGAGGCGATGATGTACGGCAGCGGCCACGTGGCGCCGAGCAGGCCGAGCGCCCCCGCGCTCGCGCCGAGTTCGGCCGCGCGACGGCTGATGGCAAACATCAGCCCCGCAACGCTCATGTCCATGAGCAGGGAAACCGCGTAGAGAATGTGCAATTGGTTGGGCAAAGCGGGGACACTATAGGCTTTTCATTTCGGCGGCGGCAAATATAATCCGCCGCCATGCAATTACTGATCGCCACCCGCAACCGTGACAAGCTCAAGGAGATCGCCGCCATCCTCGCCGATCTCGATCTCGAAGTCGTTTCCCTTGCCGACCGCAAAGGGCTGAAGGAGGTCGTCGAGGACGCGCCCACGGTGCGCGACAACGCCATCAAGAAAGCCGTCGAAACCGCGAAGGCGGCGAAGATGTTGACGCTGGCCGACGACACCGGCCTTGAAGTGGACGCGCTCAACGGCGAACCCGGCGTCCGCAGCGCCCGCTACGCCAGCGAGAAGGCCAGCTACCACGAGAACAACAAGAAACTCCTGGCTGCCTTGCGCGGGGTGCAACTGGAAAAGCGGACAGCCGCTTTTCGTTGTGTCGTGGCGATTGCCGATGAGAACGGCCTGGTGGACGCCGTTGAGGGAATTTGCAACGGCCTCATCATCGAGGACGAACGCGGCGGCGGCGGGTTCGGCTACGATCCGCTCTTCATTCCCGACGGGCAAGTGAAGACCTTCGGCGAATTGTCGCCCGATGTGAAAAACCGCATCAGCCACCGCGCCAAGGCGCTCCAGAAAGCCTGGGCCGTCCTCTCCCGCCACGTCCGCGAACACGGCGGATGAGCGGCCATCGGCTAATCGTCGTAAAGATTCTGGCGCTGCGGT
Source organism: Verrucomicrobiota bacterium (assembly GCA_016871575.1). Lineage (GTDB taxonomy): Bacteria > Verrucomicrobiota > Verrucomicrobiia > Palsa-1439 > Palsa-1439 > CAIKAP01. The sequence goes on from VHCW01000038.1 coordinate 17,439, forward strand.
CAAAGCATATTCAAAGGATAGTTCGTAGTGAGCCACGCAGCGAAGCGGAGTGGCGTTGTAGAGATCGGCCCGTCCAAACGGTCCGCACTCCGCCCCGAAACGACACGGGGCTGCGTGCGTTACTACAAACACACCCTTCCCTTCAAGTTTGACGGAGCACTCGATCTACGGTTTTGTCGCGGCGGCGATGGTTTGGAGGAAACGCGCTGACCACTCGCCGCTGCGCAAGGCGCTTTGCTTGCGAACCTGCGTGATGACGAGTTGCTGGTCGAGATCCACCACGAACATGCAACCGGAAAAGGAACCGTGCCCGAGTGTGCGCGGACTGAACAACAGATCTTCGGGTCGCTTGGCGCCTCGTTTCGCGCCCGGCTTGAGGTGATGGACCCAATGGATGCCGATTCCTTCGTCCTCGGTGTACCCGCGGTCCGCGACGCGCACTGGTTCCGGCATCAGTTTCTCGAACGTCTCCGGCGCAATGAACTCCCACTCAGCATAACTGCCTCGATTGGCGACCCATTGCGCCAGGACGCCGAGTTCCATCGCGGTAAACTCGCCGTCGGAGCTGGCGTTGCCAATCGGCACGTCGCCGAAACCGAGCGGTTGAAAGAGATATTCATCGTAAAGCCGGACGGCGCTCTTGCCCGCAAGAATTTCCATGGCCTTGATGGCGAGTTCGAATCCCGCGCCGCTGTAGGCGTACTTGGCGCCCGGCTCGTTCACGTCAATCGCGTTGAGGATGACGTTCTCGAAGTGCGGATTGCGCATCCCGCCGAAATCGCCGTGACCGCCCAGGCCGCTGGTGTGGTTGAAACACTGGCGGAACGTGGGCACGCGCGGATTGTTCTTCGGATAATCGGGGAACACGACTGACAACGAATCGTCCAAGCCAACCAATCCTTGATCCAGAAACCGGCTGAACAGGATGCCGGTGATCGTCTTCGTAATGGAGGCGACCCAGCAACGATAATCGCGCGTGACGGGCTTGCCAGCCGCGTCCTCGCCGAACGCTTCGTGGGAAACGATGACGCCGTTCCGCGCAACCAATATCACGAACGGTTCACCGGTGTCTTTCGCCCACTCACGGCAGACGCCGTCAATCTTCGCCTTGGCATCGTCGCTCATGCCCGCCTCGCGCAGCGAGCCGCTGCGGAGAGCCGCGGCCGGCGGATCGCGGCGGCGCGGCGGTTGCAGCGGACGAATCTGTTTCTCCAATCCCTGCATTTTGAGTTTCAACGCCAAGTGATAATCGTCGTTCATCACCGCGCACGACTCGATAAACCGCGCTGGGCGTCCCAGCGGTTTGGCCTCCGTCAGCCCGGCGATCAGGATGGCGCCCTTCTCACTCTCCAAAACCGCGCGCTGCATGACATCTGTTGCCATTCGTATGAGTTCGGCTTGATGCTCTCGCACGACCGGTGGTGCGTTCGTGCCGGGAAAATGCGGCAAGGACGCCGTGAGGTCCGGAACATAGCCGCCCATGAAATTGTTCGGCAGTCCGTAGAAGGTCAACGCCCGGCGAAACGGCGTCCCGTTGGGCGCAGCCCCTTCGATCCACGCCAGCCAACGTCCGGGTTGATTGGGCGCAGCGTTTTCCTTCAAGTTGGCGTCAAACCAGCGGACACGGAGTTCGCCATTGAAGCCAAGCCTTCGGACTTCATCGGCGTCGCGCCAAATGATTCGCGGCGTCTCCCCCGGCTTGAAGATCCAACCACCCGGCTTGGCGGCGATCAATTCTTGCGCCTGGAATTGCTGCCGTTCGGACGCTTGCGCGACGAAGGAACAGACTGCCAAAAACACGATTGCGTATTGACGGAACATTGAAATCACCTCGTTGTGTTAGAAACTGAATTCCACCGATTCGCCTTGCGGCAGGTCGCGCGTCACCCGCCGAATGGTGCCGTCCGGTTCGCGCACGATCAATGTGGCGTCCTTGACCGGTTGTCCGACCGACAGTTTCAGGCGAAGTCTGGCGCCGTCGGGCGTCGCGCCCGCAAGACGCACGTCACGACGTGCCATTTCCCAACGCCACACCTCGGCGTGTGTCCACCATTCCATGCCACGGTTGCGGCCTTCCTTGATCAACGTCTGGAAAGCGTCGGCCATGCCGGGTTTTCCAATGTGCGCCGGGTGAAAGAGGAAATGCGCCACGCCGCCGTACGCAACGGCCTGATCCAGCAACGTGGGAGCGTGTTTCGCCGGCAAATGGATGTTGAGGTCTTGCGTGATCAGTGGGATTTCGTAAACGTCCAGAAAGCGCGGCGGCGTCACTTCATCGTCCAGCGGACGCCACGGCTGGCAGGTGCCACGCGGGAATCCGCAACCGCCGCGCTTGCTCGGCCCCATCGTGCCGTCGGCCTTCAACCCGGCCTTTTCGCACCAGCGGAAGAAATCCAGACGCCCTTCCCAACGCGTGTAATGGTTCTTGTTCGAGATAAGATCCTTGACTCCGCTATTTTCGGATAAGCCGCGAAGTTGTTTAATGAATTGCTCGAATCCCCACTGATGATCCGCGCTGCTCTTCATCGCGTCGTAATGCAATGCGACCTCGCAGTCCGCAGCGCGCACCGCATCGTAGAGCGAACGCGGGTACGCGCACGGGAACATGATGCACCACGTTGTCCGGACACGGGCCTTTTTCACTTGTTCCAACAACGCCAAGCCTTGCTCCGGTTTGTTGCCGTCGCTGTCGTGACTGATGCATCCCACGGCGGGCAACGCGCGCGGCCACGGCGCAATCTGCGCGAGCGGTTGGTCCACGGCCTGTGCGGCGTGTTGGATCGCGCGCACGATGATCAACCGCAACTCATCCGCCACGGGGTACAGAAAGATCGGCGCCTCGCCCTTGCCCGGCGTTACGCGATCAAAATCGCAGTCGAGCACCTGACCGTCATCGGTCTTCAACGCGCCGTCATTGATCGGCATCGTTCCGTCGAACGCCGGCGTGCCATCGCGCAGCACGGCGATCCCCTGCTGGATATGAACGATGCTGTTGAGCAGGTCGGGCGCAATCAACAGCGCCATCCCGCGGCCAACGCGTCGTTCCACCAACACCGGCAGTTTCCTGGATCGTTTGTGACGGTCTTGGACATTTCCGAAGGCCTGGCCATCTGTTGCGCGCACGGCAAGGCCGCCGAAGAAATGCAACGAGCTTTTCAGCCCGGCGAACACCGGGTGCCGCGCCTGCCGCACATCGAGATAACCTTCGCCGAGTTGCTGCACGCCGCTGGAACCGAATCCCCGTTCGATGCCGGTTGGCACTGATTCCACGCCGAACAACTCCGGCATTCCGTGCAACCCGCCCAGCGAAACCAGCGCGCCGCCGTTTTCCACGAAGGCAGCCAGTTTCTTGCGCTGGCCGCTGTTGAGTTTATGTTCGCCGGCGAGCACCAACACCCGCGAGCGGCCTGTTTCACCAGTCGGTTGTTGTTCGTAGAAGAAACCGGCGCGTTGGAGCACCTCGACCAAGTAGCCGTTGGATGGTGGCGACGGTGGAACTGAAATCTTCACCGCAGGAAAAAGCGACGAATCATGAAGATTGCCCGGTTCCGTCTGTGCAGCCGCAACGCAGATCCAGCACAACGTCAGGATGAGGGCACATCGTTTCATGGCAATCACCGTCTTTTCTTTTTCCCGGTCGGCTCAGGAGATGTCGCGGAAGGGCCGAGATACCGCACGTCCAGATCGCCTTCGAGATTCTTGTTGGCGGGCGTTGGCGGAAGATGTTCATCCGGGGCGAAGACAACATCGAGTGTGCCCTGCGCAGCGGCCAGCGTGAATACCGCCCGATTTTCCCCAGCGGCCACCGGCTGGCTGAGGGCGCGACCTTGCCAACTGACCACGATCCGGCCGGGGCCGGTCGCCTCCTTGCGCCGGAGCGCGATTTCATAGCGCCCGGAACGTTCGATGTTGACCACCCAACCATGCGGCTGGCTGAACTTCCACGTGGCATCCTGATAGCGGCACAACCGGACCGGATTTTCCGCGTCGTTGCCGGCGTGGATGATTCCCGGCGTGAACCGTCGCGAACGCCACACATCAGCAAACCACGCTTCGTATTCGCCGCGCAATTTCCTGACAATGTTCGGATGCTGCCCGGCCAGATCGCGTTGTTCGCCGGAATCGGTCTCCATATCGTACAGTTCCACCACGGGTTGCGACGGCGACGGCTCGAAATCCTCCCGGTTGAACGTGCCGGGAGACATGACCAGTTTGTATCGTTGCTGAATGGCGGCAGCATTTTGGAACAGCTTGGGAGTCAGTCCCCGGTGACATTGGATGAACAATGTCCGCTCAGGCCAAGCCGCAGGTTCAACATCCCCGCGCAGCAACGGCAGCAGACTCGTGCCGTCAATCGTGATGCCCGCCGGCAACCGCACGCCGGTGGCGTCGAGCAGCGTCGGCAACACGTCAATGTGCGCCGCGATCCGGTCAATCGAGCGGCCGCCCCGGAGTTGCGACGGCCATTGCGCGAAACACGGCACGCGGACGCCCCCTTCATAGACTGCCGCTTTGCGGTCGCGCAGACCGGCGTTGAACCGGTTCTGTTGCGCGCCGTTGTCGGTCAAAAACATAAACAGTGTGTTGTCGCGCAGTTTCAGTTCATCGAGGCGCTTCAACAACCGGGCGATGTTGTCGTCGAGATTTTTCAACATCGCGTAAATCCGCGCCGTCGTGTCGTCGAGACCCAGCCGGCGGAAAGGCTCCACCCACGCATCGGGCACTTCCAACGGCGTATGCGGAACGTTGGTCGGCAGATAAATGAAGAACGGGCGTTTGCGGTCAGCACCGGCAAACTCCAGCGCGGCATCGAAGAAAACGTCGGTGCAATAGCCGCGTGTCTGGACGTGCTTGCCGTTCTTCCACAGGCGCGGGTCGGAATAACTGTTGTCCTCATCGGGCGGCTGACCGATTCCGCCGGAGGTGTGAATGAGCGTTTCGTCGAACCCTTGGTCCTGTGGGCGCATGGGATAGTTTTCGCCCAGATGCCATTTGCCGAAGATGCCGGTGCGATACCCGCCCCCGCGAAGCAACTCGGCAACGGTTACTTCGTCACCGTGCATTTTCGCGCCGCCGCGCGAGGTGTGGATGATGCCAGTGCGATACGGATAACGACCGGTCAACAACGCCGCGCGGGTGGGCGCGCAGACCGGGCTGACGTAGAACCGCGTCAGTTGAATGCCTTCGCGCGCGAACCGGTCGAGGACCGGCGTCTGGATTTTGTCATTCCCGTGAATCCCAACATCGCCGATCCCTTGGTCATCAGTGAGAATCAGGACAATGTTCGGCTTGGATGATTTCGATGCCCCCATGAGACGCGGTGCGACGGCAAAGACCGTCAGTAGGCCGATGAAGATTGCGATGATGCGATTCATTTTGCGGGGAAAACCTCATCATGCATCACGGTGCCGAAGACATCGTGATGACGAAAGCGAATGGACGGAGCACCGGCGCGACGACTCACTTCGACGCTGAGAAATCCGCCTTTGACACGGAGAAACCGGTGTTCGGGGCGCTTGTCGTCCGGCGGCCAGCCGCCGGCGTGAACATCGGAACCGGGACCGCACCCAAATTCCCAGAGATCAGTGCCCGGCCGGTGCGTCACGTATTGCCAGTGGCGGTCGCCATTGGTGATAAACATCTTGTGCCGATTGATGAACGCGCGCAGTTCATCACCCTCGAACCGGAAGTTGTCGTTGGCGTGGTTGTCGCGTTTATTCTTGCGGTCGGGACCCAGAAGCGGATTGGGGCTGATGAGCACCTTGAACGTCGCATCGGACCGAGCGACCGAGTCAAAGAACCACTGTTTTTGTTCCTTGCCCCAAATCGTTTTCTCCGGGCCATCGGGCATCGTGTTGGGGCTGCGATAGTTTCGCGTTTCGACGATCCAGATTTGCAGGTCTTTGCCCCAGCGGATGGTCTTGTACGGCTTGTCGTTGCTGGGGAATTGTTCCTTGTCGAAAATCTCCGCGCCACGCTCGAACGTCACGGCGCCGTAGGTCTGGCCCGGCCAACAGTCGTCCTTGAGCGTGTCGTGGTCGTCCTTCATGAAATAGGTCGTGACGTTGGCGAGGAAACTGCGCTGGTACGGCAGCGCGAACAGCCGGTTCCACTTGAAACGCATCAGCTCTTCGGTCCAGGCGTACGGATGCGGTTTGTCGTAGTACTCCACGTCGCCGGTGTGAACGAAGAAATCCGGCTTCATCTTCAGCATGGTGTCGTAGATTTCGTGTCCGTTGGCCCCGGCATCGCGCAACGGATACTCGTGGCAGGTGACAACCACGAATCGGATGTCACGCACGGCATCTGCGGCCGGCGCGGTATTGAAGCGCCCTTTGACACAGTCGCTGGGTTGCGCACCGGCGTTCGGGCGCGCTTCCACCACAGCCTCGTAGTCCGTGCCGGCGCGCAGGTTTTTCAGCTTCCATTGTGCGGTGAAGTCTTTCGACGCGCTGACTGGTGTCCAGCCGGTCTGGATTTTCTTTTTCTCCTCTCCCTTGGGGTAATATGTCAGGCGCGCTTCGCCCTCCATGCCCGGACAAGCGCCTTCCATGTCTTCCAGCCTGAACCCCGCGGGAATCTGGTCAGGGATCAGTTGCGTTGTTGTTTTTCCCTGCATGAACTGTTTGTTCACTTTTTCGCCGGGATCAACGAACTGTTTCCCGTTCCGGTTCATCTCCATCGTCTTCGTCAACCGTGTCCAGAGCACGACGCTGTGTTGGTCAACCCATCCGTTGTGAAAACCGTTTCCCAAAAACGGTCCGCGCCGGGCATCACCGGCGTCGGCGGCAGTTAAACAGAAAACTGCTGACAGGACAAACCACGCAAGCGCTGATTTCAAGGTGATCATGCTTTTCATTGTAAACTGACACAGCCGGCGAACAAGGGCGAAGTTACTCATGCTTGCTTTTCGCGGCGCGCAGCGTACAAAGCCTCAAGGAACCCTTATCGTGAAGTTGCATCCGCTTATCATTCTCGCCGTGGCGACGTTTTCCACGGTCGTCGTTTCCGTCGAGCAGCGCACACCTGCAGAACCGCGCCGCATCCAGTCCATCGGTCCCAGCGTGACGGCGTTATCGTGGCAGGGAACAGGCGAACGGATGCGGGCAATGGGATTCGATGCCTCCGCCTATCAGGATGGCAACGAAGCGGAGCGCGATGCCCTCGACGCCATTGCGCGCGCGTCGCCGGCTTCCTCGTTGGGAAAACGTTTTCCCGAAATGAACCGCGACGGCACGCCGCGACGGGGAAAGGGCAAGTCACGCTTCGTGGCTCTTGCCCCGGAAGCGCAGGAGAGTTTTGCGGCACGGGTGGCCGAAACGGTCGGGCGATTGGCTCCGTTCCGTGTCTGGAAATATCTGAATATCGCTCCGGAAAAACGCCCGCATGGCGAAGTCAGTTTCGATCCAGTGACCCGTCAGGCGTGGCGCAAGGCGTCCGGCCTGGACATCCCGGAAGCGATTCTGCAAAAAACCGGCGTTGATTATCGCGCGCTGGCCGGTTTTCCAGAAACTCGCATCGTCGTCGACCAACATCCGATTCTCGCTTTCTATCGCTGGCTCTGGCGTGAAGGCGACGGTTGGCCGTGCATTTACAATGCGGCGCATCGCGCGGTCAGAACTTCGGGCCGGGAGGACGTGACCAGCTACGTCGCGCCGGCGCTGCGCGTGCCGTCGCTGCCCGGAGCCAACGGCGACGTGGATGCGCTCTTTCACTGGGGTTACATCCATCCTGACCCGACACGCATCGGGAAATGCGCCGATGAATTGCTGGCCATGGCTCACGATGGCAACCGGAAACAGCGGACCATCATGATGACGCAGCTTTTCACCAAACGATCCTACGTCACGCCAAAGGGGATGGCCGCCGAAGCAGCCGACGCATCCCTCGACTTGTCGGACAGTTATTTTACGATCACGCCAGAGCAATTGGAGATCGCATTCTGGAGCAAGGTGAGCCGCCCTCTCGATCACATCGCCTACAACGGCCTGCGCAACATCATGCCGGAGGACTGTACAGTTCCCGCTGCCGGAGACAAATCCACACCGGGACGGCTTCGTGATTTGTTGACCACAATTCTGAAACCGCTCGGCTCAACCTTCGCCGTTCTTGAAGACCCGCCGCCTCGCGTCGGTTTCCTGCAAAGTTTTACCGCCGAGATGTTTGCCGGTCGCGGCTCGTATGGCTGGCCGTTCCGAAACTGGCAGGACGACGCTTACATGGCGCTTCTGTACAATAGCATCCAGCCGCGCATCCTCTACGACGACATCGTGCTCGCCGGCGGCTTGGTGGAACTCGATGCCATTGTGCTCGTTCATTGCGATGTCCTTTCAGCGGGCGTGGCGGAAAAGATTCTCGCCTTCCAGAAACGCGGAGGCATCGTTGTCGCGGACGAACATCTCGCACCCGGCATCCAGCCCAACATCCTCTGGAAGACCGAGCCAATCAGCGAAAAAGCCGCAAAGCGGAAAGAGACCGTGATTCGCAAGGGAAAAGAACTCCGGGAGCAACTCGAACCGCGCGTCCGTTTTCCGATTGCCGTTTCCAATCCCGACTTGGTCGCTCGGCTGCGCCTCTCCGGCGCAGGTCGTTACCTGTTTCTCGTCAACGACGCCCGGCGCAGCGGCAACACACAAGGACGATACGGTCTGGTCCTGGAAGACGGCCTTCCCCTGCAAGCTACCGTTCACATTCAAGGAAACACCGGCGCGGTTTACGACTTGCGCAGGGGCAAAGCAATCCCGTTCCGCAACGAACAGAACTGCGCCGTAATTGATCTCGACTTTGCTCCCGGCGAAGGCACTGTCCTGCTCTTGCTGGATCAGCCGGTCGGACCTCTGAAGCTCCACGCCGAACCGACAACGACGTCAGGCTCTTTGCCGATTCGGGTCAGTGTGCATGATGAACAAGGGAACATTCTGCCCGCTGCGTTCCCCGTGTTTGTGGAAGTCAGTACTCCATCCGGGCACGTTGGCGAGTTCACCGGCTGGCATACGACGCGTGATGGCACCCTCACTTTGCCCATCGCACCGGTTCATGGAGGACAGCGCGTCAAGGTTCGTGAAGGAGTTTCAGGGAAGAGTGTGTCGTTGTCGGTCAATTCCCGAACGAAGACGAAACGCTGAGATCACCTGATACGCGCGGTCAAACAGCATCAAGGTTTTCCCCGTAGATGTTTTGCCAGAAATTCCGCAAGATCGTCGGGCAACGGGCGCGCGCCTTCGTGATGGAACCGGCTCTCGACGCGGACGGCATCCAGCTTGTCCTTCAGCACCTTGCCAAAGTGCGGATGATGAATGAGAAGCCCTTGCGAGGCATCGCGCGGCAACGGCAGGTTGTCCAGTGTCCCCGAATAGATCAGCAACGTCGGCGGATCATCAGCGGTGACATGGTTAATGACCGAGGACTCCGCAATCAGTTTCTTCACTTCCGGCTTGTTATAGTCGCCATCATGGACGCCGTAGAACAAGCTCAAGCTGGAATGGATCTCCGGCGGCCCGCCGAGGTTTTTCCGGATCCAGTCCGGATCCAGGTTCGTGGGGCCGGCTGTCGGGACGATGCACGTGACGCGCGTTGATTGTCGGCGCACCGGGTCATCGCTCCGGGGATCCGCCATGTCGTCCTTGTACGCAATCCACATCGTAATGACCGCCCCCGCCGAGCCGCCCCCAACCGCGATCTTGTTGGGATTGATTCCAAACTCTCTCGCGCGGTAACGAAGGAACTGAATCGCACGCGCGCAGTCCTGCATCGGCACCGGCGTCAGCACATCCTTGCCATTCACGAAACGGTAATTCGCGGCGACAACGGCGTACCCTAATTTCAAGTAGCCCGTCGGATCAAAAAGGTTCTTGTCGCCCCCGACAAATCCTCCTCCGTGAAAGTAAACGAAGACGGGAAGCGGCGTTTTCGAGGAGGCCCCGTCAGGCAACCAGAGATCCAACAAATTCCGCTCGTGCAGCCCGTACTTGACATCGGCGCGCGTGGGTTTAGGACGGTTCTGTTCAGCGCGCCGCTGCTGTTGCTGCTTCTGTCTTCGTGATTCCTCGAACTTGGAACGAAATGCCTGCTCCTCTTCCGTCGTGAGGACGCCGTCCTTGTTCGTGTCAGCCTGCGGAAACCTCTGAAGAAACATCTTCATACGGTCGTCCTTCACAGATGACCGAGGCGGCTCAGCCGCTGTTCCGATTGCGATGGCGGCCAGGCACCCTGCGATCAAGATGATGCGATGTTGTTTCATGTTGCAGGTCTCCTTCTCTATTGCGATGCGTGTTGCTACTTGCCTTCCTTCGCCCATTGTTTCATCTGGCGGATGTTTTCCTCGATGATTCGGTGGCGTTCAGGACGCTTCCGCATGGCCTGCAAATAAACGGCCATGTCGCTGTCGTACATCCGTTCCGATTCGGGACCGTGGTCGCCGGTCTCGCGCATCCAGCGATCCATCCGCGCGCGGAGCATTTCGAGGGTGCGCCGGTGTTTCGAGTCGGCGGCGAGGTTCTTTGTTTCAAACGGGTCGGCCTGCAAATCGTAAAGCTCCTCAACAGGACGAGTCGGGGAAAATAAAACCTGTTCCTGCATCGGGCTGAGCTTGCCTTGCGCGTGCAGTTCGCGAAGGCGTTGGATGATCGGCTTGCCGTCCTTGTAGGCGTTGGGCTGGAGCAGGGGACGTTGCGGATGGAAGTTGCGGATGTACTTGAACCGGTCGGTGCGGACGCAACGGATACGTTCCACCGTTTCATCACAACGGTCGCGCGCCGCGAACGCCGCATCGCGTTTCCGGTAATTCTTCCCAAAGATGTCGCGCGCCTGCATCCGGTCAGGTATCGCAATGCCGGCCCATGCGAGCGAGGTGGCGGCCATGTCAATGTGCTCGATCAAATCGTTCCGCACCGCGCCGCGCGCGATGCCGGGACCGCGCACGATGAACGGGATGCGGATGCCGCCATCGTACAGAAATTGTTTTTCGCGGGCATGACTGATGCCGTGGTCGCCCATGAAGATGATGAGCGTCTGTTCCAAAACGCCTTCGTCCTCCAGCCGCTTGAGAATGTCTCCCACTTGCAGGTCGCAATACCGGAGGCAGTCGAGATAGTGCGCCCAATCCTCCAGTAACACCGGGTCGCGCGGATAATACGGCGGCAGCGTGACCCGCTCCGGCGGCGTCAGCGCGCCGAGCGCCTTCGGCGCGATGTCCGTCAGCCAGTTGCTCTCACGCAGTTTGCCGCCGAGCAGTTGTATCTGCGCGAAAAACGGCTGACCGGGCTTGCGTCCCGCCCAATCGTTGCCGTCGTAGATGTTTTCGTCCCACTCGAAGTTGTAGTCCGTCTTGCCGATGCCTTTGCCTTTCCTGTCGTAGGGCACATTACAAGTGTAATACCCGGCCCGTTGAAACAGCGCCGGCGCCGGCTCGATGCCGGGCGGCAGATGAATCTTCTCCGTGCCGCGCCCGCTGCGATGCTGGTGGGCGCCGATGCTTGTCTGGTACATGCCGGTGATCATGGCCGACCGGGACGGCGAACAGACCGGCGCGGTGATGATGGCGCGCGTGAACAGCGTTCCTTCCCGCGCCAGCCGGTCCACGTTCGGCGTCTGGATCGCCTTTTCGCCGTAACAAGGGAACTCGACACCCACATCGTCCATGATGATCCAGAGGATGTTTGGCTTGGGCGATGCGGCCCATGCGAGATTGGCCAGTGCAACGGCAACGAATAGGATGATGATTTTGTTTTTCATTGGGGTGTCAATTGACTGCGGGTCAGCGTTTTCTCGTGGATGATTGTGCCAGTTTCGCTGATGAGGCGGAACGTCACGGTCGGGTCGGCGACGGCGGCGTTGATGGTGAACTCGCCGAAGGCGTAGCCGAGATGGCCGAACAGTTGGTGTTCGCTGTTTGGCGCCATCGCCGGCGGACCCCACGTGATGCCGCCGAGACTGGCCGGCTCGAACTCGTAGAAGTTGAATCCCGACGGCCGCGGTATCCGGAACCCGCGTGCGCCGTGCCGGTCGCCGGAGATCAGCAGGACGCCGCCGATGCGGTTCTTCTCGATCAGATTGAAGATGCGCTCGCGTCCCTCCCGGTCATACACTCCCCACGAGTCTTTGCCGTTGGACACATAATCGCTCCACATCGTGCTGGACGCGAGAATGATGAACGGCCCCTGGCAGTCGAGCAGTTGGGTTTCGAGCCATTTCATCTGCTCGGTGCCGAGGAAGTTGCCTTTCTCCCGGAAATACCGGCCATCGGTCATGATGACATCGCACGGCCCGATCCGCGTCCGAAAGAAGACGCCTCCTCCTTTCTCGCCGAAACCGTACGAAGGATTGCACCAAGCGCTGCGGAAAACGCTCCACACACCAGCGCGATCTTCCGCCGTGTAGCCCGGAGGAATCCCCCATTTGTCGTTGTCGAAGTAATCGTGGTCATCCCAGATCGCATAGACGGGAACCGCCGCCACCAGCCCCTGCCACGCCGGATAAAAATCGCGCAACACAAAGTCCGCGCGGTGCATTCCCAGGTGATTGTTCCGGTCTTGCACGGCGGCGTCGCCGCCCAGGAGCAACGCCGCCGGGTTCCGGCGGCGAATCGTCTCGGCCTGTTTCTTGTTGCCCAGCCCGAACCGATGCGAACACGTTCCGAACGCGATGCGAACCGTGTCCGCCGCCGGTGTCGTCATCGCCGCATGAGCGGGAATCGGAATTTCCGCGCCGTCAACGAGCACGCGGTACGGATGGCGCGTGGCCGGTTTCAGGCCGGTGACGGGCACGATGGCGCTGAGGTCGGTTCCCGTGGCGCTTTTCACCGGGCCGAACTTCTTTTCGCGCCCGTCCACCGTGACGCGCACCTCGACGCTCGACGGACGGCACGTGCGCAGCCAGACTTTGGCGCTCGTGGCAGTGATGTCGCCGAGCATCGGGCCGCCGAGATGTTTGATCTGTTTCTCGGCGCAGAGACGCTGGACGGCAGCATCGCCAGCCACATCGGCGAACGTGGCCGTGCGATTGGCCTTCAACGCATTCTGGCAGGCCTCGAACAACTGCATCACGTCATCCGGTTGTTTGTCCCAGAGGTTGAACAACTGCAAGTTATCCAGGCGCGGAAGCTTTTGTTCCGCCGGTCGTTTCGCCGCCGCAACGGCGACGGTGGCAGTCGCCAGCAAGATGAACGCGGTTTTACGGAAGAGATTCATCGTAACTATCCTTTGTTGGATGCACCTTACGCAATTCCTTCCGCGATTTCCATTCTTTGCTACGGACGGGGAATCATTTGCGGCCACGCCCACTCGAACAACGCCCGCGTATCCGCATCGCGGTCGTCCTTGGTTTTGCATCCGAGCACCACGGAAATCAGGTGGCTTTTTTCGCGACGCTTGCTTGCGACAAGACAACAACCGGCGGAAGGAGTGAACCCGGTTTTGATGCCGTCGCAGCCGTCCACGCCGAGCAGACGGCAGGTGTTGTCCCACGTTACTGTGCGGAATGTTCCCTCCGTCTGACGGACACGGCACTCGTGTTGTTTCGTGCTGACATACGAGCGGAAAGACGGCAACCGCATCGCATGCCATGCCAGCCGCGCGAGGTCGTGCGCTGTCGTTGTGCGGTCGGCGCTGGTGCCGCCGTCGCCGTAGGGCGATCGGTACACGGTCCGCGTGAGACCGAACCGGCGCGCGGTGCGATTCATCTCCGCAACGAAGTTGGCCCGTGTGGCCAGGTTCTTCGTGGCCAGGCCGGCGGCACGCATGGCGTTGTCGGGCGGCGCACAACGAGAGTTGAAATGCTCCGCCAACGCCGTGCCGGCGTCGTTGCCCGACGGCAGCAGCAACCCATAGAGGCAATCACGCACGGACACGCTTTCGCCCGCCGTGATGCCGGTGGTCGAACCGGGCGCCGAATCAGCCAGCTTGGAAAACGTCACGGTTTCATCCAGCACGGTCGGATTCTTTTCGGCAAGCTGCAAGACAACGTAGGCGCACATCATTTTCGTCGTGCTGGCCGACTTGCGCGGCTCGTCAGCATTGAACCCGCCGAGCAAGCGCCCTGTTCGTCCGTCAGCAACTGCCCATGCCTTCGCGGTGACGGTGGGCGGCGGAGAACTCACGCGCACGCCGGCGCAACCAGTGGCTACAAAGGTCGCGGCCAACAGAACATGGAACCGGTTGGGTTTCATTTGGAGAATATGTTGACGAGTTCCGTGATGGCGATCCAGCCGAACAGCGCCAGCGCGACCACGAGCGCGAGGTTGCGGATGATATTGTTGCGCAACGAACCGATCCAGTCCCGGCGATTGTTCAGGTACAACAGCACCGCCGCCAGGAACGGCATGAAGAACGCGCCGATGACCGTAAAGAGCACCACCATCGCCACCGGCCTGCCCGTAAACAACAACACCAGCGGCGGCCCGGCGAGAAACAACAGGTAGCCGCGATAGGCGCGGGTGGTTTTCAGGTCCGCTTTGACGGCATCCGCAAGACGGGCGCGTTGCGCCACGAAGTCGGCGAACAGATACGGCACGCCCTGCCAGATCGCGAGCATCGCGCTGAACACCGCGCACCAAAAGCCAATGAGAAACGCCCATCGTCCGACCGGCCCCAAGAGCGCGTTCAACCGCGCCGCCACCTCCAGCGCCATGCCGGTGCCTTGTATGATTTGGGCGTTGCACCCTGACGCAACCACGGTGAGCGCCAGCCCGAACAAGAGCGTCACCGCATAGGCCAGCAACAAGTCTGCACGCACCGCGCGCTGAAATCCCGCGCCACTCCACGAATTCTCGCGGATCCAGTACCCATAACAGAGCATCGTCATGCTGCCGCCAATCCCGCCGAGGATGCCGAGCACCGATTTGCCGGAACCCGGCGGCAATTCGGGCCAGACGAAATGACGCAGTATCTCCGTGACGTGAGGCTTTACCAGCACTGCGCAAATCACAACCGCCAGCACCATCACGCCCACGAGCATTTTCATCAACCGCTCAAAGAATGTGAATCGCCCCACGAGCACCAGCGCCGCCGCCGCCACGGAATGCACAATGCCCCACGCCCAGACCGGCCACTGTGGAAACAGGCTGTGCCCCGCCAAGCCGCAGGCATTCGACAGCGAGCCGCCGACGAAGAACGTCCAGAGCAACAGATAGAGGAAAAAGTAAACGGTCACCCATTTGGGGAGCCGTTGCGCGCACGCTTCGATGATCGTGCTGCCGGTGGCGAGTTGCCACCGGGCCAATCCTTCGTTGAGCGCAAACTTCAGCGCCACGCACGCCAACAACGCCCATGCCAATTGCGTGCCGAATTGCGCGCCCGTGACCGTCGCGGTGATCACATCGCCGGCGCCGATGCCCGCCGCCGCGACGATCAAGCCCGGCCCCAAGACCTTGAGCGGCGCGAGAATGGATGGGCGTGACATGGGAGTTGTTACTCTTTCAATGCAAGACGGAAAAAGTTTTCCAGCACCTTTCGCCCGTCGGTGTGGGTCTCGTCGTATTGTTCGGGATGGAACTGGACGCCATAGACCAGGCGTTTCCGGTCTTTCATCGCCTGGACGCGGCACTCGGCAGTCGAGGCGAGCAGGTCGTATCCCCCCGGCACATCGGGCAACTGGAATGCATGGGATTGTTTCACCGCAATCTCCTGTCCCAACCCGGCGAATAACGGATCCGGTTTGACGATTTGCACCTTCAGGAATCCGCGCTCCTTGAAAAATCCCGGATGATATGTCGGCATCAGGTCTTTTTCGCCTTCCTTGAGCTTTCGCATCCGGACAATGTCCAATCCGTACGCTTTCCCAATCAACTGGCCGCCACCGCAGAAACCGATCATCGGGATTGTCGTGTTGCGAATCAGATCGAAGAACGGACGGTCGTCGGGCGGCACATCGGTCGTGTTGCGTCCGCTGATCAGAATGGCCTTGACGTTGGGCCGATCCAAATCGGCACCGGTGACCTCGCTGCGATGGAACACCAGGCAATCGAGTCCGGACAGTTCCTTGAATCGCTCCCGCATCCGGCTCGGAGTGGCCTGTTTCAGCGGATCGGTGAGTTTCTTCAATCCTCCGCGCACGATATCCTCAAGCTGGATGTCGAGATACACGATGACCGGATGCTCCCGCGCGGCCAAACGCTCCGGCCGGTCGTAGATTTGTTTCCAGAGTTGGTCTTGCGAAAGGGTTGCCTGGTTGAATCCCACCATCAACGCCAGAATTGCAAGGCCACTGCGAATGAAAGATCGGCGCGTTGTATTCATAATTCAGGGAGTTGCGATGAAACTCAGAAGCTCTTTCCAAAACCGGTCGCCACGGGTGCTGTTGGCCATGATGATGAGGCCGTGGCCTTTCGCCGGGTCAAACTCAACGTAGCTGCGAAAGCCGGTGCCGTTGGAGCCGCTGTGGCAGATGCGATTGCCGGAGGCAGTTGGCTCGATGGACCAGCCAAGGCCAAAACGCACATCCCCGGTTCCCACGCGGCCGCGCCGCGTCAGCAATTCCCGACCTGACGGCGGACTGGAGGGCGTCAGCATGGCTTGAATGGATTTCGCGCTGATCGAGTGGGCTGCGTTGCGATTGGGATTCATCATCTCCAGCACGAACGCCGCGTAGTCCCGCGGCGTGCAGTAAAGCGAGTAGGCCGCATTCGGCTTCGTGTAGAGCCGTCGGTTATCGTTGAGCTTGCCTTCGGAATCGTGCCCGCCGGCGGCGCAATCCTCAAATGCTTTCTGCCACACATGACGGCTGTTGTTCATGCCGAGCGGTTGGAGCAGCATCTGCTGGATCATCTGTTCGTAGTCCTCGCCGGTGATTTGTTCCATGACGCGCTGAAGAAACTGGAATCCTTCGCCGGAATAGCGGTAGGCCGTGCCGGGTTCGTGAAGCACTTTGAGCGGCTTGCCTTTGGGGCGCCAGTTGGGGAAACCGCTCGTGTGGGTGAGCGCCATCCGGGCGGTGATTTTTCGATGCAGCGGTTCGTCCTTCAAATACGGCTCCGGCAGATAGGAAACGAGCGGACGATCCAAATCGAGCCGCCCTTGTTCCACCAGCTTGAGCGCCGCATACGCGGCCAGCGGCTTGGTCATCGAAGCCGCCTCGAACAACGTGTTCCCATCCACCAATGCGCTCTGGCCGTTTTGTCGAATGCCCAGATATTTCTCGTAGGCGATGCGGCGGTTCTCAATGCCCACCACCGCCGCGCCGGGCACGCGATGTTTCGACATCAGCAGCGGCAGCAACACGTCGAGCGACGGCGGAACGGCCCCCTTCACCGGCGACGGTTGATACGCGAGCAAAATGCGCCGCGCCAGTTGCCCAAACTCCGACGACTCGACCCGTCGGTCTTTGATGTCGGTGTTGACGCGATGCACGATCACCAAGTCGAGCGGTGGAACCACCAGAATGTAATGACCACCGGCGCCGCGCGCCGAGTAGCTTCCTTCCGGCAACGTCGCATTCGGGAAATGCAGGCCGCTCTTGGAAATCCACCAGAGATAACCGTAGCCGCCGCTGGTCCCGGCATCGGAATGGAATGTCACGCTGTCTTTCACCCAAGCCGCCGGCACCACCTGTTTTCCCTCCCACTGGCCGCCGCGCAGAAACAACAGACCGAACCGCGCCATGTCACGCGCCGTCATCCGAAACGGATACGCACGGTGAATCGAGTCGTCGCCGGTGACATACTTGCCGTCGGCCACCTTGTAATCTTCCATCCCGATCGGCTCTGCGATGAGTCGCTTGAAATCTTCATAGATACCGGCGTTCGCCTTCTGCTCGTAAATGGTCCCGAGCGCATTGAAGTCCCAGTTGTTGTAGTACCAAAACATGCCCGGCGCGTGGCTGTGACGTTGTGGCCGGCGCGCCTTCATCCCGGCTGTCTCATACAACGCGGGATGATAGACACCGGAACGCGCTTGGAGCAGTTGACGCACTGTGGCGCGTTTCTCCACTTCGGTGAGCGACGGCTCGTTGTCGTCAATCCCCAGTTCCGCCATCGTGGCGTCCAGCTTCAGCCGCCCGGCTTGGACTTGAATCCCGCACAGCGCGCTGAGGAAACTTTTCCGGATCGAATGAACATTGAACTTGCGGTCCACCGGTCCCCACGACTCCAGAATCTTGCCGCGTGTCACGATCATCACCGCTTCCGTGTTCAGCGTGCCGGCATACTCGCGCGCCTCCGCCAGTTTTTCCCGCGACCAACCGAGTCTCGCCACCTCGGCATCGCTCCACCGCTCCCACGAAGTTCCGGGAAATTGCGCGTGCAGCGCGGGGCAAATCAGCAGAAGGCACACAACAGCGCGAAGCAACACAATGGCGTTCATATGGTGTCGTTCTTTGTTTCACACAGGACCCGCGGGTGTCAAGCGGTGCGTATCGCCATTTGACTTGTCGTTCAAAGCCCGTTACAACTCCGCCTGTCATGCGCGCCTGTGTCCATCGGATCGTTCTTTTGCTCTTGCTGCTGACATCCTTGTCTGCCGCTGCCGAAGCGCCGATTGCGCTCGTTCTTCACGGGGGCACCGGGGGAAAACGCGCGGAGCTGACTGCCGAGCGGGAAAAGGACGCCCGCGCAACGCTGGAGCGGGCGTTGAAAACCGGCTACGCATTGCTCCGCAAAGGCCGAAGCAGTCTGGACGCTGTCGAGGCAGCCATCATGGTCTTGGAAGATGCGCGAGTGTTCAACGCCGGTCGCGGCTCCGTCTTGAACGCGGATGGCGCGGTGGAGATGGACGCCTCGATCATGGACGGCGCGACACGTCAAGCGGGCGCGGTCGGCAGCGTGAAAACCGTTCGCAATCCCATCCGCCTCGCTCGATTGGTGATGACCAAGACGCCGCATGTTTTCCTGATTAGCGACGGCGCTGAGGCGCTCGCCCGGCAACATGGTTTGCGATTTGAGTCCCCCGAATGGTTCATTACGCCGGCGCAACAAATGCGACTCCAACAAGCGAAAGAAAAACACGGCACGGTCGGCGCCGTGGCACTCGACAAGAACGGCCACCTGGCCGCCGGCACTTCCACGGGCGGACTTGTCAACAAACTGCACGGCCGCATCGGCGATTCGCCCATCATCGGCGCGGGTACCTACGCCGAAGACGGCGTGTGCGCGGTGTCGTGCACCGGGCAAGGCGAGTTTTTCATCCGCAACGTCGTGGCCTACGATGTGGCGGCCCGGATGAAGCACGGCAACTCTGATCTCGTGACGGCGACGTGCGCACTGATTCACAACCAACTCCCGGCGCAGGGCGGTCGCGGCGGCCTGATTGCGCTCGATGCGCAAGGCAACATCAGCGCGCCTTTCAATACCGAGAGCATGTTCCGCGCGTGGATCACCGCAGATGGCAAAGCTCACGTGGCCATCTTCGAGCCGTGAACCGCAACCGGTGTTCCGCGCTGCGGGTACGGTTCTCCGACACCCCGCAGCCTGTATGGTTGCAGGGAAGGAGGAAACCAAATTCCAGCTTGAACTTTGCGGGTGTTTTGTCGTCGAATGATGCAACCATGAAAATGCTCCCTGCCATCTTTCTTGCTTTTCTCGGCGCTTCGTTGACGGCTTGTTGTTTCGCCGCTGACACGGTCGCCCCTCGGCGCGCGTTTCCCGGCGCGCATGGGTTTGCGGCGTTCACGCCGGGCGGACGTGGCGGGAGAATTGTTCGCGTCACCACGCTCGATGCCACCGGCGCCGGTTCGTTGCGCGAGGCGCTGCAGGCGAAAGGTCCGCGCATCGTCGTGTTCGAGGTTGGCGGTGTCATTGACCTTGACGGCAAAACGCTCACCATCGCCGAGCCGTTCCTGACCATCGCCGGCCAGACTGCGCCATCGTCATCATTGGTAATCTGCTGGAACATGGCCGCGACACCGCGCCGCAAGTTGCGCTTTTCATGAACGCAGACAACAGCCCGCTGGAATTGTTCATGGAAGACAACCTCGCCTTCGATCGGGATGGCAAGTCCGCGCCGGTGGTGGGAGGCGCTTCCATCCAATCGCTGCAAGAGAAACCGCTCTGGCCCGATGGCTTGAATCCGTTGCCCGCGACGCAGGTCAGGGAACACGTCGCAGAAAACGCCGGTGCGCGACCGTGGGACCGCGACGAAATTGACCGTCGGATTGTTCGAGCGGCACGGGAGGGCAACGGCAAGATCATCCACAGCGAACAGGAGGTAGGCGGCTACCCAAACCTGCCGGCGACACGAGCGCCCTTCAAATCCAACGAGTGGAACCTCGAAACGATGGAGCCGCTGCATTGATACGGAACAGTACGGGTTGGCGTGGCTGCGTTCCTTCCTGTAGCCGCAGGCTTTATGCCTGCGGGGAAAACTCAATTCCCGTCAGTGTTGCAAGCGGCGACGTGAACCGGCCGGGCCACCATCGGCGGCAATGTTGCGGGCGGGACTGTCGGGCGCAAGACGGAAGTCGAGACGTTCAGCATTCACGAACTTCGGATCGGCATGAATCGAGTGCGCATCCATCCCGGTTTGTTTTTGGTATTCAGCGAACTGGGCTGGCGTGAATGTGAGGGCGCGGAACAACATCAGTATCCCGCCCGGTTGAAACCAACAGTTGTGGTCCATCGTCAGCGTCTCGGTCTTCCAATCTTTCCAGAGGCGCACCGCGCTGTCGGTGGCGTTGCAGAAGATGTTGTTGCGGACGAAGAAGTCCGTTGTCGTGGCCGGGTTGGAGTAGAACATCAGGTGACGACCGTTGCGGTCGGGACGCTGGTTGTGTCCCCAGCCGAAGCCGGCGTTGACGCAGGTGTTGTGCTCGAAGCGGATGTTGCGCGTGATCGAACCTTGAGGGCCGTTCCAGTACTCGAAGGAATACTCGGAGTTCCAGATGACGTTGTCGCGGTACGTGATGTTGGCTTCGGTGTTGGTGCCTTTCCCCTGATTGGTGAGCGCGGCGTCGTAGATTTCCCAGAGGCGACAGCCTTCGACGAGGTTGTCGTGCGCGTTGGCCCAGAACTCGATGCCGTTGCCGAAACGCACCGGCTTGCCATCGGGTCGGGTGAGTTGGTGGCCGCCGCCGATCCACGCGATGTCACAGTCGCGAATGACGATGTGATGGGTGCTGCCACCGCCGAAACCGTGGGCTGCTCCGTAGTAGAGCGCAAGGTTTTCATAGACGACGTGGCCGCACCCGCCTTGGCTAACGATGTGCCGGCGCAATGCCAGTTCGATGCTCTTGTGAAGTTCAGCGGGGTTCTTGTCGGAATAAAGTTTCACCTGCCACGTATCGGCGCAATACCAGTAATCGCCGGGTTGTTTGAGGTCAGCCAGTTTCCATTTCTTGACGCCGGCGGATTTGCCGTGGTCGAAGATGATGTTGCCGACATCCACGCTCAACTCCTCGGTTTCGTTGCACTCGACGCGTTTCCAAGAGACGGGCTGGAAGGTGAGCGTCGAACCGGCGGGCAACGTTCCGCCGAGGAACAAAGTGAGCCGTCCGTCTGAGGCGGTCTTGGTGGCTTTGAACCGGACAGTGTGCTCCCGCCATTCATCGGTCACAGCGCACTTGGTGGTGGCAGCGTTGCCGTAGCTTCCCCACGGCGCCGTTGCCCTCATCAAGCGAACGTTACCGAGCGAGAACGGCTTGGTACAACGGACGCGGAGTGTCACCGCGTAGGTTTCACCGGTGTGAACGGTCAGCCCCGTGCAACTGAATTGGATATGGTTGGCAGCGGTGCCGCTGTTCGTGCAGTTGATGGCCCAAGAGTTATCGGTGAGCTTGGAGAGCCGCGCACGGGCGCCACCCTCGGTGTGAAGCGACCACGGAGCCGACCCGAAGTTACGCAGTGAATCGAGTTCTGTGAGAGTCGGTTTGGCAGTTATCCAGATGTTGCCGCCTTCATGTTGCCAGTCTTGCAGGTTATTGCGGCTGACGGAACCGAGCAGACGCGGCTTGGCGCCCTCGCCATACGCGCCGTACGAGATCGGCGCGCCGTCGTGGCCGCTTTGCGGGCGGAGTTGTCCGCGCCAAACGTCGCCGCGCTTGAACAATACCTTGTCGCCGGGGTGGAGTGGGGCGGTGTTGACCTTGTCGAGACTGCGCCATGCCGATTGTGGTGAGCGGCCATCGTGGGTGTCGTTGCCGGTGGTGGCCACATAGAAAGTTTCGCCGAACGCACTTGCCGCGCAAAATACGCCGACAAGCAACGCAACGAAAGCGAATGGCTGTTTCATCGTGCCCACTTCAACACAAATCATAACGGACTGCAAGCGGCACACTGTGATTGGGTGCAGTTCAAACCTTTGGGCAGGAATGTGGGGCAGGTTTGTAACCTGCCTGGTTGTAATTGAAGAGCAGGTTGCAAACCTGCTCCACATTGAGCGGTTGCCCAAAACTTCAAACTGCACCTTTTCCGGCAGGCCGGTTTGACAATGAATAGGACTTCCGTCAAGATGTGCCCCGAAAGGAAAGGAAATGCGACCAAAGGAAGATTTCGCAAGCGTCAGGACCACTTCGGGCCGTCCGCCGAGGTTTTCGGATTCCCCCCTTAACCCCAATGCCTTGAAGGAAGTAAATCTGTGATAAGTCCCTTTGTTGCAATGACTAGAAAAAGCTTCCGGAAACTTCCGGTTTCTGTCATACACTGGGGATGCAATCAAAATCAAAACGCAGCGCGCCCGA